>DAHUXE010000122.1 GCA_027307325.1 Gammaproteobacteria bacterium | reverse complement strand
CGAGCATCGCCGGCGTCGGCTTTGCGCTCACGGCCTATCCGATCGGTGTCGAGCGCGGCTACATCACCCGTGCCGCCGCCAGCGCGCGCGTGCTCGCGACGCTGCGCTTCTTCGCCGCGACCACCGAGCAGCATGGCTTCTTCTATCACTTCATCGACATGGAGAGCGGCGCGCGGCGCAACCGCTCGGAGCTCTCGACCGTGGACACGGCGCTGCTGCTCGGCGGCGTGCTCATGTGTCAGTCGTATTTCGACGGGAAGGATCCGCAGGAGGCGGAGATCCGCCACCTCGCCGACGACATCTACCGGCGAGTCGACTGGATCTGGTCCGAGCACGGGTCGTCCGCCGTGGTGATGGGCTGGACACCCGAGAGCGGATTTGAGCGTGATTCCTGGCGCGGTTACAACGAGGCCACGCTGATCTACATCCTCGCGCTCGGCTCTCCCACCCACGCAGCGCGCGATGATGCCTGGCAGGAATGGACGCGGAACTACGACCGGCACTGGGGCACCCTCTACGGGCAGACACACCTGAGCTTCGGGCCGCTCTTTGGTCACCAGTATTCGCACGTCTGGATCGACTTCCGCGGCATCCGGGACGCCTACATGCGCGGGCGCGATCTCGACTACTTCGAGAACAGCCGCCGGGCCACCTACGCCCAGCAGCGCTATGCGATCGAGAATCCCGGGCACTGGCGCGGCTACGGAGAGAATCTCTGGGGGCTCACGGCCTGCGAAGGCCCGGGCAAGGCGCGCCAGCCGTATGAGGGCGGGACACGGCGCTTCTACGCCTACCGGGCCCGCGGCGTGGGCCTCGAAGGCGTCGTCGATGACGGCACGATCGCGCCAACCGCGGCGATCGGCTCGCTCCCCTTTGCGCCGGAGATCGTCATCCCGGCCACCCTCGAGATGCATCGGCTCCTCGGCGACGCCCTTTACTCGACCTACGGCTTCCGCGATTCCTTCAACCTGAGCTTCGACGCTCACTCGCCCGCGGGCTCGGCGCGCGGCTGGGTCGATCCTCACTATCTGGCGATCGATCAGGGCCCGATCCTTGCCATGATCGAGAACTATCGCAGCGGGCTCGTGTGGCGCATCATGCGCCGCAATGACTACGTCCGGCGCGGCCTCGAGCGCGCGGGATTCCGGGGTGGCTGGCTGCAGGATGCCCGCTAGTTGCCCGCCGCGGCAATTCCTCGCTCTGCTGCTCGCTCTCTCCGGCGCGGGCTGCGGCTCCGCTTCCCCCTCCCACCGGTCGATCACCGTGTGGGCGGTGGGCCGCGAAGGCGAGGTCATCGCGCAGCTGCTGCCCGAGTTCACCCGGCTCCATCCCAACATCGAGGTGCGCGTGCAGCAGCTGCCCTGGAGCACCGCCCATCAGAAGCTGCTCACCGCGTTCGCCGCGGATGCGACGCCGGATCTGTGTCAGCTCGGCAATTCGTGGATCCCGGAGTTCGCGGCGCTTAAGGCCCTCGAGCCGCTCGACGAGCGCGCCGCCCGCTCGGCGGTCGTGCAGCCGGCCGACTACTTCCAGGGAATCTGGGATACCAGCGTGGTCGACGGCCATCTGTACGGGGTGCCGTGGTACGTCGACACGCGCCTGCTCTTCTATCGGCGCGATCTGCTCCGCCGGGCGGGCTTTGCCGAGCCACCACGCACCTGGGCGGAGTGGTCGCGGATGCTGGCGGCGATCAAGCGGCAGGTGGGACCCGAGCGCTACAGCGTGTTGCTGCCGCTCAACGAGTTCGAGCCGCTGTTGGTGCTCGCGCTGCAGCAACCCGATCCGTTGTTGCGTGACGGCGGACGCTTCGGCAACTTCGAGAGCTCCGGATTCGAGCGTGCGCTCAGGTTCTACCGCGAGGCTTTTGTCCGGGGCTGGGCGCCCCCGGTCGCGGACACGCAGATCTCGAACGTGTGGGACGAGTTCGGGCACGGCTACTATTCCTTCTATATATCCGGTCCGTGGAACATCGAAGAATTCAAGCGGCGTCTTCCGCCCGGGGAGCAGGGCACCTGGATGACGGCGCCGATGCCCGGTCCCGACGGCTTGGGCGCCTCTCTGGCCGGCGGCTCAGCCCTGGTCGTGTTCCGTCGCTCGCGGCACAAGGACGATGCCTGGTTGCTGCTCGAGTTCCTGTCCACTCCCGCGGTTCAGGCGCGTTTCTATGACTTGAGCGGCGACCTGCCGCCACGCCGCAGCAGCTGGACGGCCCCGCAACTCGCCGACAACGTCTACGCGCGCGCTTTCCGCGAGCAGCTCGAGCGTGTCAGAGCGACACCCAGAGTTCCGGAGCTCGAGCGTATCGTGACCGAGATGCGCCTCGTCGCCGAGCGCGTCGTGCACGGCGACCTGTCGGTCGAGGAGGGTGCGGGCGAGCTCGACCGCACGGTGGATGCGATCCTCGCCAAGCGCCGCTGGATGCTGGCGCGGGCAGCAGCCGCTCCATGAGGGCAAGCCACTTCGGCTGGCTGTTCGCGGCGCCGGCGCTCGTCATCATTGGAGTGTTCTTCTTCCTCCCGGTACTGGGCGCGCTGGCGCTCAGCCTGACCGATTTCGATCTCTATGCGCTCGCCGACCTGCGCAACCTGCGCTTCGTCGGGCTCGACAACTACTGGCAGCTGATGCACTCGCGGGAGTTCTGGGGCGCGCTGGGCAATACCTGCTATTTCGTCGCGCTGGGGGTGCCGCTGTCGGTGCTGGCCTCGCTCCTCACGGCACTGCTGGTCAGCTCCCGCCTGACGCGCTGGCCGGCATTGTTCCGCACCGCGCTGTTTGCGCCCGTGGTGACGACGGTGGTCGCGGTGGCGCTCGTGTGGCGCTACCTGCTGCACACGCGCTATGGCCTGCTCAACTGGGCGCTCGGCGCGTTGGGGGTCCATCCGCTCGACTGGCTCGGCGACCCGCACTGGGCGATGCCGGCCATCGTGCTTTTCGCGGTATGGAAGAACTTCGGCTACAACATGATCATCCTGATCGCGGCGCTGCAGGCTGTCCCCGAGGAGCTGCACGAGGCGGCGCGCCTCGATGGCGCCTCGTTCTGGCAGGAGTTCGTGCGCGTGACGCTGCCCGCGCTGCGTCCGACGCTGCTGCTGGTGGCGATTCTGACGGCCGCCGGGTACTTCCAGCTGTTCGCCGAGCCCTTCGTGATGACCCAGGGAGGGCCGCTGCAGAGCACGATGAGCGTGGTTTATCTCATGTACGACCAGGCCTTCAAATGGTGGAACCTCGGCACCGCATCGGCAGTCGCATTTCTCCTGTTTCTCATCGTGCTGGTCGTCACCGCGCTCGAGATGCGCTTCCTGCGGCGGATCGAGGCACCGTGAGCGCCAGAGCCACTCGCGTACTGCTGCACGTGGCGCTGCTGTCGCTCGCCGCGCTGACGCTGCTGCCGCTCCTGTGGATGGTGGCGGTGTCGTTCATGCCGGCCGGCACTGCCAGTGTCTTCCCGCCACCGCTTCTGCCGCGGCACCCGACCGCCGCCAACTACCGCCTGCTGTTCGCGACGCAGGGCATGGGGCGCTATATTGCCAACAGCCTGTGGCTCGCCTCGCTCACCGCGGTGCTGTCCCTGCTCTTCAATTCCCTGGCGGGCTTTGCCTTCGCGAAGCTGCGCTTCCGCGGACGCGAGGCGCTGCTGCGCACGCTGCTCGCGGCTCTCGTGATCCCGGGTCAGGTGGCCATGCTGCCGCTGTTCCTCATGATGAAGTGGCTCGGCCTGGTGAACACCTACACCGGTGTCGTTCTGCCGGCGGCTGCCAGCATCTTCGGGGTGTTTCTGGTGAGACAGTACGCCCTGTCGATCCCGGACGAGCTGCTCGAGGCCGCGCGCATCGACGGCGCGGACGAGGTGCGGATATTCCTGCGCATCGTGTTGCCGGTGCTGCGGCCGATACTGGCGACTCTCGCGGTAGCGTCCTTCCTCGGCGGATTCACTTTCCTCGGCGGCTGGAACGATTTTCTGTGGCCGCTCATCGCGCTCACCGATCAGCGCATGTACACGCTGCCGGTCGCCCTGGCGGCGCTGTCGCGCGAGCACGGCCAGGACAACGAGCTGATGATGGCGGGCGCGGTGCTGACGGTGCTGCCGGTGCTGGTGCTGTTCCTGGCCCTGCAGCGCTACTACATCCGCGGCATCCTGACGGGCAGCGTCAAAGGCTGAGCGCAGCGGGTTGCGGCCGCGCCGAGCACCGCACCTTAGGGCGTATCAGCACGCCTCGATCGCGCGGCCGTTGGCGGCGATGACCCTGGAATAGAACTCGGCGCTCGCCTTCAGCGTGCGTCGCTGGGAGCTGAATTCCACGTGCACGATGCCGAAGCGCTTCGAGTAGCCCAGTACCCACTCGAAGTTGTCGAGCAGCGACCAGACGAAATAACCCCGCACGTCGACGTGCTGCTCGATCGCGGCCCCCACCGCGCGCACATGGCCGCGCAGGTACTCGACCCGCAGGGGGTCCTCGAGCCGATCGCCGGCCACGCTGGGCGGGTCAGCGAAGGCGGCGCCGTTCTCGGTTACGTAGAGCGGGATCGCGCCGTAGCGATCCCTGACCCAGCAGAGCGTTTCCGTGAGCCCGCTCGGGTAGACCTCCCAACCCATCTCGGTGTAGGTGGCCTGCGGCTGGCGGACCACGGCGGCCTCGAGCGGCCAGGCTGCCGTCTCGGCTTGCGTCACACCGCGCGTGTAGTAGTTGACGCCGAGGAAGTCGATCGGCTCGCTGATGAGCCTCAAGTCAGCCTCCGGCCACTCTCGCCAGGCAGTGCCGAAGATATCCGCGAGCTCCGGCGGATAGCGCCCGAAGAACACCGGGTCGAGATACTGGCGGTTCATGTAGGCGTCGGCGCGCGCCGCTGCGGCGACGTCCTCCGGGCGTGCGGAAGCAGGATGCTTGGGCTCGAGGTTCACCACCAGCCCGATCGAGTGCTTTCCCTCCGCGCGGTACGCCTGCACGGCCGCGCCGTGAGCACACAGCAGATGGTGGCTGACGACGGGAGCCTCGGCGAGGCTGCGGTGGCCCGGGGCAAGTGCGCCTTGCAGATAGCCGCCGTCCGCGATGACCCACGGCTCGTTGATGGTCGCCCAGAGCTTCACGCGATCGTCGAGCCTGCGGTACAGGACGCGCGCGTACTCGGCGAACCACTGCGCCGAATCGCGATCGAGCCAGCCACCACGGTCGTACAAGGCCGCAGGGAGGTCCCAGTGGTAGAGCGTCACGACCGGCTCTATGCCGTGGCCGAGCAGTTCATCGGTCAGACGGTCGTAGAAGGCGAGGCCGGCGGGATTCACGGCTCCCGTGCCGAGGGGCAGCACGCGGCTCCAGGAGACACTGAACCGATAGGCCTTGAGCCCGAGACGCGCCATCAGCGCGACGTCGTCCCGGTAGCGGCGGTAGTGATCGCAGGCCACATCGCCGGTGTCCCCGTCCCTGACCAGTCCGGGTGTGTGGACGAAGCGCTCCCAGATGCTCGGGGCGGCGCCGTCGGCCAGCGGCGAGCCCTCGATCTGGTAAGCGGAGGTCGCGCACCCCCAGAGGAAGCGATGCGGAAAGGCGATGGGACACCTCGCGACGTCTGGCGGAGAGAATACCCGGACGGGCAGCTGAAGAAAACGTTTTCCTTGGGCGCTGGCCGCAGAACTTCCCAGCCCGGGCCCGCCCCTGTCACGCCCCCCGGCGGCAGCGGTTATGATTCCACCGGGGGTGCGATGCCCGTCGAGTCTTCTGGATGGCAGCCGTAGCGCTGGAGGGCGTGGTCAAGGCCTATGACGGCGGGCGGGTCGCCGTGGCCGGAGCGACCTTCGGGGTGGACGATGCAGAGCTCGTCGTACTTCTGGGCCCTTCGGGCTGCGGCAAGTCGACGCTGTTGCGCATCATCGCCGGCCTCGAGACGCCCACGGCCGGTACGGTGCGCATCGGCGGGCGGGTGGTCAACGACCTGGCGCCCAAGGACCGGGACGTCGCGATGGTCTTTCAGACCTACGCCCTCTATCCGCACATGACGGTGGAGGAGAACCTCGGGTTCAGCCTGCGTCTGAAGGGAGTGTCGCGCTCGCAGCGAGCCGCACGCGTGCGCGAGGTCGCAGCGCTCCTCGATCTCGAAGGCCAGCTGGACCGGCTGCCGCGCCAGCTCTCGGGCGGACAGCGGCAGCGTGTGGCGCTGGGGCGGGCGCTGGTGCGCGAGCCGCAGGTGTTTCTCCTCGATGAGCCCCTGTCGAACCTCGATGCGCGGCTGCGCTCGGGCGTGCGCACCGAGATCGCGCGGCTGCACCGCCGGCTGCGTGCCACGATGATCTACGTGACGCACGATCAGGTCGAAGCCATGACGCTCGGGCAGCGGATCGTGGTCATGAACGGCGGAGAGATCCAGCAGATCGATACACCGCTGCGGGTCTACGAACAGCCCGCCAACCTCTTCGTTGCGGGCTTCGTCGGCAGTCCGTCCATGAACTTCCTGCGCGGGCGGCTGCTGCAGCAGCAGCAGGAGCCGCAGGAGCCGCAGCTCGACCTGGGGTTCACGCGGCTCGGGCTCGGCAAGCCCCGCGCATCGAGCCTGGCCGCGCAGGATGGCGCGGAGCTCGTCGCTGGGCTGCGTCCCGAGGATCTTCACCTGGTAACCGCGGGCGCGCCGCCGGAGGCCGGGCCGCATCTCAGCGGCGCGCTCGAGCTGATAGAGCCGGTCGGCAACGAGACATTTCTCACTGTGCGCGTGGGGAACGTCGAGCTGGTGCTGCGCACGCCGCCACAAAGACTGCTGCGGGTCGGCGATCCGGTGACGCTGACGTTCGCGACCGATCGGCTGCACCTCTTCGACGCCCATTCGGGGCGCCGCGTGGGGACCTGATTGACGTATGGCCCCGGCACTGACCCGACGACAACTCCTGAGGCTCGCGAGCTCCGCAGCCTTAGCTCCGCTGTGCGCGGCCGCGGCGATGACGCTGGCCGGCTTTCATTGAGGATAGCCCCGTGACCAGGACATCCGTGACGATCAAACCGCTGTCGCCGGGCGACCAGGCGGCATGGCTGCCGCTGTGGCGCGGCTATCAGTCCTTCTACAAGGTGGAGATTCCGGCCGAGGTGTCGGAAGTGACCTGGCGACGGCTCAATGATCGGGCCGAGCCGATGGCGGGTGCACTGGCGTGGTCTGAGGAGACCGCGGTCGGCCTCGTACATCACATCCGCCACCGCTCCTGCTGGACCACGGACGACTACTGTTATCTGCAGGACCTGTTCGTCGCGCCCGCAGCCCGCGGCGCGGGTGTCGGGCGGGCGCTGATCGAGTACGTGTACGCGCGCGCACGGGAGCAGGGCCTGAATCGCGTGTACTGGCTGACTCATGAGAGCAACGCCGAAGCCATGCGGCTCTACGAGCGGATCGCCGATCGATCGGGGTTCGTGCAATACCGGTACCTGTTGCGGCGCTAGCCGCGGCGCGAGCCGCGGCGGTAGCCGCGTAGTCCATCCGGCCCAGCAGCCGATCATCATTTCCCCCCAGACGGCGCGGACACTCCGACCGGATGGCTGTCCAGGGCAGTTCCGCACGCACCTCCAGCTGCCGCGCGAGGCGTGACAGGGAGGGGTTATGCGCAGGTTTTCGACGGTGAATCTTCTGGTGAGCCTCGTCGCGCAGTACGTCCCCGACGGCACCGGGCGGTCCGTTCATCTGGTCACCTACGCTCACTCGGGAGCGAAGATCGCCGACGCGAGCAACAGCCGCGGTGCGATTCGATGGCATTCGAAATTGGGGTGAGTCGCGTGGAGCGCGGGGTGATCGCCATGCTCGCGACCGCCGTGCTGATCTGGTACGGCACCGGGCTCGATCCCTCCTGGCCCCTCATATGGCTCGCACCGGTGCCGGTGCTGCTGTTCGCTCGCGGCGCGAGTGCCGGGAGCGCGGCGTTGGTCGCCGGTTGCGCCATGATCCTGGGGACTCTGAACATCTGGGGTCTGCTGCACGGCGCGCTGCACCTGCCACGGCACCTGCTGGTGCGCATTTACTTCACCGAAGGGCTGGTGTATGCGCTCGCGGTGCTGCTCTACAGAGCCCTGGTGCGCCGCCGCACCCTTCAGCTCGCTCCTGGTGTCGGTCCCGCAGACCCACGACCGGACGCTCTTTCTGCTGCTCGGGGACTGGTTCGCCTGGGTCGCGGTCGCGTTTCTCGTGCTGTGCCTCGCGCAGCTCGCGAGACTCCGGCAGAGCACCTCAGCGCACAGCGGCGACACCGACCCGCTGCGGGTCTGAGCCGGGTGTCGGGACTAGCACCCGTGATGCAGCAGATGGGCTTCGAGCGCAGCCATCGTCTGGCCGTAGATACGGCGCGCCTCTTCGACGATCTTCTCGACCTGCACACGCTCGAGCGGCGCGAGGCCGAGACTCGCGCCGTAACGCGCCACGACCTGCGACAGACGCTGCGTTGCAGCGCTGTACTCCTGCAGCAGCCGGTTCTTTTCAGTGCAGCTCACTAAGCTTCCTCGTGCGGTCACCCGGCGCGGACAGGAGGTTCCCAGGGTGCTTGATCGGCCTCCTTGCCGAAAACTTTAGGGGGCGTCACGCGCCAGCCCTGCGGCTCGAGGCCGATGGGTCTTGAGCCCGGGCCACGCTCGGCGCGCTCGGCATCCTCAGATACACTGCCGGTCGCCCGTGAGAGCGACCGCAACCCTGACCGAGCGCTTCGCGACGCAATTATCCGCGGCAGCAGCGGATAATGAGCGTGCGCGGCTCGTTGCCGCCTGGATCCTCGATTCGTTCGCCTGCTTCTATGCCGAATTTCAGCGGCTCACGTGGCTTGCCAAGGCGGCATTCGAGAAGCGCGACCCTGCCGCGGCGGTCACTCACGCACGCGCGCGGCTCGGGCTTTACGATGCGACGGTCGACGCGCTCGCCGACGAGCTGCGGCTGACCTACCCCACGTTGATCGAAGACGAGCCGCTATGGGTCGGAGTCGGGGACGCATACCCGGAGCAGGCGCAGGAGCGGTACGACGGCGACCTCGCGATCGCCTTCATGCATTCGGTGTGGCGCCGGGTGCACCACGGCGAGTGGCGCCCGGTCGATTACACCCTGGGAGACCTGCCGCGGCCCAAGGCGCGCCGCGAGGAAGTGTTTACAGCCGTCGACTGCCGCTGGCCGGTCGATCCGCACGTGGTGAGCGCGCTGCTCAAGGTCGGCGACCTGACGGTCCCGTACCGCGACATCGACGCCGACGTGGCACTGGTTGCCCAGCGCCTGAACGAGTCCTTTGCGTCGGATCCGACGCTCGAGCTCCAACGGATCGAGATGATCCGCGGCTGCTTCTTCCGCAACCGAGGCGCATACCTGGTCGGCCGGATGATGTTTAGCGACGGCCGGGTAAAGCCCCTGGTTGTCGCCCTGAAGAACGGGGACGGGGGCGTCATTGCCCGGGCGGTTCTGGTGACGATTCCGCACGTCCACAATCTCTTCAACACCACACAAGCAGCATTCCATGTCACGAATCCGCACTACCACGAGATCGCCGAGTTCCTGCTCAGCATCATGCCGCGTCGGCCGCTCGGCCTTCAGTACTCGATATTCGGCTACCACCACTTCAGCAAAGTAGCGATCATGAGCGAGATCACGCGGCAGCTGGCGCAGAGCGGCGAGGTGCTGCAGACCGCGCCCGGCTCGCCCGGGACCGTCGCGATGGCGTTCAACGCACCGTGCCTTGCCTACATGCTGAAGGTCATCCGCGATCACCCGACCGACGGCTACAAGTGGGGGACATTTCCGGGGGCTGCCGCCGTGCTCGAAAAGTACCGGCGCATACACGAGATCAATCGCACCGGGAGCATGCTCGACAACACCATCTTCCAGAACCTCAAGCTCGACCGCGTATGGTTCGATCCACGGCTGCTCGAGGAGCTCGTGACGGCGGCGGGCAATGCGGTGCGGCTGCAGGGCGACGCGGTGATCTTCAGGTACCTGATCGTTCAGCGAACGCTCATGCCCCTCAACGTTTACCTGACGAGCGCTGCGCGCGATAAGGCGCTCCGCGTGATCAGCAACCTGGGCCACTGCATCAGGAACAATGCCGCGGCCAACTTGTTCAACAGGGATTTCGACGCCCGCAATTACGGCGTCACGCGCTACCTCAAGGTATTCCTCTACGACTACGACGCGGTCGAGGCTCTGACTGACATGAAGGTGCGCACCAACGCGGATCGCGTCGAGGGCGAGGAGGGGCCGCCGGACTGGTACTTCGAGCAGGGGTTGGTCTTCCTGCCGGAAGAGATGGAGTCGGGACTGCGTATCGCCGACCGCGAGCTGCGCAGAGCCTTCCGCGCCGGGCACGGTGAGCTGCTTACGGTGCGGTATTGGGAGGACATGCAGGAAGCACACCGCACCGGCCATGTTCCGGGGATCAGGACCTATCCTGAGAGTTGTTACCTCCGCGCGGAGTACGTCACGGAGGGAGCGGACGAGTAAGGATGCGTGAGCCTGGCACGACAGGATCCGCGCCTCGTCTCGTGGCCCCGTGAAGATTCCGTTCTTCAGCATCGGTCACTCTACCCGGACTCTCGCCGAGCTCGTCGAGCTCCTGAGGAGCGCTCAAGTTCAGCTCCTCGCGGACATCCGCACGGTTCCGAGGTCGAGGACCAACCCGCAGTTCAACAGGGACACGCTCCCGACCGCCCTGGCGGCCTCCGACATCTCCTATGAGCACATGGCGGCCCTGGGCGGCCTGCGACCGCAGTCGCGCTCCGTCTCACCGGATGTGAACGCTTTCTGGACGAACGGGAGCTTCCACAACTATGCGGACTACGCCCTGTCCGGGGAATTTCGCGTGGCTCTCGGCAGGCTGCTTGAAGAGGGGCGCGGGCGGCGCTGCGCGATCATGTGCTCGGAGGCCGTCTGGTGGCGCTGTCACCGCCGCATCGTCGCCGACCCTCTCCTCGCCCACCGGGAAGCGGTCTTCCACATCATGGAAGGCGGCCGCCGGGAGGCCGCCCAGCTGACTCCCGGCGCAGTCATCCGTCCCGATCAGACGATCGTCTATCCCGCCGCCAACCTGCAGCTGCCTCTTGCCTAGCTACGCGGCCTTGCGACGCCGGTAGTACTCCACGATGCCCGGATGGCCCGTCATGCGTTCGAAGTGCCTGACGAGAAGCGGCGCGACGCGGTCCACGAGGTCTTTCGGAATGTGATCCAGCACCCCGGAGCGCAACCAGCGGACCAGCATGAAGATCTTCAGGTCCGCCACCGTGAGGCGCCGGTCGGCGAAATGCTCGCCGCCGGCTGTCTTCAGTCGCGCCTGAAACTGCTCCAGGTAACGCGTGATACGCCCGGCAACGAGCTCTTCACGCGCTTTCTTCCTGGCGTCCTCGGGCAGGTCGATCGTGTGACCGATGCGGGTGCCGAGGTCCTCGGCTGCGTCCATGACCTCATCGCACAACAGCGCCTGCCAGTCGTCCTGGGGATAGAGGCCCGTCAGCTTGCCGACGTAGCGATTGATGCTGTTCGACTGCGAAACGACCTTGCCGTCAACTTCGAGCGTGGGCATCGCCCAGAACGGCGTCTGATCGCGCACGGCAGGCCAGTCCTTACCCGCGACGCGATGGTCTTCGAAGGCGATGCCGCCGAGGGCCAAGGCCAGGCGCGCGGGTTCGCCGCGGCCGCCGTCGAAATCGAAGTAGGTCAGCTTCAGCTTTGCCATGGTGAGCTCCTCGGGGTACTTGCCGCTCGAGCCTGCAGGATGGGTCGGAGTCGCCCATCAGGGCTCTAGCCCCATTGTAAGTCATCGAGTCGTTCCATATCCTGAGGTACTCCTATGCGAGCCGCCCCGTCTCACGTCGCGCAGCTGATCCGCGACAACCTGCCACCCTTAAGTGGGCCCGTCCCGCCCCGCAAGTCCCGCAAGGTCACCCGCCTTCGCCCCTGAGAGCGGGTCTCAACCCGTGCAGGTTCAGGATGAGCAGCGATTGATCGTTCAGGCCATTGGTCTGAAGATGGAGTCGCTCGGTTGGCCTCTGCGCCGGCATCCAGGCTTGCCAGCCTGCTACGCGAGGGATTCGCGCGTGACCCCCTTCTTCGCCTACGTCAACCTTCCGCGGAGGCCGTTGGGAAGTTATGTCGTCGAGGGGGTCGTCGGGGTGATTCATCAGGCGTTTGAAGAGCTCTGGATGCGCAATCCAAACCGCGAACCACGAGAACCCGGGTTCGGTTTCGGTCTCTACACCGCCAACCTCCGCGAACTCCAGGAGCAGCGGTACATTCCTTGCGACGCCCCGCTCGAAGCGCCCGTTTCTGCGTTGTGCAGCGCGGTGTCCGGAATCCTGGAGCGAATGCCCACCGATGAACACCAGCTGCTCGAGGCTTTCGAAAGAGACGATCTGCTCGGGTTCGAGATTCGGGCATTCTGCGGCTATTCTCAGCGCACAAAGTTTCAGGCATTCGAACACTTCGTACGGCATCTGCCGCGCGCTTGAGGAGAATCGCCCTTCCGCGCCTTCGCCGGCACGACCGGCCCCACCAGGATTCCCGCCCCAACGTTGATCCCCAAGAGCCGTGCGGCCGCCTCCCGGAGCAGCCGAAGCAGCAGAGCGACCGGTCGCTGAGCCTGGTGGCTTTGACTCAGTCCCCTGACACACCAGTTGCTGAAGTGTTCACAATTGTTTGTCAGCAGCCGGTAGCGCCGTTCGCCTAGACGCGAGCGGGCGCGATCCACGATCTCCTGGGGCGAGTAAGTGCAACTCGGATGTTCGAGGATGCGGATCGTATGACCGAGAGAGAAACCGAAGAGCGTCACTTCCTCGACGGGGTCTGGCCGCCAGCGGCGGCAGAAGCCGGCATAGTGCACGACCTTCCCGTTGCCAACGTACACGCCATGATGCTCATAGCCGACGCGAGAGGTTTCGAGATGTGCTCCCAGAGCCGGCTCAAGAGCCGTTCTCGCGGCTGCGAGACGAAGCGCTCCAGCCCTCGAAGGAATGTCTTCCATCGGTGCCCCCAACACTGAGATTGCGCGGTTCTCCTGCGAGGGCGCTGCGCGGCGGCGAACTGCCGCCGCGCAGGCCCCTCGCTCACCGCTGCTGCGACAGCAGCCCGGTCGGCAGCGCCGGCTTGTTGTGCAGGTTGTACACCGTGTACAGCTCCATGCGGTTGACCTTGGTGACCGCATCCGCAATGGCCTTGTGAACGCAGGCTGTGAACCCGGTGTTGATCGGATAGGAGCTGGACTCCCAGGGCGAGCACACCGACTTCGCGGCCGAACGAATCCGAGCGTAGAGTGCGGCGGCGCCCTCCGGGCTCGATACATTCAGATCCCCGAATTTCACGGTGATGCTACGCACCCCCGTGTCGTCGGCAGCGGCGGCAGGGAAGGCGAACCCCGAGACGAGCGTGCCGACGATCGCGGCGGTCAGGACATGACGAATGACGTTGAACCTGTTCATGTGAATCTCCAGTAGTTAGGTTGGACGTTGCGATAGGGTCTTAGTGAGGCGATCTGCGGAAGCCAGCCTGGGCAACCAGGCGGAGCCGTTGGAGTGCCTCATTCATGCAGACGCCACGCGCGCTCCAAACCCGCCACGCGGGAGAAAGAATCTGGACACGGAATTTTCAACGAGGGTCCCTGGCTCCGCCGCCCGGACGCTAAAATCCTCTTACATAACAAGCAATTATCCGCGCCGACGTCACCGAGGCCATGATCGGCCTTGAGAGGTGTGCCTCGAGGGCGGTATACGTGCTTCGCGAGGGGGTCAGATGAGTGAGCTCACCCAGCTACTGGGTCGAGTCCAGGCGGGCGAGCCTGACGCGCGCGATAGTTTGTTTGCGCTCGCGTATTCCGAGCTCCATCGGCTCGCCCGGTCGCGGCTACGCGACGGTGGGCGCAACACCCTGCTGGATACCACCTGTCTGGTGCATGAAGCGTACTTGCGGTTCGTGAGCGCCGGGGAGCTGCGCGCGGAGGACCGACGGGCGTTCTTCGCCTACGCTTCGCAAGTGATGCGCTCGGTCATCGTCAACAGCGTGCGCGAACGCCTCGCGCAGAAGCGCGGCGGCGGGGTGCAGGCCCTGACCCTCTCGACCGACCTGGGCGCCAACGTCGCGGAAGACGAGGAAACGATCTTAAGAGTCCACGAGGCGCTGGAGGTCCTGGAAAAAGCGGATTCTCGTTTGGCCCAGGTCGCGCAGATGCGCTACTTCGGCGGTTACAGCGAGCAGGAGATTGCCGAAACGCTGGAGGTCAGCGAACGCACGGTGCAACGCGACTGGGAGAAGGCGCGGATGATCCTCGCAGCGGCGGTCCGATAAGAGGATGCCCGCCTCGGGGTGCTGGCGTTAACTCGATTGAGACGGCGATGGGGCTATCGGTTTCTCAAATGGCGCAGATGAGCCGCCTGCTTGACGAGGCGCTGCCACTCGATGCCAACGCTCGGCGCGCCTGGCTCGGGAGGCTGCCAGCCGAATACTCGGATATTGGAGCGGCGCTATGGGAAGCGTTGCTCCCGGGAGAGTCTCAGGCCGCAGTCTCCAGACCACTCGGGACGATGCCGAAGCTCCTCGTCCACCGGGGAAGCCGCGAGTCCACGAGCCGCCTGCAGGCCGGCGCGCGCGTGGGACCCTACGAGTTGATTCGGCCCCTGGGAGCGGGCGGCATGGCCGAGGTGTGGCTCGCGAGGCGAGCCGACGGCGCCTTGAAGCGCATGGTGGCCTTGAAGATACCGACACTCGTACTGATGCGCGGCGAGCTCGAACAGCGTTTCGCCCGCGAGCGCGACATCCTGGCGAGCCTCGAGCATCCGCATATTGCCCGTCTCTATGACGCGGGCATCGATCCCGCCGGGCAGCCGTATCTCGCCATGGAGTACGTGGAGGGAGAGACCCTGACCGGCTGGTGCGATGCGCATCGTCTGCCGATCGCGGCACGCCTGGAGTTGTGCCTGCAGGTGCTTGAAGCGATGCAGTATGCACACGACAAACACGTCGTACACCGCGACCTGAAGCCCTCCAACATTCTGGTGACCGAGGCCGGCCAGGTGCGGCTCCTCGATTTTGGCGTCGCGAAGCTCCTGGAGGAAGAGGCGGATCAGCCGCAGCTCACGAGCGTCTACGGCCGGGCACTGACTCCGGACTACGCGAGTCCCGAACTGCTGCGTGGTGAGCGGCTCGATGCTCGGTGCGACATCTATTCCTTCGGCGTCGTCATCTACGAGTTACTCACCGGGGTCCGCCCGTATCAGCTGAAGAGCGCCGGGTCGATCGGTGTGCTCCAACAGGCGATCGCCAGCATCGATGTGGAAAATCCCAGCATGCGGGCTGAGCCGCAAGCCGCAACGCTGCGGGCGACTACGCAAGAGGGTTTGGCGCGGCAATTGCGCGGCGATCTGGACGCAATCGTGGTCAAGGCACTCGCCAAGGCGCCGGCCGAGCGCTATCCGAGCGCAACCGACCTCGCGAAGGACTTGCGAAGCTACCTCTCGGCCAGGCCCGTCGCGGCGCGGCCGGCGCGAGTCCGCTATCGATTACGGAAGTTCGTCCGGCGCAACAGGATCGTGGTTGCGGTCAGCACCGCGGCAGCTGCCGCCGTCCTTACCGCGTTCGGCTATGTCGTGTACCGGGAAACGGCGACTCAGGCGATCGGGTCGAATTCCGTCGCTGTGGCAGCAGCCGCCGTCCCGGAAAAGTCGATCGCGGTGCTGCCGTTTGTGAATATCAGCGGCGATAAGGAGCAGGAGTACTTCTCGGACGGGCTCTCAGAGGAGCTGATAGACCACCTTGTGCACAGCACGGACCTGAAGGTCATCGCGCGGTCTTCCTCGTTCCAGTTCAAGGGTAAGAACGAGGACGTGCGCGCGATCGCGCGCCAGCTGGCAGCGACGCACGTTCTGGAGGGCAGTATTCGCAAGGACCGCCAGGAACTGCGTATCACCGCGCAGCTCATTCGCGCTTCAGATGGAGTATCCCTATGGTCCCACACCTATGATCGTGCGGTCGTCGAAATCTTCAAAGTGCAGGACGAGATTGCCGAGCAGGTTTCCCAGGCCCTGCGCGTCGCTTTGCGCAGCGGTTACCGGGCAGGAGACCAGCAGCCCGATGTCCGGGCGTACAACCTTGTTCTCGAGGGGAATTACTTCAAGGCGCGCAGGACCCTGCGCGATGTCGAAAGAGCCGCAGAGCTCTACCAGCAGGCAATCGTCATAGACCCCAACTACGGCCTGCCATGGGCACGCCTCGCAAGCGCGTACCTGAGCGAGGAAATCCTTAAAGGGCCTCCCACGGAGGAACAGAACAGGCAGCTTCTCGAGGCGCTGGACCGTGCAGTGCGGCTCGACCCAAATCTCGTCTGGGCGTATTACACGCGAGGCGGATTCGAGATGAACGTCACCTGGAATTGGGCCGCCGCGCGGGCGGACACGGAACGCATGCGGCAACTCGACCCGCGATTCGGCTTCTTGCTAAGTGCTCTCGGTGACATCGCACTCGTGTTCGGGGAGATAAACACGGCCGTAGAGTTGTACCAACAGGACATAGAGCGAAATCCGCTTGACGCGAACACCCTGGACTCTCTCGGCATCGCCTTGTGCGCGGCTGACCGACTTCAGCAATGTTTGCAGGCCCGTTTGCGGCTGCTGCAGCTCCATCCGGAGTTCGGCGGAGTCAGCACCTCCGTTGGCATCACTCGCCTGTATCTTGGTCAATTTGCCGCAGCGCTCGGAGCGATACAGAAGGAACCCGAGGAAGCTTCCAGACTCGGCGGCCTCGCGATCGTCTACTCGGCGATGGGAAGGCGCGCTGAGTCGGATGCCGCGTTGAACTTGTTGACGGAGAAATTCGCTTCGAGCCGTGCCTACGACATTGCCAAGGTCCACGCATATCGGGGAGAAAGCGATGATGCCTTCCTGTGGCTTGATGTCGCGTATCGACAGCACCACCCCGGAATGCCTGGCATCAAGACGGACCCCTTGCTTCGAAATCTGCACGGCGACCCGAGGTTCCGGGCTTTGCTGACTCGCATGAGGTTGATCGGCCCGAGCCAGTCTGCCGGGAGGGATCAGCACTTGAGACTTGAAGAATCATCGTCTCTGTCCTTTGCATTTGATCAATGAGGAACTACAACATGGCATCAAAGAAGACCAAAGCCAGAACGGCATCGAGGAAGCCCACCAGGAGAAAGAGGTCACCCAAACGCGGGAGACTGGCAGAGCTCCGCGAGCTCACAGCGACGGCTCGAAGCGAGGTTGCTGAGTTGCTGGCGCGCGCACAGACGGAGAGAACGATTGACTTGAAGGCAGATCTGGAGGCAGTGGCACGACGCTTGGTGGACATAGAGATTTTCGAGCATGACTTGTAACCTTGGTTCGAGACCTGCGAGGTGGAGCGAAAACCCCTTAGGTTGAGGAGCGCATCCTGCCAGATCGCGTACTGGCAGGATGGAGAGCTGCGGATCGCGAATTACCTCGCCAGAAGGGAGTTCTCGGCGAATTCCGCGACCTTGGACGTAATTCGTTTCTTTTTTGCCCCACGGACGATCCAGGATGCGCTCGTCGAGTTCCGCTCTTACTCTCAAGCGAGTGTCGCAAGGGCCATACTGCAGCTGATCGATGCTGAGCTGCTGCTCGAATACGGCTCGGCCGCATGGGAGCAGGACGAGCAGGTCAAGTCGTCATGGCGGCCGTGGCTTCCGGAAGGCGCCTTTCACTTCATGACTAAGGACACCCCGTACGTTCGTCCGGACTGGCCCATCGAGAGGAGACTAAAGTTACTTCCGGCCACTCCGGCGCCGCCTCAGTTCAAAGAAGTTCGAGCCGCCGATGTAGTCCCGTTGCCCTCGCATCGGATGGTCGGAGACACCTTCTTCAAGACGCTGCACGCCAGACGCACGCACAGGGATTTCGCGAGAGGAAAGATCTCTCTGGAGAGCGTCTCACAGCTGCTGCAAACGACGTGGGGGGTCCAGGGATATTTCCGGACCAATGCGTTTGGAAAGCTTCCGTACAAGACGAGCCCTTCAGGCGGTGCCAGGCACCCGGGCGAGGTCTATCTGATGGCGCTCAGAGTAGACGGGCTCGAAACGGGAACGTATCACTACGAAGCGAACAGCCACCGTTTGGCAAGACTCCCTGCCAGAGCGAGTGCGCGCCTGGCGCGCGCGTACTGCGTCGATCAGCCATACTGCGGCCGCGCGGCAGCGCTCTTTATCATGACGGCGGTCTTCGCCAGGACCATGTGGAAGTACGGTCGGGCCCGAGCGTATCGAGTTGTTCTGCTGGAGGCAGGACACCTCTGTCAGACCTTTTGCCTCACGGCAACCAGGCTGGGACTGGCTCCCTTCAGCACGGCCGCGCTGAAGGACTCACTGATTGAGAGAGACTTGGGGCTGGATGGAATTTCTGAGTCGGTTCTTTATGTTGCAGGAGTCGGCTTGCGTCAGTAGGCCGCACACACGACCGCCGGCACGCGCTCGAAGTGCTTGACGTTGCGGGTCACGAGTGCCAGGCCCTTCGATAGCGCCGTGCCGGCGATCCAGCAGTCGTTGTCGCCGATGTGACGCCCCGCGCCCTAACTTATTGATTTATTGGCGCTCCCTACGGGATTCGAACCCGTGTTACAGCCTTGAGAGGGCTATGTCCTAGGCCTCTAGACGAAGGGAGCGCGCTTTCCCGGGCCTTGATCGGGAGCGCGGTATTATAGAGAGCGGCCCCGTTTGCTCAAGCGAAAAAACCAAGGAAACCCAAGGAATTGAACCCCCCCGACGCGTCCGTCGCGACGCCCCGAGCCGCACCCAGGATCATCCCGCGGTCCGAGCACTCGATTTCCCGCTCCCACATCTCCCCGAACGCGCTGCGCGTGCTGTACCGGCTGCGCGAGGGGGGCTTCATGGCGTTCCTGGTCGGCGGCTGCGTGCGCGACCTGCTGCTCGGTCTCGAGCCCAAGGACTTCGACGTCGCCACCGATGCGCTGCCGGAGGAAGTAAAGAAGCTGTTCCGTAATTGCCGCCTGGTCGGCCGCAGGTTCCGCCTGGCGCACGTGTTCTTCGGCCGCGAGACCATCGAGGTGGCGACCTTCCGGGCGACCAGCGCGCCGTCGCAGGGTGATGAGCCGCTGCCGGAGACCGACCCGGAGGACGGCGAGGCGCCCGAGCTCCTCGACGACGAGGCGGCGGCGCGGGCCTTCGATGCGAGCGGGCGGATCCTGCGCGACAACGTCTACGGCACCATCGACGAGGACGTGTGGCGCCGCGACTTCACGGCGAACTCGCTCTACTACAATATCGCCGACTTCTCGGTGTGGGACTACGTCGGCGGGGTCGAGGACATCGCCGCGCGGCGGCTGCGTCTCATCGGCGCTCCCGAGACGCGCTATCGCGAGGACCCGGTGCGCATGCTGCGCGCCGCGCGCTTCGAAGCCAAGCTCGGTTTCGACATCGATCCGGACACGGCCCGCCCCATCGCGACGTTGCGCGAGCTGCTCTCGGCGGTGCCTCCGGCGCGCCTGTTCGACGAGACCCTGAAGCTCTTCCTCAGCGGGCACGGCGCACGCAGCTTTCAGGTGTTGCGCCGCCGCGGGCTGCTCGCCGCTCTCGTGCCGAGCGTGGACTCTTATTTCGTGAGCCACCCGGGCAGCCTGGTCGAGCAGCTGCTGCTCAGGGGGCTCAGCAACACGGATGCGCGCGTCATCGAGGACAAGCCGGTCACGCCGACCTTCCTGTTCGCTCTCCTCTTATATGGGCCGATTGCCGCGATCATCGAGGCGACGCCGCCGGAACGCTGGCACGAGCTCGCGACCATACTCGAGGCGTGTGATCAGGCGGTCCGCGAGGCGCAGACGCACATCGCGATTCCAAAACGCTTTGCCCTCGGGGTCCGCGAGATGTTCGCGCTGCAGCCGCGGCTCGAGCACCCGCGCGGCCGCCGTGCGCTGCGGCTGCTCGAGCACCCGCGCTTCCGCGCCGGCTACGACCTGCTGCTGCTGCGTGCCGAGTTCGGACTCGCCCCGCCCGAGATGGCTGCATGGTGGACGCGGCTGCAGGAAGCCCCTGCCGCGGAGCGCGAGCACATGGCAGACGCGCTCGCGGGCGATGCCGCGCGTTCGACCTCCGCGCCGCGTCGCGGCGGGCGCCGCCGGCGGCGCCGCCCCGGACCTAAGGCCGCCGCACGGTCCTGACGGACCGCCGCTCATGGCGCTGTGGCGGCCGGAGTACGTCGGAGTGGGCAGCAACCTCGAAGACCCGCGTGCCCAGGTGCTGGGCGCGCTCAGCCGCCTCGCGCAACTGCCGCTCACGCGCGTCGAATTGACCTCGCCGCTCTACCGCTCGCGTCCGCTGGGGCCGATCGCCCAGCCCGACTTCGTGAACGCGGTCGCAGGCCTCCTGACCCAACTCGAAGCGCCGGCGCTGCTCGCCGAGCTGCGTGGCCTCGAGGCGGCGCTCGGCCGCCCGGCGGCGCACCAGCGCTGGGGTCCGCGCGTGATCGACCTCGATCTGCTTTCCTACGGGCGTGAGCGGCGCTCGGCACCCGCGCTGACGCTGCCGCACACCGGGATACCGGAGCGCAACTTCGTTCTGTATCCTCTCGCGGACATCGCCCCGCATCTCGACCTCCCCGGGCTCGGGCGCGTCGCCGAGCTCGCGGGCGCCGTAACGGCCGAGGGGCTGGCGCGACTGTAGGCGCGCAACGCACGCACATGGCGAACGAGACAACCCATCGCTTCATCGCAGTCGAGGGCCCGATCGGCGTCGGCAAGACGAGCCTCGCGCGGCGCCTGTGCAGCAGCCTCTCCGCACAGGAGGTGCTGGAGGAGGCGGGGCAGAATCCGTTCCTCGAGCGCTTTTACCGCAACCCGCGCGCCGGTGCGCTGCCGGCCCAGCTGTACGTCCTCCTGCAGCGCGCCCAGCAGCTCGCAGCGCTCAAGCAGGCGGACCTGTTCGCCGCGGTGCGGGTTGCGGACTACCTGCTGGAGAAGGACCGGCTGTTCGCACGCGTGACGCTCGATGACGCCGAGTACGCGCTCTATGAGCAGCTGTACGCGCGGCTCGATATCCAGGTACCCAAGCCCGATCTGGTGGTCTACCTGCAGGCGCCGGTCGACGTGCTGCTCGAACGCATCGCGCGCCGCGGCGTCGCCTACGAGCAGTACATCGACCGCGGCTATCTCGAGCGTCTCAACGAGGCCTACGCCCGCTTCTTCCACGAGTTCGACTCGGCGCCGCTCCTCATCGTGAACGCCGCCTCCATCGACCCGGTCACGAACCAACGCGACTATGACGAGCTGCTGGCGGCCATCAGGCGCATGAGCCGCGGGCGGCTCTACTACAATCCGTTGCGCAGCCGCGCGATCTAAGTACACTCTGGGCGGCCATGTATACGCATCTGCAACGCGACGCCAGCCGCTCGCCGGTCACGCTCGCGACGCTCGCGCGCATGAAGGCCGAAGGCGAGAAGATCGCGAGCCTCACCTGTTACGACGCGAGTTTCGCCGTGCTGCTCGATGCGGCGGACGTCGACGTGGTGCTGGTGGGAGATTCGCTCGGCATGGTGATCCAGGGGCACTCGACGACCGTGCCCGTCACCATGGACCAGATGGTGTACCACTGCGCGTGCGTGGCGCGCGGCACCCATCGCCCGTTCCTCATCGGCGACCTGCCGTACATGAGCTACCCCTCGCGCGAGGTGGCGCTCACGAACTCGGTGCGCCTGATGCAGGAAGGCGGTGTGCAGATGGTGAAGCTCGAGAGCGGCGGCAAGCAGACCGACATCGTCGAGTTCCTTGCGGGCCACGACATCGCCGTGTGCGCGCACGTGGGCTTGAAGCCCCAGTCCGTGCACAAGACCGGCGGTTTTCGCGTCCAGGGACGCGAGCGCGAGACCGCGGTGCGGCTGCTCGAGGAGGCGCGGCGGCTCGAGTCCGCCGGCGCCGACATCGTGCTGCTCGAGTGCATCCCCGCCACCCTCGGCAAGACCATCGCGGCGGAGCTGCACGTGCCGGTGATCGGCATCGGCGCCGGTCCCGACACCGACGGGCAGATTCTCGTGACCTACGACATGCTCGACATCACCACCGGCCGCAAGCCGCGCTTCGTGCGCAACTTCATGGCGGGTAGTGCCGATAACCTCGAGGCGCTGAAGCGCTACGTGCGCGCCGTGAAGCAGCGCGAATACCCGGCTCCCGAGCACTGTTTCTGACGCGGCAATCCGCGCCGCACCCGGATTCAAGCGCGATCCATGGAGACCGTCACGACCATCGGCGCGGTGCGCGAGCGGGTATACGCCTGGCGCCGCGCCGGGGCGCGGGTCGTGTTCGTGCCGACCATGGGAAATCTGCACCCCGGGCACGTGAGCCTGATCGAGACCGCGCGCCGCCACGGGGAGCGCTTCGTCGCCAGTATCTTCGTGAATCCCATGCAGTTCGGACCCAACGAGGACTTCGCCCATTACCCGCGCACGCCGCGCGCCGACGAGCACATGCTCGCCTCCGCCGGCTGCGACC
The DNA here is from genome assembly GCA_027307325.1 of Gammaproteobacteria bacterium. GTDB lineage: Bacteria > Pseudomonadota > Gammaproteobacteria > Steroidobacterales > Steroidobacteraceae > 13-2-20CM-66-19. Next base: position 25,342 of record DAHUXE010000122.1, on the reverse strand, counting down.
TCATGTTCATGCCCGACGTGACCGAGATCTATCCGCACGGCTCCGAGCGCGTCACACGGGTCGAGGTGCCCGGCCTGTCGCGCATCCTCGAGGGCGAGTTCCGCCCCGGCCACCTGGAGGGCGTCAGCACGGTGGTGGCGAAGCTCTTCCACATCGTGGAGCCCGACGTCGCGGTGTTCGGCGAGAAGGATTTTCAGCAGCTCACCGTGATCCGGCGGATGGTGGCGGAGCTGTGCATGCGCGTCGAGATCGTCGGCGCGCCGACCAGGCGCGATGCCGACGGGTTGGCGCTCAGCTCCCGCAACCAGTACCTCACGCCGGCGGAGCGCCAGCTGGCGCCGGTCATCTATGCGACGCTCGAGGCCGCGGCGGCCCGCCTGCGGGGCGGCGATGCGCAATTCGCCAGCATCGAGCGCTCGGGCGTTCAGGCGCTGGAGGAGGCGGGTCTGCGGCCTGACTACTTCTCGGTACGCCGCGCCGACGACCTGAGCGCCCCCCGCCCGGAGACGCGCGCGCTGGTGGTGCTCGCGGCGGCGCGCCTGGGGAGAGCGCGGCTCATCGATAACGTGCAGGTCGCGCGTCCCGGGAGTTAGCCACGCCTCGACGAGGCACTGCGGGAATCGTTCACGCCACCCGGCGGTGCCGCGCGAGCGCCCAGGCCACGTGCTCGCGCACCAGGGGCGAGGGGTCCTCGCGCCGCGCCTCGAGCGCGCCCGTCACCGCGGGCGAAGTCGGCGCATTGCCGAGCGCCACCGCGATGTTGCGCGACCAGCGCTCGTAGCCTAAGCGGTGGATCGCCGAGCCGCGCATGCGCTCCCCGAACTCAGCGGCGCTCCAGAGAAAGAGCTCGGCGAGCGCCGGCGCATCGAGTGCGTGGCGCACCTTGAAATCGGGGTGTGCGGCGGCGCGGGCGAACTTGTTCCAGGGGCACACCAGCTGGCAGTCATCGCAGCCGTAGATGCGGTTGCCGAGCGCCGCGCGCAGCTCTTCGGGGATGGCGCTGCGGTGCTCGATGGTGAGATAGGAGATGCAGCGCCGCGCGTCGAGCCGGAACGGCGCGACGATGGCGCCGGTGGGGCAGGCGGGGATGCACGCCTGGCAGGTGCCGCAGTGGGCGCTGGCCGGCTCGTCGACCGGCAGCGGCAGATCGGTCAGGATCTCGCCGAGAAAGAACCACGAGCCGGCATCGCGCGCGATGAGGTTGGTGTGCTTGCCGATCCATCCCAGGCCGGCGTTGCGCGCGTGTGCCTTCTCCAGCACCGGCGCACTGTCGACGCACACGCGGTAGCCGAAGGGGCCGATCTGCCGGGCGAGATCCGCCGCCAGCCGCGCGAGCGAGCCGCGCAGGACCTTGTGGTAGTCGCGGCCGAGCGCATAGCGCGAGATGTAGCCGAGCGCGCGGTCCTCGAGCACGGCTGCGGCGGGGCGCGCCTCGGCCGGCCAGTAGTCCATGCGTACGCTCACGATGCGCACCGTGCCGGGCAGCAGCTCCTGCGGGCTGGCGCGCAGCCGTGCGTGGCGGCGCATGTAGCCCATCTCGCCATGGAAGCCCGCATCGAGCCACTCGAGGAGGTGCCGCTCGTCCTCGGGGATGTCGATGGCGGTGACGCCGAGGGCGTCGAAGCCGAGGGCGCGCGCCTGGGCTCTCAGCGCGCGTTTGGCCTCTTCCAGGTCTATGTCTGCGTGCCCCGTCAATGGCGCTTCTTTCCCCGTCAGTATAATGAGCCCATGGCGCTGCCGATCGCCTTGTATTCCAGCGCGCAGGTGCGCGCCCTCGACGCTCACGCGATCGAGACGCTCGGGATCCCGGCCTACACCCTGATGAAGCGTGCCGGCGAGGCGGCGCTGCGCCACCTGCGCGGCCGCTACCCCGTGGCGCACCGCATCGTGATCGTCTGCGGCGGCGGCAACAATGGGGGCGACGGCTACGTGCTGGCGCGCTTCGCGCAGGCGGCGGGGCTCACCGTGAGGGTGCTCGCCGCCGCCGACCCGGAGCGGCTGCGCGGCGCGGCGCAGCAGGCCTTCGCGGACTTCCGCGCCAGTGGCGCCCGGGCGCCGCCCTTTGAGCCGCCGCTCCTCGCCGAGGGCGAGATCATCGTGGATGCTCTCCTCGGAACGGGGCTCTCCGGCGCGGTGCGTGCGGAGTACGCCGCGGCGATTCGCGCCATCAACCTGAACGGACGCCCCGTGTTCGCGCTCGACGTGCCCTCGGGTCTCGACAGCGACGCCGGGGTGCCGCGCGGGGAGGCGGTGCGCGCCGATTGCACGGTCACCTTCGTGGGGCTGAAGACCGGGCTGCTGATCGGGGAGGGCCCGGAGTACACCGGCGCGCTCTTCTTCGACGACCTCGAGGTCACGGCTCCTCCCGGGGAGTTCGCGCCGCGCCTGACGCGCATCGTCGACGCCGAGATCCAGGCGGCGCTGCCGCGCCGCCACCGGACCGCGCACAAGGGCGATTTTGGCAGGGTACTGATCGTCGGCAGCGGCAGCGGCATGCCGGGTGCGACGCGCCTCGCGGGCGAGGCCTGTCTGCGCGTCGGGGCCGGCCTCACGACGGTAGCCGTGGCGTCCGAGAACGTCGCCGCGATCGCCGCCGGCAGGCCCGAGCTGATCTGCCTCGCGCTCACCGATCGGCACGTGCTGACGGAAGCGCTCGCGCGCGCCGACGTGGTCGCGATCGGCCCGGGCCTGGGTCGCAGTCCCTGGGCGCGCGCGGCGCTCGATACGGTCCTGGGTGCCGGCAAGCCCCTGGTGGTCGATGCGGACGCGCTCAACCTGCTGGCCGAGGCCGAGGCACGCCCGCGCGATGACTGGATCCTCACGCCGCACCCGGGCGAGGCGGCGCGTCTCCTTGCGGCTACGACGCAGGATGTCCAGAACGATCGGCTCGCAGCCCTCGATCGGCTGGCGGCGCGTTTCGGCGGCACGATCGTCCTGAAAGGCGCCGGCACTCTGGTCGGAGCCGCCGGCCGCACGCCCGGTGTGTGCGAGCGGGGCAATCCCGGCATGGCGAGCGCCGGCACCGGCGATGTGCTGACCGGCGCGATCGCCGGGATCCTTGCGCAGTGCCGCGATCCCTGGGCGGCGGCGCGCGTCGGCGTGCTGGTGCACGCCATGGCGGGCGACGCCGCGGCGCGCGGCGGCGAGCGCGGGGTGCTCGCGAGCGATGTGGCGCGGGAGCTGCACCACGCCGTCAACCTCTAGCAAAGCCGCTCCGGTGCGCACGCAGACGCAGACGGCCGAGGAGACCGAGGAGCTCGGGGCGCGCCTGGCCCGTGCGCGGCCGGCATCCGGGGCGCCGCTCGCCGTGTTGTATCTGCGCGGTGAGCTCGGCTCCGGCAAGACCACCTTCGCGCGCGGCTTTGCCCGTGCCTCGGGCGTCAGCGGGCCGGTGCGCAGCCCGACCTACACGCTGCTCGAGCCGTACCCGGCCGCAGGCGGTACTCTCGTACATCTCGATCTCTATCGGCTGCGATCGTCTGCCGAGCTCGACTCCCTCGGCCTGCGCGAGTGGGCGGCGCCCGGACACGTGTGGCTCATCGAATGGCCCGAGCACGGCGCGGGGCGCCTTCCGGCCGCCGATCTCGTGGTGGCGTTCGCCGCGGGAGCCGCGGGCCATGACATCGAGGTCACGGGGAGCTCCGCACTCGGCGCAGCCTGGCTGGTCGAACTTGAGGGCGGTTCGCAGCCGCAGCCTTGAAAGTCGCAAGCGAACGCCGTAGATTACGCAATAGATTGCGCCGCGAACTTGATGATTAGAAAAGCATTTCTTGGAGGAATCGCCGGCGGTCTGATGGCCCTGGGCACCTGGGCGCCGGCGAACGCCGCGGAGCTGCGCTCGATGCAGCTGTCTGCAACCGCGGACAGTGCCGTTCTCACTCTCGCGTTGACCGACGGCCCGTCACCCCGGGTCTTTACGCTCGATGGCCCGGACCGCGCCGTCATCGATCTTCCCGGCACGCGCGCCGTGCGTCGCATGGCCTTACCGGAGCCCGCCGGTCTCGTGAGTGCCGTGCGGCTCGGCCGGCAGCCCGGCGATACGCTGCGCATCGTACTCGAGCTCAAGTCGGGAGTCGCCGTTCACAGCTCCCAGGCCACCGGCCCGTCCGGGCAAAGGCAGCTGACGGTGTCGCTCGGCGAGCCCGCGGCGCCGCCCGATCCGGCACCCAAGCCCGTGCGCGCGGCCCACGAGCCCGGCGATGGCGACCGTGACGTGATCGTCGCGGTGGACGCGGGCCACGGCGGATCGGATCCCGGCGCCATCGGGCACGGTGGCACGCGCGAGAAGGACGTGACGCTCGCGATCGCGCGGGCGCTCGCCGCACGCATCGATGCCGAGCCCGGGATGCGCGCCGTGCTGACGCGCGACCGGGACGAATTCCTCGAGCTGCGCGATCGCATCCAGCGCGCTCACGCGGCGCACGCCGACATGTTCTTATCCGTACACGCCGACTCAATCCGCGATCGCAGCATCTCGGGGGCCTCGGTGTACATCCTGTCCGTGCACGGGGCTTCGAGCGAGGCGGCGCGCGAGCTCGCCGAGGGGCAGAACGCGGCGGATCTCATGGGCGGTGCTCTGGTCGACGCCGGCGCGGCCGCACCGGTGGTGCTCGATGTCGCGCAGCAGGAATCCATTGGCCTGAGCGCCACGGCAGCCGAGCGCGTGGTGTCCGCCCTGGAGCACGTCGGCGAAGTGCGCAGGGCTCAGGTGCAGCGCGCCGGCTTCGTAGTGCTGAAATCCCCGGGTATTCCTTCGATGCTCATCGAGACCGCCTACATCTCCAATCCGGGCGAGGAGCGCCGCCTGCGCAATCCCGGGCAGCAGGCACGTCTGGCGGATGCGATCTGCGGGGGCGTGCGCAGCTACTTCGTGCAGAATCCGCCCGATGGCACGCGCTTCAAGCAGGAGCGCCGTGTGGCGAGCGCCGCGGTCGTGGCTGGCGCCCCCGGATCCACCGGCGCTGCACCGCTCGATCCGTAGCGCATCGGCCGCCGCGCGGCCGGGATCGCCTGTACACTGCGCTGCTGAAGCCAGCATGCCGATTCGCATTCTTCCGAGCGAGCTCGTCGACCAGATCGCCGCCGGCGAGGTGATCGAGCGGCCGGCTTCGGTCGTCAAGGAGCTCGTCGAGAACAGTCTCGACGCGCTCGCGACGCGCATCGAGGTCGACGTGGAGCGCGGCGGCGTCGGCCTGATCCGCGTCCGCGACGACGGCTCAGGGATTGCCGCGGCGGAGCTGCCGGCGGCGGTTGCACGGCATGCGACCAGCAAGATTGCCTCCCTCGAGGATCTCGAGGCGATTGCGACTCTCGGCTTTCGCGGCGAGGCGCTGCCCTCCATCGGCTCGGTGTCGCGCCTGCGGATCGCATCGCATGCGGCACTCGCCGGGCAGGCGGCCGAGATCACGGTAGATGGTGCCGCCGTCGGCGCAGTGCGCCCCGCAGCGCACCCGGCCGGGACCAGCGTCGAGGTGCGTGACCTTTTCTTCAACGTGCCGGCGCGGCGCAAGTTCGTGCGCACCGAGACCACCGAGCTCGCGCACATCGTGCGCCTCATGGAGCGCCTGGCGCTGTCGCGCTTCGACGTGAGCTTTCGCCTGCGCCATGGCGCGCGGCTGTTGCTCGACGCGCCCGCCGTCGAGGGCGTGGCCGGGGAGGCTGGGCGTCTCGAGGCGGTGCTCGGCCGCGATTTCCCGGCGGGCGCCGTACCAATTCGGCACGCGGCGGGGCCGGTGCTGCTCTCCGGATGGGTGGGCCTGCCGACCCGTTCGCGGGCCCAGCCCGACCAGCAGTTCTGGTTCGTCAACGGCCGCAGCGTCCGCGACCGGCTGCTGATGAATGCGGTGCGCCTCGCGTATCGCGACGTTCTCTATCACGGGCGCCACGCCGCCTATGTTCTCTACCTCCAGCTCGCCCCGGAGCTGGTGGACGTCAACGCACACCCCGCCAAGCTCGAAGTGCGCTTTCGCGACAGCCGCCAGATTCACGACTTCGTGTTTCGCGCGGTGGAGCAGGCTCTGGCGGCCACCCGGCCGAGTCTGGCGGGCGCACCCGCCGCGGCCAGCCCCGGCGGCAAGCTACCGTCGCCGTTCCCCGTGCAGCCCGGTGCGGGCAGCGTGCCGCTCGCCTTTGCCGACGCAGCGCCAGATCCCTGGGCGCTCGCAGCACTGGTGCGGGAAGCGGCGCCGCCGCCAGCCGGGGAACAGCCGCTCGGAGCCGCGCTCGCGCAGCTGCATGGCGTATACATCCTCGCGCAGAACAGCGAAGGGCTGGTGCTGGTCGACATGCACGCCGCCCACGAGCGCATTCTCTACGAGCAGCTCAAGGCTGAACGTGCCGGGGGTCCTCCCGCCATCCAGCGCCTCCTCGCCCCGCTCGTCATCGAGCTCAAGGCGCACGAGCTGGCGGCGCTCCTCGAGCGCCGTGCCGATTTCGACCGGGCTGGTTTCGAGCTCGACGCTTTGGGTCCGACGCGGCTCGCCGTGCGGGCGGTGCCGGCGCTGCTCGATGCGCGCGACGTCGGCGAGCTCATCGCCGCGCTGGTCCGCGATCTGCTGCTCGACGCCGATACCCACCATCTCGAGGCCGCTGCGGACCGCTTCCTCGGTACGCTCGCCTGCCGCAGTGCGATTCACGCCCACCGCCGCCTGACACTCCCGGAGATGAATGCACTGCTGCGCCAGATGGAGGCGACCGAGCGCGCCAACCAGTGCAATCACGGTCGTCCCACCTGGACGCGCCTGTCACTGCAGCAGCTCGACCAGCTGTTCCTGCGGGGGCGCTGAGTGTCGGGCAAAGCCTCGGGCGCGGGTCGCCTGCCCGTACTCCTGCTCACGGGCCCCACGGGTGCGGGCAAGACGGATTGGGCGATCCGCCTGGCCGAGAGCGCACCGGTCGAGATCGTGAGCGTGGACTCGGCGCTGGTGTACAGGGGACTCGACGTCGGGACCGCGAAGCCGCCGGCCGAAGTGCGCGCGCGCCTTCCGCATCACCTCATCGACGTGTGCGACGCGGCCGAGAGCTACTCGGCAGGGCGGTTCGTGAGCGAGGCGCTCGGGTGCATCCGCGCCATCCACGCCCGACGCCGGGCGCCGCTGCTGGTCGGGGGCACCATGTTGTACCTGCGCGCGCTTCTCGACGGGTTGGCGGCGCTGCCCGAGGCGCTTCCCGAGCTGCGCCGCGAGCTCGATGCGCGCGCGGCCCGCACCGGCTGGCCCGCCCTGCACGCGGAGCTCGCCCGGCTCGACCCCGCGGCCGCCGCGCGCATCGCGCCCAACGATGCGCAGCGCATCCAACGGGCGCTCGAAGTGTGCTATGCGACGGGTAAGCCGATCTCGGAGCTGCAGCGCGCGACCTCGAGCCCGCTCGCCTCCTACGATGTACGCTTCTGGATGCTCGACCCTCCCGACCGGGCGGTATTGCACGAGCGTCTCGCCCGGCGCTTCGAGGCCATGATGGCGAGCGGGTTTCTCGACGAGGTGAGACGCCTGCGCGACCGGGGCGATCTCACAGCTGAGCATGCCTCGATTCGCGCGGTAGGCTACCGGCAGCTGTGGGCCCACCTCGACGGGCGCTACGATCTCGGGGAGGCCGGACGGCGCGCGATTGCCGCAACGCGCCAACTGGCCAAACGGCAGCTGACCTGGATGCGCGCCGAGAGGCGCGGTGAGCGCCTCGATCCGGCATCCGGGGTGTCGTGGAACCGTGACATATGTAATGCCCTGAGCGCGTTAGGGTTCTGAGGAAGGCCGGCCGTGTTAAGATGTTACGTCGGTCCCGTGCCCCACAGGTTGCGGGGCGTTTTGCTTGACTCTCGAGGATCGCGGAACAGGGAAGCTCGGGTGCGGTCCCTCTACTGTGCAAAGAACTCGAATTCGCACAAAACAAGGAGAACCCGATGGCCAAAGGACAGTCTCTGCAGGACCCCTTTTTGAACGCCCTGCGCAAGGAGCGGGTGCCGGTTTCCATCTACCTGGTAAACGGCATCAAATTACAGGGCCAGATCGATTCCTTCGATCAGTTCGTCGTGTTGTTGAAGAACAGCGTGAGCCAGATGGTTTACAAGCACGCGATTTCCACCGTCGTGCCCGCGCGCAACGTGCGGCTGTCTGCGGACGAGGGCGGTGGCGCCCCGGAGACGCCTGCCGAATAATGTCCCCGTCCCTGGGAAACCTGAGTGTTCGAGCGCCCGCGGTCCGGTGAGCGCGCACTGCTGGTGCGCTTAGGGCTGGGCGCAGCCGTCGATCCGGAAGATCTCCAGGAGTTCACGCAACTCGCCCTGTCCGCCGGCGCGCAAGTGGTGGCCACGGTGACCGGCCGGCGCGACCGCCCCGACCCTCGCTACTTCGTCGGCAGCGGCAAGGCCGAGGAGCTCAGGGCAGCCGCCGAGGCCCAGGACGCCGAGGTGATCCTCATCGATCACGCCCTGAGCCCCAGCCAGGAACGCAACCTGGAGAAGCTGACGGGCCGGCGCGTGCTCGACCGCAACAGCCTCATCCTCGACATCTTTGCGCAGCGCGCGCGCAGCCACGAAGGCAAACTCGAGGTCGAGCTGGCGCAGCTCAAGCACATCGCCAGCCGCCTGGTGCGCGGCTGGACGCATCTCGAGCGGCAGAAGGGCGGTATCGGACTGCGCGGCCCCGGCGAGACACAGCTCGAGACCGACCGCCGGATCGTCGGCCAGCGTGTGCGCGTGCTCGGCAAGCGGCTGGCGAAGCTCAAGCAGCAGCGCGAGACCGGGCGGCAGATGCGCGCCGAGATCCCCGTGCCCTCGCTCGCGCTCGTCGGCTACACCAACGCCGGCAAGTCGACCCTGTTCCGCGCGCTCACCGGCGCCGACGCCTATATCGCCGATCAGCTGTTCGCGACGCTCGACCCGACGGTCCGCAGGATCATGCTTCCCGGCGGCACCGCGGTGGTGGTGGCGGACACGGTGGGCTTCATCCGCGAGCTGCCACACGAACTGGTCGCGGCGTTCCAGTCGACGCTCACCGAGGCGCGCGCCGCAACGCTGCTGCTGCACGTCGTCGACGCGAGCAACCCGCGCCGTTCCGAGCAGCTCGCGCAGGTGGACGCGGTGCTGGAGGAGATCGGGGCGCGCGCGATCCCGCAGCTCATCGTCTACAACAAGATCGATCGTCTGGGAAACGCGCCGCGCGTCGACCGCGACGGCGACGGGCGTGCGAGCGCGGTGTGGATCTCGGCCGGGCGGCGTTCGGGTCTCGAGCTGCTGCTGCACGCGGTGGCCGAGCGGCTGGCGCGCTTTGCACGCCGGGCGCGCCTGCGGATGCCGGCGAGCGCCGGTGCGCTGCGCTCGCGCCTCTACTCCGTGCAGGCGGTGCGGGCCGAGGCGAGCGCACCGGACGGCTCGATCGAGCTCGCCGTGGAGCTTCCCGACCTGGAGCTCCTGCAGTTGGCCCGCACCGCGGGCGTGCAGATCCTCGAGGTGCAGGGACCCGACACGGCTTGTGCCCCCTCGGGTGCCTACCTACAATCACTCGGCGCCGTGAGCGCGACCAAGCTGCGCTGACCAAGAAGGTCGCAGAACAACTTTCCCTATGCCGTGGAACCAACCAAGCGGTCCGAACAATCCTTGGCGCCGGCCGGGGCAGGGCGGCCCCGACCTCGATGAGCGCCTGAAGAGCTGGCAGCGCAGGCTCGAGTCGCTGTGGCGCTCGGGTGGCCGCGGCGGTGAGGGTGGCTCGCTGCTCGCGTTGGCGGTCCTGGTGGCGCTCGCCGTGTGGGTGATGAGCGGCTTCTACCAGGTGAAGGCAGCGGAGCGCGGCATCATCCAGCGGTTCGGCCGGCTGGTACTGCCGGTACGCGCCCCAGGTCTCGGCTGGCGCCTGCCGTGGCCGATCGAGACGATCACGAGGGTCAACGTCGCCAGCGTCAACTCGAGCGACTTCAAGTCGCGGGTGCTCACCTCGGACGTCTTCCTGGTCGACCTGGTGTTCTCGGTCCAGTACCAGTTCACCGATCCCGTCAAGAAGCTGTTCCGGGTACGCGATCCGGACGCGACGCTCAACGAGGTGAGCGAGAGCGCCATCCGCGAGACCGTCGGCCGCAGCACTCTCGATGAGGTGCTGGTCGGCAACACGCGCCCGGACATCACCCGGCGCACCAAGGAGCTGATTCAGCGCGTGCTCGACAACTACGACGCGGGGATCACGGTCACCACCGTCAACCTGAAGGACGTGCAGGTGCCGGACGCGGTAATTCCCTCGCAGCGCGACGCCAACAAGGCACAGGCCGACAAGGAACGCTCCATCCTCGAGGCCGAGGCCTACGCCAACAGCATCATCCCGGTCGCCCAGGGCGCGGCCGGCCGCATGCAGCAGGACGCCGAAGCCTACCGGGCGCAGGTGACCGCGCTCGCCGAAGGCCAGGCGTCGCGCTTCACGCAGCTCGAGGGCGCCTACGCCCTCGCTCCCGAGGTGACGCGCAAGCGCTTGTACGTCGACGCGGTCGAGAGCGTGCTCGCGCACGCACACAAGGTGATCGTCGACAGCCACGCCGGCAGCAACCTGATCTACCTGCCGATCGACAAGTTGCTCGAGAAATCTGCCGGTAGCGCCTCCGAGGCGGGCGAGCAGGCCGCGAGCGGCCCCAAGGAGCAGCCCGAGCAGGTGACCATCGAGGCGCGCGGCCGGGGGCAACGCTGATGGGCGGACGCGCGTTTCCGCTGCTGCTCGCGCTCGCCGTGGCGGCGGTGCTCGCCGGGCTGTCGCTGTTCTCGGTGACCGAGACCGAGCTCGCTATCGTCACCCGGCTCGGCGCCATCGCCGGCAGCCACTATGCGCCGGGGCTGCACCTCAAGTGGCCCTGGGAAGTGGTCACCACGTTCGACCGGCGCATCCTGTCGCAGTCTTATAACGGCGAGACCTTCCTCACCAACGACAACCGCGCCCTGATCGCCGACTTCTACATCAAGTGGCGCGTCAAGGATCCGGTGCAGTACTTCATGGCGACGGGCGGCAAGGAGCAGCTCGCCGGCGAGCGCCTCGCCGACATCGTCAAGGACGGGATCAAGAGCGTGGTCGCGCAGCGCACCCTGCAGCAGATCGTGTCCGCCGAGCGCGCCGCGGTCACGGGCGAAATGTTCGGCCAGGCGAGCAAGAGCGCCGTCGGCCTCGGTATCGAGCTGGTCGACGTGCGCGTGCAGCGCATCGACCTGCCGGACGACGTCGCGGCGCGCGTCTTCGAGAGCATGAAGCAGGGCTTCGCCCGTACCGCCGGGAGGCTGCGCGCCGAAGGGCAGAGCACCAGCACCGGCATCCGCGCCCAGGCCGAGCGGCGCCGCACCGAGATTCTCGCCAACGCCGAGCGCGATGCGCTGCGCATCAAGGGCGAAGGTGATGCCGCGGCCAGCCAGACCTATGCGCGCGCCTACTCGAAGGACCCGGAGTTCTACGCTTTCTACCGCAGTCTCCAGGCTTACGAGCGCTCTCTCGGCAAGGACGGGGACCTGCTGGTACTGACTCCCGACGGGGAGTTCTTCAAGTACCTGAAGGATCCCGACAAGCGCCCGCGAGCCAAGTGAAGCCGGCTTCGTGAACTCTTCAGACCTCGCGGCCGCGTTCGGCCTGTTCCTCGTGTTTGAAGGTATTGCCCCGTTCGTGAATCCCCAGGGGGTGAAGCGGGCGCTCGCACGGCTCATCGAGGTGCGCGACCGCGAGTTGCGCATCGCGGGGCTGGGCAGCATGCTGGTTGGCGTGATCATCCTGTTCGTAGTGCGGTAGGCGAGGCATGGGCAGATTCGTCGTCGTCATCGGCACCCAGTGGGGCGATGAAGGCAAGGGTAAGGTCGTCGACCTGCTCACCGAGCGCGCCGCCGCGGTGGCGCGCTTCCAGGGCGGGCACAACGCCGGCCACACCCTGGTAATCGGCGGCAAGAAGACCGTGCTGTCGCTCATTCCCTCCGGGATCCTGCGGCGGGAGGTACGCTGCTTCATCGGCAACGGCGTGGTGCTCTCGCCCGAGGCGCTGTTTACCGAAAGCGACATGCTGATCGGGCAGGGCGTGCCGGTGTTCGAGCGGCTGGCGGTCTCGCCGCTTTGTCCGCTCATCCTGCCCTCGCACGTGCTGCTCGATCAGGCGCGCGAGCGTGCCCGGGGCGCCAATGCGCTCGGCACCACGGGCCGCGGCATCGGCCCGGCCTACGAGGACAAGGTTGCACGCCGTGCGGTGCGCGTCGCGGACCTGTTCCAGCGCGAGCGTTTCGCCGCCAAGCTCGGCGAGGTGCTCGACTTCCACAACTTCCTGCTGCAGCACTACTACCGCCTGCCGCCGGTCGATTTTCAGCAGACGCTCGATACGCAGCTCGCGCTCGCCGAGCGCCTGAAACCCCTCGTGACCGACGTGACGCGCTCACTCACCGACCTGCGCGCTGCCGGTGCCAACGTGCTGTTCGAGGGCGCGCAGGGAGCCATGCTCGACGTCGATCTCGGCACCTATCCCTACGTGACCTCTTCCAACACCACCGCCGGCTTCGCCGCCACCGGCACGGGCCTGGGTCCCTGCGCCTTCGACGGCGTGCTCGGTATCGTCAAGGCGTACGCGACCCGGGTCGGCGCCGGGCCGTTCCCTACCGAGCTGTTCGACGAATACGGCGAGCACCTGTCGCGCGTCGGACACGAGTTCGGCTCGGTAACCGGGCGCCGCCGCCGCTGCGGCTGGTTCGACACCGTGGCGCTCAAGCGCGCGGTTCTGAACTCGAGCGTCTCGGGCCTGTGCATCACCAAGCTCGACGTGCTCGACGGGCTCGATACCATCCGCATCGGCGTCGGCTATCGCATCGACGGCGTCGTGACGCCCGAGCCGCCGCTCACGGTGGAAGGCTACTCCGGTCTCGAGCCGGTCTACGAAGAGCTGCCGGGATGGCGCGAGTCGACCGTCGGGCTGACCGACTACGGCGCGCTTCCCGGTAACGCGCGCCGCTACCTCGAGCGGCTCGCGGTGCTCGCCGGCGTGCCCCTCGACATGATCTCCACGGGCCCGGAACGCGACCAGACCATCGTGCTGCGGCACCCGTTCGGTGGCTGAGCCGCTTCCTGCCTCAGTCGCGCACGCGACGCCGGCCGCACGGATCGCGCTTGCCGCCATCGTGCTCGGGGCCTGCGGGCTCGTGGCGAGCACCTGGCACGTGTTCTTCGCCACCTGGGATGAGCCCGAGCATCTCGCCGCCGGTGTGGAGCTGCTCGATCGCGGCTACTACGAATACGATACCGAGCACCCGCCGATCGGCCGCGTCGTGCTGGCGCTCGGGCCGTACCTTGCCGGCGCACATTCCTACGGGACCCCGCCGCCGAGCGGCGTGACCGAAGGCGAGGACATCCTCTACCGCGACGGCAAGTACGATCTGTATCTCACGCTGGCGCGCGCCGGGGCGCTGCCGTTTCTCGCGTTGCTCCTGTTCGTGACCTGGCTGTGGGCGCGGCGCATGCTCGCCGGCGAAGGCGCGGCGCTGCTCGCCGTTCTCCTCGTGCTGTCGGTGCCGCCGGTGCTGGGGCACGCCGGTCTCGCGGCGCTCGACGTGGCGGCGGCGGCGACCATTCTGCTCGCCCTCTACGCTCTCGACCGCTGGCTCGACACGCCGAGCTGGCGCACCGCGGTGCTGTTCGGGCTCTCGAGCGGCCTGGCCGTAGGCACCAAGTTCTCCGCCGTGCCCTACATCGGGATGTCGCTGCTGGCGCTCGGGCTTACCCACTGGGTGCTCTCCAGGCGCGCACCGTCGCCGGCGCGCGCGGCCACGGTTGCGATGCGCACGGGGGAGCTCGTTATCGTGGCGATCACCGCCCTCGTGCCGCTGTTCATCGCGTACGGCATCAGAGCCCCGAATGCGGCCCGGGTCGCCCTGCGCTTCGACTGGGCCGTCTCGTACCTGCTGCAGCAGCGGGGCCTGGACCACGGGCTCGGAGTGCTGCTCGCGCATCTGTGGTTGCCGCGCGAGCTCAAGGATCTGGTCAACGGGATCGTGGCCGTGAAGGCGCACAACGATGAGGGACACCTGTCGTATCTGCTGGGCGAGGTGCGCACGACCGGCTGGTGGTACTTCTATCTGGTCGAGCTGGCGGTGAAGACACCGCTGCCGCTGCTCGCGGCCGGCAGCGCCGGCGTCGGCTGGCTCGCCCGCGAGGGCTGGCGCAGCGGCGATAACTGGCGGATCACGCCGGCGGTCCTGATTCTGGCCATCCTGATCTTCGCCAGCGGCTTCAGCCACATCAACATCGGCATACGCCACGTGCTGATCCTGTATCCGCTGCTCGCACTCGGTGCCGCCTGGGTCGTGACGCGGGTGTGGAAGGCATTGCGGGCGATGCCAGACCGGCGGCGGGCGGCGGGCACCGTGGTGCTCGCGGCGGTGCTCGGCTGGCAGTTCGGCACGCTGTGGTTCGCGTGGCCTGACTACATGGCCTGGTTCAACGAGACCGTCTCGCATCCGGAGCGGGTGCTGGTGGACTCCGATCTCGACTGGGGCCAGGATCTGCGCCGCCTCGAGCGGGCGGCGGCGGAGCTGAAGATTCCGCGCCTGAGTCTGGCCTATCGCGGCACGGCTGACCTGACGCGCGAGCCGCTGCCGCCGTTCGTGATCCTGCCGCCCCACCAGCCGGTTACCGGTTGGGTCGCGGTGTCGCAGCTGGCGCGCACCCGCAATCTCACCGACTACGCGTGGCTCGATGCCTACCGGCCCGTCGAGCGCATCGGGAAGTCCATCGACCTCTACTACATCCCGTAGCGCGAGGCGTCGTGGACGTTGAGGCTCTGTCCAGCGGCTACTACGCTTGCGACTGCTCCCGCAACCGGGTGATGCGAACCAGCGGCGGTGGATGCGAGTAGTAGAAGGCCACGTACACGGGATCCGGGGTGAGCGTGCTGGCATTGTCGCGATGGAGCTTCACGAGCGCCGTGGCGAGCTCGGTGGCGCTCGCATGGCGGGTGGCGAATGCGTCCGCCTCGAACTCATGCCGGCGCGACCAGAGCGAGGCGAGGGGCGTGACGAAGAACGTGAACGCCGGCACCGCCAGCACGAAGAGCACGAGCGCCGCATGTGGCGAGGGTGTCGGCACGCCGAGCGCGCGGTAAAACGCGTCTTGTGTGGCCAGCCAGCCGAGCAGGGCGAGTCCGGCGAAGGCGGCCGCGACCGAGATCAGCAGCCGCTGGCGCACGTGCTTCAGGCGGAAGTGGCCGAGCTCGTGAGCCAGCACGGCCTCGAGCTCTCCGGGCCCCAGGGTCCCGAGCAGCGTGTCGAAGAACACGATGCGTTTGTGCCGGCCGATGCCGGTGAAGTAGGCGTTGCCGTGGCTCGAGCGGCGCGAGCTGTCGACGACGAACACGCCCCTGGAGGCGAAGCCGCAGCGCTCGAGCAGCGCCTCGATACGCTGCCGCAGCGCCTCGTCGGCGAGCGGCGAGAAACGATTGAATAGCGGGGCGATGAACGCCGGCCACGCCCAGGCCACACCCAGCATGACCGCGATCCACATGAACCACGCCGCGAGCCACCACCAGCGGCCCGCGCGCGCCATCAAGAGGAGCGTCGCGAAGAGCAGTGGCCCGCCGAGCACCACCGTGAGCGCGAGGCTCCTGGCGAGGTCGGCGAGGTAGAGCGCGGCCGTCGTGCGGTTGAAGCCGAAGCGCGCCTCGAGTCCGAAGGTGCGCCACAGGGCGAGCGGCAGACTCACGAGCCGGGCCATGAGCGCGACGGAGGCGATGACTGCAAGTCCCAGCCAGGGCTCCGCGAGGTGCGCACGGCTCCACAGGGCATCGAGCGCGGCGAGGCCGCCGCCGACGGTGAGGCCGAGCACCAGCGCGGCGTCCACGCCCAGCCCGATGCGGCCGAGGCGCAGCTTCGCGATGGTGTAGTCGGCCGACCTGGCGTGCTGGTCCGCGGAGACGCTCGCGGCAAACGGCTCCGGCACGACGCCGCGATGGCGGACGACGGCGGCCCTCTGGCGCTCCCCGAGCCACAGCTCGATCGCGGCACCGGCGAGCACCGCGAGCACGAACAGCGGGGTCAGCCAGCCCATGGCTCAGCGCCGTGACTCAGCGGCCATCGGCCGCCGCTGCGGAGCGCGGCGCACCGACGTGATCGAGCAGCCACAGCACCAGCGTGCACAGGAGCGCCGCGAGGCTGAGGAGGCCGAAGAACCACAGCATCGCGGCATAGCCGCCGGGGTTGGTGGCGCTTGCCCCGCTCGCATCGTTGAGAAAGCCGGCCACGACGTTGGCGCCGAACAGGCCGGCGTTCTGCAATGCCGTCATCACACCATAGGCGGTGCCGAGGTGCTCGGGCGCCGTGTAGCGCACCACCGTCGGCCAGAGCACCGCGGGCAGGAACGAGAAGCTCACGCCGAGAAGCGCGGTCGACACCCCGGCGCTGCCCGGCAGCACCGCCAGCACCAGGAAACTGAGCGGCAGCAGCGCCGCGCCGGCCGCGAGCAGCAGCGTATTGCGCCCGGTCCGGTCCAGCAGCAGGCCGAATACCGGCGTGGCGAACACGGCACCGAGGAACACGTAGCTGTTGAGCGTGCTCGCGGCGTTCAGGCTCAGACCCTGCGCCTCCTGCAGATACTTGATGGCGAAGGTGCTGCGGAACGGGAAGATGACCGAATAGAAAGTTACGCAGACCGCTACCAGCAGCCAGTATTCCCTGCGGAAGGAGAGCAGATGGCGCCAATCGAGGCGCTCGGCGGGCGGCGGCAGCGCCAGCGTTCCGCGCGGCGCCTCGCGCCGGTCCAGCCAGTAATAGAGGAGCGCCCCGGCGAACGAGGCGAGCGCGAAGCCGACCGCGAGCCACAACGGCGGCTGCCAGCCGTGCGCGTACAGGGAGCCGGCGAAGGAGGGCGAGCGGTCCGCGAGGTAGGAGCCGAGGCGTGCGAGGGACAGGTTGAGCGCGAACAGCAGCGCGAAGTAGCGACCCGCGAACCATTGGGCGAGCGCCACGGTAGTGACGACCGCCAGCGTTTCCGAGCCGACCCCGAACAGCAGCCGCCCGGTGGCCATCACCGGGAACTGCGCGCCGAGCGCGGTCACCACCGCGCCCGCCAGGCACAGCGCGGTGGTGAAGACCGCCAGTCGCCGCGCGCTGAAGCGGTCCACCAGCACGCCGCCTACCGCCACCAGGAAGATGTTGGGAAGACTGTAGATGGCGTTC
This sequence comes from Gammaproteobacteria bacterium, assembly GCA_027307325.1. Lineage (GTDB taxonomy): Bacteria > Pseudomonadota > Gammaproteobacteria > Steroidobacterales > Steroidobacteraceae > 13-2-20CM-66-19. Next base: position 8,190 of record DAHUXE010000122.1, on the reverse strand, counting down.
AGGGCGCCGATCTGCGTGTCGCTGAAGTGCAGCTGCCGCGACAGCTGCTCGGCGACCGGGGCGATGGAGTCGTAACCGTAGTAGTTGCCGAGCATGACGAATGCCATGCCGACGTACATGAGCGCCTGGACGGCGAAGCGAGGCGTGGCGGCGCGTGGCGGTTGCATGCGGCTGCGACATTGTAACCAAAGGTGCGGCCGCCGCGGGCGCTTTTGCAGCAGCTCGCGGCGCGGCCAACACCTTCTGCCGCGCGCGCAGCGCGGCTCAGCGTGCGACCCACCCCTCGAGCAGCGGCGCGCTGAACTCGCGCACCACGCGTGCATCGGGCCGCGCCAGGCGGCGCGCGACATCGGGAGCGGGAACGCGCGCGAGTATGTCGCGAATGACATTGAGGCGCGCCTGGTGCTTGTCGTCTGCGCGCACCACCATCCAGGGCGCATCGCGCGTATGCGTGCGCAGCAGCATCTGGTCGCGCGCGCGGCTGTAGTCGCGCCAGTGCTGTTGCGCCGCCTCGTCCACGGGACTCAGCTTCCACTGCTTGAGCGGGTCGCGGCGCCGCTCGCGCAGCCGCCGTGCCTGCTCGGCGCGGCTGATGTCGAGATAGTACTTGAGCAGGTGAATACCGGAGCGTACCAGCATCCGCTCGAACCCCGGAGCTGCCTCGAGGAAGGCCTCGTGCTCGGAGCGCGTACAGTACTTCATGACGAATTCGACGCCGGCGCGGTTGTACCAGCTGCGGTTGAACAGCACGATCTCCTGGGCCGCCGGCAGGTGCACGGTGAAGCGCTGGAAGTACCACTCGGTCTCTTCCCGGTCGCTCGGCTTGCCGGGGGCCACCACCCGCAGTTCGCGCGGGCTCAGGTGCTCGGCGATGCGCTTGACGGTGCCGTCCTTGCCCGCCGCGTCGCGTCCCTCGAGGATCACCAACACCTTGTGCCCGCGGGCGATGACGTGGCGGTGTAGCTTCACCAGCTCGATCTGCAGCGCCCGCAGCTCGCGCGCGTAACGATGCCTGCCGATTACGGGCGGTGCCGCATGCGTCTCTTTGGCCATGTTCTGCTCCGCTCAAGGCCGCCGGGATTGGCGTGCCGGGCGCATTATTCGCGTAGGTCCCGCGTGCGGGCCAGACTCTTGTGGCGTGCCCCCGCTTGGGTGCAGTCTAGGCACTCCGCACCGCGGGCGTTCCAATAACAGCGGGGTCGGGGAGTCATCCATGACGAAGTCGAGCGGCGAGCCACGGGTGGTCGTCACGAGGAACGGGCCCTATCTGGTAAGTGGCGCGCTGCCTCTGGCGCGGCAAACGATCGTCGCCGACCAGGAAGGCGGCTCGCAGCAATGGCGGGAGAGTCAGCCGTTTCCGCGCCAGGAGAGCTACGCGCTCTGCCGTTGCGGCCACTCGGGCACCAAGCCCTTCTGCGACGGCACGCACAAGAAGATCGGCTTCGACGGCACCGAGACCGCCGACCGCCGCCCCTACCGCGAGCAGGCGCAGCTCACCGAGGGGCCGGTGCTCGCGCTCTCGGACGCGGAGTCGCTGTGTGCCTTTGCCCGCTTCTGCGACCCGAACGGGCAGGTGTGGAGCCAGGTCGAGCGCACCGATGAGACCGAGGTGCGCACGAACTTCGTGCGGCAGGTGAACAACTGCCCGTCGGGGCGCCTGGTCGCCTGGGACCGGGCCACCGGAAAGCCGATCGAGCATCATCTCCCCCTGTCGATCGGGGTGATCGAGGACCCGCCCGAGGGCGTGAGCGGGCCACTGTGGCTGCGCGGCGGGATCCCGGTCATCGCCGCCGACGGCTTTGCCTACGAGGTGCGCAACCGCGTAACGCTGTGCCGCTGCGGCGCTTCGAAGCACAAGCCCTTCTGCGACGGCTCGCACGCCGCCGTCAAGTTCCGCGATTCGGGTGCCGGCGGCTGAGGACCCCCATGAGCATCTACGACGAGTCCCTCGACCGGAACGCCGCCAACTATGTGGCGCTGTCGCCGGTGAGCTTCGTCGAGCGCAGCGCCGAGGTGTACGGCGACCTGCCGGCGGTGGTGCATGGCAGTCGCCGTTACAGCTGGCGCGAGACGCACGAGCGCAGCGCGCGGCTCGCGGCCGCGCTGCGCTCGCTCGGGGTGAAACGCGGCACCACGGTGAGCGCCATGCTCACCAACACGCCGGAGATGATCGAGGTGCATTACGCGGTCCCGGCGCTCGGGGCGGTCATCCACACTCTCAACACGCGCCTCGACGCGCCGCTGCTCGCCTGGCAGATGCAGCACTGCGAGGCGGCGGTGCTGCTCACCGAGCGCGAATTCGCGCCGCTGATGGCGCGCGCGCTCCACATACTGCGCACCGAGCACCGCCGCACCCCCGTGGTGATCGACGTCTGCGATACCGAGTACACCGGCCCCGGGGAGCGCCTCGGCACGCTCGAGTACGAGGCGCTGCTCGCCGCGCACGCGCCGCTCGCGCGTCTGGAAGGTCCGCCCGACGAATGGGACGCGATCGCGGTGTCCTATACTTCCGGCACCACCGGCAACCCCAAGGGCGTCGTGACGCATCATCGCGGCGCCTATCTCAACGCCGTGTCCAACGCCCTGTGCTGGAGCATGCCGCAGTTTCCACGTTACCTGTGGACGCTGCCGCTGTTTCACTGCAACGGCTGGTGTTTCCCCTGGACCGTTGCCCTGCTCGGCGGCACGCAGGTGTGCCTGCGCAAGGTGGAAGCGCGCGCCATCCTCGAGGCGATGCGCCTGCACGGCGTGGATCACTATTGCGGCGCACCGGTCGTGCACAACATGCTGATCAACGCCGACCCTGCCTGGCGGGCTGGTCTCACACAGCGGGTGCGCGCCCTGGTCGCCGGCGCGGCTCCGCCGGTGGCGATGATCGAGGGGATGCAGCGCATCGGCTTCGACCTGACGCACGTATACGGACTCACCGAGACCTACGGACCGGCGGCCGTCGCGGCCAAGCGCGCCACCTGGAGTGGCGCCAGCGCTGCAGAGCAGGCGCGCCTCAACAGCCGCCAGGGGGTGCGCTACGTCCTGCAGGAGAGCATGACCGTGCTCGAGCCGCAGACCATGCGTCCGGTGCCGGCCAATGGCGCAGCGCTCGGCGAGGTCATGTTCCGCGGCAACATCGTGATGAAGGGGTACCTCAAGAACGCGCAGGCGACCGCCGAAGCGTTCGCCGGCGGCTGGTTTCACAGTGGCGACCTCGGCGTGCTGGAGCCCGACCACTACGTGAAGATCCGCGACCGCAGCAAGGACGTCATCATCTCGGGCGGGGAGAACATCAGCTCCCTCGAAGTCGAGGATGCGCTCTACCGCCATCCCGCCGTCATGGCCTGCGCGGTGGTGGCGCGGCCGGATCCCAGCTGGGGCGAGTCGCCGCTGGCCTACGTCGAGCTGAGGAGCGGCGCCGCAGCGAGCGCCGAGGAGCTGATCGCCCACTGTCGGGGACTGCTCGCACACTACAAGGTCCCGCGCGAGGTGCGCTTCGAGGAGATCCCGAAGACCGCCACCGGAAAGATCCAGAAGTTCGTGCTGCGCGAGCGTGCCCGGTCCGCGAGCGCCATCGAATAGGTCCTGAGTCCGTGACGCGCGGCGACGTCATCGTGATTGGCGGCGGCCTGGCGGGCCTTGCCAGCGCTTACGCGCTGCACGAGGCCGGCTACGGCGTGACTGTGCTCGAGCGGCGCGAGGATGTCGCGCTAGAGACCAGCTTCGCCAACGGCGGGATCCTTACACCCTCGATGCCGGACCCCTGGAACGCGCCCGGCGTTCACTGGCAGCTGCTGCGCTGGCTGGGGCGCGAGGACGCGCCGATGCTGCTGCGCCCGCGGGCGATCCCCGGCTATCTCGGCTGGGGCCTGCGGTTCCTCGCCGCCTCGGCGCCGCGCTCCTATCACGCCTCGATGCGGGCCAACTATCGCCTGTGCGCCTACAGCCTGGAGCGGCTGCGGCAGTGGCGCGTGGCGCTCGGCCTCGAGTATGCCGTGGGGACGCTGGGCACGCTCGAGGTGTATCGCGATCCGGCGTCCTTCGAACAGGCGGTTGCCGAGGTGCGCGCGCTCGCGCCCCTCGGACTCGTGGGTGAGCCGCTCGACCCCGCCGCCACGGCGCGACTCGAGCCGCTGCTCGATGAGATACGCGGTGACCTGGTCGGAGCCATCCACTTTCCGCGGGACGAGAGCGGCGACGCGTTGCTGTTCTGCCGGGCGCTGCGCGCCCGGCTCGAGGCGCGCGGTGTCAGGATCCTGGTCAACACGGCGGTGCGCACGGTGCGCCTGAGCGCCGGCCGCGCCGTGGGCGTGGAGACCGCCGGCGGCTTCGTGCCCGGCTCGCACGTGGTGGTGGCGGGAGGACCGTGGTCGACCGCGCTGCTGGCCGGCTGCGGCGTGCGCGTGCACGTGCGGCCGGTGAAGGGCTATTCGCTCTCCATCCGCATCGATCCGGGCGCGGGTCCGCGCCATGCTCTCTCGGACGACTCGCTGCACGCGGTGATGACGCCGCTCGGGTCCACGCTGCGGCTGGCCGGCACCGCCGAGTTCAGCGGCTGGGACCTGACTCTCCGCCCGGCTCGCGTACAGGCGCTGTGGCGGCTGCTAGCGGCCCTGAGCCCCACGCTCGCGCGCACCGTCGACCGCTCGGACGCGCAGCCGTGGTGCGGCTTGCGGCCGATGTCGGCGGACGGCCGGCCATACATCGGCGCGACACCGGTCGCCGGACTCTACGTCAACACCGGCCACGGACATCTCGGCTGGACGCAGGCGGCCGGCTCGGCCGCGCTGCTCGCGCAGCTGCTCTCCGGCACACCGCCCGCCATCGATCCGCGGCCCTTCGCGCTCACGCGTAACGAGCGCCGCGCCTGGCGCGGCGAGATTCAGCCGCTGGAGCAACATCCATGAGATACGGCGTCCTCGCGCTCCTGGTGTCGGTGTGCGGCTGTGCGGTGGCGCCCGCTGCGTCGCGGTCGGACGCGGCGCCAGCCGACTACGCCGTGGTGATCCGTGGCGGCACCGTCTATGACGGATCGGGCGGCGCGCCGTTCACGGGCGATGTCGCCATCCGTGGCGATCGCATCGTCTATGTCGGCCCGCACGCGCCGGGGCGCAGCGCCGAGGAGTTCGCGGCACGCGGCAAGGCGGTGGCGCCGGGCTTCGTCAACATGCTGGCGCACCCCGAGGAGTCGCTGCTGATCGACGGGCGCGCACTGAGCGATCTGCGCCAGGGGGTGACGCTCGAGGTGTTGGGCGAGGACTCGATGGGGCCGCTGTCGGCCGAGATGAAACGCCTCGGCAGGCAACGGCAGGCAGACATCAGGTACGACATCGACTGGACGACGCTCGGCGAGTACCTCACTCGCCTCGAGAGACGCGGCATTGCGCCCAACGTGGCCTCCTACGTCGGTGCCGGCACGGTGCGCACCTACGTGCTCGGCGAGCGCGACGCGCAGCCTGCGCCTGAGCAGCTCGCCGAGATGCGCGCTCTGGTCCACGAGGCCATGGAGCAGGGTGCCCTCGGAGTCACGACTGCGCTCATCTACAGCCCCAACCAGTACGCGAAGACTCCCGAGCTCATCGCGCTGGCGCAGGAGTCGGCGCGCTGCGGCGGAATCTACAGCGCCCACATGCGCAGCGAAGGCGACCGGCTGCTCGAGGCAGTGCAGGAGACGGTCGATATCGCGCGCGCCTCGGGCGCGCCTGCCGAGATCTATCACCTCAAGCAGGCCGGCAAGCGCAACTGGGGCAAGCTCGATGCGTTGATCCAGGCGGTGGAGACCGCGCGCGCCTCGGGGGTGCGCATCACCGCCGACATGTACGTCTACACGGCCGGCGCCACGGGGCTGGATGCGGCCATGCCGCCCTGGGTGCAGGACGGCGGCCTCGAGGCCTGGATCGCGCGCATGCGTGATCCCGCGACCCGCGCGCGCCTGATCGCCGACATGCGTAATCCCTCCTCCGACTGGGAGAACCTGCTGCTCGCGGCCGGTCCCGAGGGCACGCTGCTCCTCGGCTTCAAGAATCCGCGCCTGAAGGCGCTCACCGGCAAGACGCTGGCCGCGGTCGCCAAAGCGCGCGGCGTGAGCGCCCAGGATGCCGCGATCGATCTGGTTATCGAGGACGGCGCGCGCGTCGAGGTCGCGTACTTCCTCATGTCGGAGGACAACATACGGCGCGAGGTGGCGCTTCCCTGGGTCAGCTTCGATTCTGACGCCGATGCGCCGGCGCCGGAGGGCGTGTTCCTCAAGTCCAGCCGCCATCCGCGCACCTACGGCAACTTTGCGCGCCTGCTCGCGCATTACGTGCGCGAGGAGAAGGTACTGACGCTTGCGCAGGCGATTCACAGGCTCACCGGGCTGCCGGCGGCGACGCTGTCCCTGAGCGATCGCGGCCTGCTGCGCCAGGGTTACTTCGCCGACGTGGTGGTGTTCGATCCGGCGAAGGTCCAGGACCACTCCACCTACCAGCGCCCGCAGCAGCTCGCGACCGGGGTCGGCGACGTCTGGATCAACGGTGTGCGGGCGCTCCGCCACGAGGTGGCGACCGGCGCGGGCAGCGGGCGGGCGGTGCGCGGGCGCGCCTGGACCGGGGGTGGGGGCGGCGGCTGCCGCAACGGCGCCGCCGACTGGAGCTGGTCACCCTAGTTGATGGCTCGGGATCGCTCAGGCGAAAGGCGTGTGCAAGTCCATGCGCAGGGTCACGGGCGGCATCGGGTACTTGAGGCCGCTCGCGCAGTTGAAGAGCACCACCCGGTCGCGCGCGGCAATCTTCCCGGCGCGCGCCGCGGCGAGATAGGCCGCGTAGGTCGCGGCTCCCTCGGGACTCAGCAGCAAGCCGTCCCTGGTCGCCACTTCGCGCCGCGCACGCTCGATGTCCGCATCCTCGACCGCCAGCGCGAAGCCGTGCGTCTCGCGCAGCGCACGCAGGATGAGGAAGTCGCCGATCGCGGCCGGGACGCGAATCCCCGCGGCGATGGTATGGGCATTCTCCCAGGGCGTGGCGCTCTCCGCGCCCGCATCGAACGCACGCACGATCGGCGCGCAGCCCGTGGACTGCACCGCGACGAGGCGCGGCATCGGGCCCTCGATCCAGCCGAGCGCGGCGAGCTCCTGCCATCCCTTCCACATGCCGATGAGCCCCGTGCCCCCGCCGGTTGGGTAGAAGACGACGTCCGGCAGCCGCCACTGCGTCTGGATCGCGAGCTCGAGTCCCATGGTCTTCTTACCCTCGATCCGGTAGGGCTCCTTGAGCGTCGACATGTCGAACCAGCCGAAGCGCTCCTTGCCGAGGGCGACGAGGCGCGCGCAGTCGTTGATGAGCCCGTTGACCCGCCAGACGGTCGCGCCCTGCAGCGCGATCTCGCTCAAATTTATTTTCGGAGTGTCGTCGGGGCAGAAGCAGAAAGCCTCCATGCCGGCACGCGCGGCGTAGGCGGCCATCGCGGCGCCGGCGTTGCCGTTGGTCGGAATCGCGACGCGCCGGACACCGAACGACTGCGCCATCGATACGGCGAGAGCGAGGCCGCGCGCCTTGAAGGACCCGGTCGGGAGGCGCCCCTCGTCCTTGACGGTCGGGGGGATGAAGCCTGGCGGCCGGGTGCTGTTCGCGAGCTCGATGAGCGGGGTCTCCACTTCGCCGAGGCTCACGTTGTGCTTGACGTCCGGCACCGGCAGCAGCTCGTGCCACCGCCACAGGCCCGGCGGACGGTTCTCGATATCCGCGCGCGCGCGCTCGCGCCGTAATGCCGTCAGATCGTAGCGGGCGAGCAGCGGCTTGCCGGCGGCCGACAGTCCCTGCAACCGTGCGATGTCGTGACGCTCACCGGTGGCGCTGCATTCGAGATGGGTCGCGTAGGAGTAACGCACTCGCGGCTTCCGCTTGTGATACAACAGCACGATGACGCAGGGCGCATCGCAGAGCACGCAGCGCACGCCGCAGCTGGTCCGCGCCATCGGCCGCTGGAGCATGGTAGCACTGGTGGTGAACTGCATTATCGGCAGTGGCATCTTCGGACTGCCATCGGTGGTGGCGGGGTTCGTCGGTCGCTTGAGTCCCATGGCGGTGGTGCTCGCGGGGCTGGCGATGGCGGCGATCATCGGCTGCTACGCCGAGGCCGCCTCGCAGTTCACCGAGAACGGCGGACACTATCTATACGTGCGGCGCGCCTTCGGACGCTTCGCCGGCGTGCAGGTCGGAT
>DAHUXE010000108.1 GCA_027307325.1 Gammaproteobacteria bacterium | reverse complement strand
GGTCCGCGAACGGGATGCCCAGCGGCAGCTCGATGTTGCGCGGCCGCTCCACGTGCCCGGAGACCGAGTAGATCATCGTGCCACCGGAGTTCGCCGGACCCAGGCTCGCAAACCACTCCGGCCCCTTGCGCAGGATGGTCGGCACGGAAGCGAAGCTCAAGGTGTTGTTGACGGTTGTCGGGGCGCCGTACAGGCCGTAGTTCGCGGGAAACGGCGGTTTGAAGCGCGGCTTGCCCGGCTTGCCCTCGAGCGACTCGAGGAGCCCGGTCTCCTCGCCGCAGATGTAGGCGCCGGCGCCGATGAAGGCATGCAGGTCGAAGTCGACGCCCGAGCCGCGGATGTTGCTGCCGAGCAGACCCGCTTCATAGGCTTCCCGGAGGGCCGCCTCGAAGCGCGGCGCCGGCTCACCGAGGAACTCGCCGCGGAGGTAGTTGTAGGCGACGGTCGAGTTGGTGGCGTAGCCGGCAATCGCCAGCCCCTCGATGAGGGCATGCGGGTTGTAGCGCAGGATGTCGCGGTCGTGGCAGGTGCCGGGCTCGCTCTCGTCGGAATTGCACACCAGGTACTTCTGCACCGGGGAATTCCGCGGCATGAAGCTCCACTTGGTGCCGGTGGGGAAGCCGGCGCCGCCGCGGCCGCGCAGCCCCGACGCCTTGACCTGATCGATGATCGAGCCGCGCTCGGGCTTTTCCCTGAGTATCCGTTCCCACACGTCGTAGCCGCCGATCGAGCGGTAGACCGGCAGAGTCCACGAGCGCTCGAGCTTCAGCGGCTCGAACGCCACCAGGTTCATCCGCTCCGCGTACTTGCGCTCGAGGTCGTTCACTTCAGCTCATCCAGGACCTGCTCGAGCTTCTCGGGCGTCAGGTTCTCGTGGAACACGTGATCCACCATCATCATCGGTGCGCCGTTGCAGGCCGCCAGGCACTCCTCCTCGCGCTTGAGGAAGATGCGGCCGTCGGCCGTGCTCTCGTTCAGCCTGATGCCGAGCTTCTTCTCGGCGTGCGCCACCAGCGCTTCGGCGCCGTTCAGCATGCAGGATATGTTGGTGCAGATGCTGACGTGATGGCGCCCGCAGGGATGAATCTCGAACATCGAGTAGAAGCTCGCGACCTCGTACACCTGGATGGGCGGCAGCCTCAGGTGCTCGGCCACGGCATCCATCAGGTCGGGGCTGAGGTGGCCCTGGTTCTGCTCCTGCGCCGCGCGCAGCGCCGCTATGCACGCCGAGCGCTGTCTGTCGGGCGGGAACTTCGCCACCCAGCGGTCGATCTCGGCGCGGGTCTCCGCCGACAGCAGCGACAGCTTGCTGACGAGCGCGGTGCCGGCGATGCCGACGTTGCTGCGTTCGTTGCTCACCGGTCGATCTCCCCGAAGACGATGTCCTGCGTGCCGATCACGGCGACCACGTCGGCGAGCATGTGGCCCTGCACCATCTCCTCGAGCGCGGCCAGGTGCGCAAAGCCGGGCGCGCGGCACTTGAGGCGATAGGGCTTGTTGGCGCCGTCGGAGACCAGGTACACGCCGAATTCGCCCTTGGGCGCCTCGATGGCCGCGTAAGTCTCGCCCTCGGGAACCTCGTAGCCCTCGGTGAAGAACTTGAAGTGATGGATGAGGGACTCCATGTCCTCCTTCATGCGCTCGCGCGGCGGCGGGCGGACCTTGCGGTCGTCGATCATCACGGGACCGGGGTGGGCGCGCAGCCACTCGACGCACTGGCGGATGATGCGGTTCGACTGGCGCATCTCCTCGATGCGCACCAGGTAGCGGTCGTAGCAATCGCCGTTGACACCCACCGGCACGTCGAAGTCGACGCGGTCGTAGACTTCGTAGGGCTGCTTCTTGCGCAGGTCCCAGGCCACGCCCGAGCCGCGCAGCATCGGGCCGGAGAAACCGAGCTGCATGGCACGCTCGGGCGTCACGACGCCGATGTTGACGGTGCGCTGCTTCCAGATGCGGTTGTCGGTGAGCAGTGCCTCGTAGTCGTCGATCGCGGGGGGAAACTGCTCGGTGAACGCCTGGATGAAATCCAGCATCGTGCCGCTGCGTGCCACATTCAGGCGAGCGACGTCCTTCGCCGAGTGCCACCTGGTAACCTGGTACTTCGGCATCGAGTCCGGCAGATCGCGGTAGACGCCGCCCGGGCGGTAGTAGGTCGCGTGCATGCGCGTACCGGACACCGCCTCGTAGACGTCCATGAGCTCCTCGCGCTGCTTGAAGGCGAGCAGGAACACGGTCATCGCGCCGATGTCGAGCCCGTGCGAGCCGAGCCACATCAGATGGTTCAGGACGCGTGTGATCTCGTCGAACATGACGCGGATGTACTGCGCGCGCTCCGGGGGCTCGATGCCGAGCAGCCGCTCGATGGCGAGCACGTACGCATGCTCGCTGCACATCATCGAAACGTAGTCGAGGCGGTCCATGTAGCCGATCGACTGGTTGAAGGGCTTGGACTCGGCGAGCTTCTCGGTACCGCGGTGCAGGAGGCCTATGTGGGGATCGGCCTTGTGGATGACCTCGCCGTCCATCTCGAGCACCAGGCGCAGTACGCCGTGGGCGGCCGGGTGCTGCGGCCCGAAATTCATCGTGTAGTTACGGATCTCGTTGAGGGGAGCGGCGGACATCAGCGCGGCGCCTCCCCGTCACGGAGCGCGGGCTCGTAACGGTGGTCGTGGCGGATCACCTTCGGCACCAGCACCCGGGGGGTGATGCTCACCGGCCGGTACACCACGCGCTGCCGGTCCGGGTCGTACTGCACCTCGACGTTGCCGGTGAGCGGGAAGTCCTTGCGGAACGGATGCCCGATGAAGCCGTAGTCGGTGAGGATGCGACGCAGGTCCGGGTGACCGCGGAACACGATGCCGAAGAGGTCGAACGCCTCGCGCTCGAACCAGTTGGCGCCCGCCCACACGTCGATCACCGAATCGACGGCGGGCTCGGCCGTGTCCGGACACCGGACCTTCAGGCGCAGGCGCCGGTTGTGGGTGACGGAGAGCAGCTGATAGACGACGGCGAAGCGGCCGGGGGCGTCCGGCTCGGGCGGCCCCTGCTGGGCGCGCTGCGCGCGGCTGAAGCCCGAGCGGGTCGCACTGTCGGTCTGCCAGTCATCCAGGCCGTAGTGCAGGTAATCGACCCCGGCCAGATCCATGAGCATCTGGAACCTCAAGTCCGGCGCATCGCGCAGCGTGCCGCAGACGCCGAGCAGCGCCGCGGCGTCGGTCTCGTAGGCGAGCTCCAGCCCAAGCGAGGACACGCGGCGCACGCTCGTCGCGAGCTGCGCGTCGACCTTCCCCGCGAGCGCCTCGAGCGACTCGCTCTTTTGGTCCATCCCCTTCATCCGCCCTATCTCGCGATCGTGCTGGTGCGTGCAATCTTCTTCTGCAGCTGTACGATGCCGTAGATCAGCGCTTCGGCCGTCGGCGGGCAGCCCGGCACGTACACGTCGACCGGTACGATGCGGTCGCAGCCACGCACGACCGAGTAGGAATAGTGGTAGTAGCCGCCGCCGTTCGCGCACGAGCCCATCGAGATCACCCAGCGCGGCTCGGCCATCTGGTCGTAGACCTTGCGCAACGCCGGCGCCATTTTGTTGACCAGCGTGCCGGCCACGATCATGACGTCCGACTGGCGGGGGCTCGGCCGGAACACCACCCCGAAGCGGTCGAGGTCGTAGCGCGAAGCGCCGGCGTGCATCATCTCGACGGCGCAACAGGCGAGCCCGAAGGTCATCGGCCACAGCGAGCCGGTGCGCGCCCAATTGATGAGGCTATCCAGCTGGGTGGTGAGAAATCCGCGCTGGGCGAAACTCTCCGGGCCTTCGGCGACCGCTAGTCCCACTCGAGCGCCCCCTTGCGCCACTCGTAGATGAAGCCCACCACGAGGATTGCGAGGAAGATGCCCATGGCGACGAGGCCGCCCAGACCGACTTTTGCGAGCGCCACCGCCCACGGAAACAGGAAGGCGATCTCCAGGTCGAAGACGATGAACAGGATCGCCACCAGGTAGTAGCGCACATCGAACTTCATGCGGGTGTCTTCGAACGCCTCGAAGCCGCACTCGTAGGGCGAGAGCTTGGCGCGGTCGCCGTGGAAGCGCGCGAAGTAGCGCCCGAGGCCCGTGCCGAGCGCGAGCAGGATCGCGGCAAGCGCGACGGCGACCACCAGAAAGATCAGGATGGGCAGGTAGTTGAGCAGCACGGTTGATCAGCCGTAAAAAAGGCAGATCACTCCGACCTGCCCCCCGACACTGCGTCATTGTAGCAGCGCGCTCGCCGGATCGGCACCCACAGGGGCGAAATCGTCTCGCCCCGGCTGTAACGATCTGTGCACGGCCGCGGCCGCGGCGCGCTTCACCGGCGGCCTGCGGCTGCGATGCCCGAGAATTGCAGTGTCAGGGGCGTTGCGGCACACTCAAGTTACACGAGAACAACAGCGGCGCCGCGAGCGCCCGACCAGAGAACTTAAGGGGTCATCCGGAGTTGAGCGTCAAGACGTGCGTACCGTACGGCGGGGGGCTGGCCGTATGAGTGAGTCCTCAGCCGCGGCGCTCGCCGCAAGCTCCCTCGACGAAGATGCCTGGGACGACCTGCTGAGCTTCATCGAAGAGCGGCGGGTCATCCCGATCGTGGGCCCGGAGCTGCTGATGGTGCAGACGGAGCGCGGTCCGCGCCTGCTGTTCGACTGGGCGGCCGAGCGGCTCGCAGCGCGGCTCAACGTGAGCACGGCGGAGCTGCCCAAGCCCTTCACGCTCAACGACGTGGCGTGCGTGTTCCTCGCGCAGCGCGGCCGGCGCGAGGAGGCCTACGTCCGGCTGCGCAGCATAATCAAGGAGGCGGGATTCGAGCCCCCGGCGGCGCTGCGGCGCCTCGCGGCGATCACCGACTTCGACCTGTTCGTCTCGACCACTCCCGACTCGCTCCTCGAGAGCGCGATCAACCTCGAGCGCTTCGCCGGCTCTTCCGGGGCCGAGGTGCTCTCGTACTCGCCGAACCGCGTCGTCGACCTGGCGGGCGAGCGCGACCGCCTGACACGCCCCGTGGTCTATCACCTGTTCGGCAAGCTCGCCGCCTCCCCCACCTACGTGATCTCGGACGAGGACCTGCTGGAGTTCATCTGCGCCCTGCAGAGCGAGCACCTGGTGCCGGAGAAGCTGTTCCACGAGCTCGAGCACAACCATCTGCTGTTCATCGGCAGCAACTTCACCAACTGGCTGGCGCGGCTGTTCCTGCGCATGGCCAAGCGCCAGCGGCTCTCCGATCCCCGCGACGTCGGCGAGGTGCTGGCCGACGATCACAGCAGTGAGGACGATCGTCTCATCTCCTTCCTGCAGCAGGTGTCGGTGCGCACCCGCATCTACGTGGGCGCCGAGCGCTTCGTCGAGGAGCTCGCGGCGCGCTGGGCGGCGCGCCACAAGGCCGCCCCGGTAAGCGCTGCTCCGGCGCGTTTCCTGCCGCCGGCGCGCGAGATGCCCGACAACGCCGTCTTCATCAGTTACGCGCGCGAGGATCTGCAGGCGGTACAGCAGCTCAAGGCCGGGCTGGATGCCGCCGGCATCACCACCTGGTTCGACATCGACCGCCTCGAGGCCGGGGATGATTACGACCACAAGATCCGCAACAACATCGCGCGCTGCTCCTACTTCATCCCGGTGGTCTCCGCGACCACGCAGCGCCGCCTCGAGGGCTACTTTCGCCGCGAGTGGAGCTATGCGATCGACCGTGCCCGCAACATGGCCGACGGCGCACTGTTCATCCTGCCGGTGAGCATCGACGGGACCGAGGCCGCGGCAGCGCTGGTGCCCGATCGGTTCAAGGCGCTGCACTTCAGCGAGCTCCCCGGCGGGCGCGTGCCGCCCGAGTTCGCGCAGCGGCTCGCCGACTTCATGCGTGCGCGCAGCCGATGAGCGCGGCAGTTGTCAGGGCCGTGAGCCCCGAGCCGGCCGCCACGGTCGATGAGCGCAATCCGTGGCTTGGCCTCGCCTCCTTCACCGAGGAGACGCGCCGCTACTTCTTCGGCCGCGACGAGGAGGTCGCCGAGCTCGCCCGCCGCGTGCAGAGGAAGCTCCTTACGGTGCTGTTCGGCCAGTCGGGCCTCGGCAAGACCTCGATCCTGCGCGCCGGCCTCGTGCCGCGGCTGCGCAGCCAGGGCTACTGCCCGATCTACGTGCGCATCGACTACTCGCGCGAGTCGCCCGAGCCCGCCGATCAGATCAAGGCGGCAATCCGCGTCAACGCCCGCCTGTCCGGGGAGTGGACCCAGACGGGAGTGGCAGTCGAGGGCGAGTCGCTGTGGGAGTTCCTGCACCATCGCGACGATGTGCTGCGCGACCAGTCGGGAGCGACGCTCACGCCGCTGCTCATCTTCGATCAGTTCGAGGAGATCTTCACCCTGGCGCAGAGCGATGAGTTCGGGCGTGCCCGCGCCGCGCGCTTCGTATCCGAGCTGGCCGACCTGGTCGAGAACCGCGCGCCGAAGGAGCTCGAGGCGAGGTTCGACGAGGACGAGGCCGCCGCCGCCCGCTTCGATTTCGCGCGCAGCGACTACCGGGTGCTGATCGCGCTGCGCGAGGACTACCTCGCTCCGCTCGAGGGTCTCAAGAAGGAGATCCCGAGCATCTCGCAGAACCGGCTGCGGCTCGCGCCGATGACCGGCACGCAGGCGCTCACCGCGGTGCTGCAGCCCGGCAAGGGCCTGGTAACGCAGGAGGTCGCCGAGGCGATCGTGCGCTTCGTCGCCGGCGGCGCCGAACTCGCCAACGCGGTGGTCGAGCCGTCGCTCCTCAGTCTCATATGCCGCGAGCTCAACGACGCACGTATCGCCCAGGGACGCAGCGAGATCTCCCTCGATCTGCTCGCGGGCTCGCATGCCACGATCTTGAGCAACTTCTACGAGCGCGCGCTCGCCGACCAGCCGCCCGAGGTGCGCCGCATCATCGAGGACGACCTGCTCACCGACTCCGGCTTCCGCGAGAACGTGGCCGAGGAGAGTCTGGTCAAACGTTTCACCGACGCGGGCGCGGCTCCCGGGACGCTGCCGCTGCTCGTCAACCGCCGCCTGCTGCGCATCGAGGAGCGCCTCGACGTGCGGCGTGTCGAGCTCACGCACGACGTGCTCTGCGGGGTGGTCAAGGCGAGCCGCGACCGGCGCCAGGAACGCGAGGCACGCGAGGCGACCGAGCGGCTGCTGGCCGAGCAGCGCGCGCGCGAGCAGGCGGCGCACCGCACCGCGGTGCGGGCGCGGCAGATCGCGGCGGGCTGCACGGTGCTCGCGGCAGTGGCGCTGGTCGCTGCGGTGTCCGCCTACTTCAGCAGCCGGCGCGCCCATCGGGCCGAGCACGAGGCGCAGCAGAGCCGCGCCAACGCCGAGCAGCTCCTCGGCTACCTGAGCGACGATTTCGGGCGCGAGCTCGAGAGCTTCGGCCAGCTCGACGTGCTCTCCGAGTTCTCGCAGCGGCAGATCGAATACTTCGAGGCCCTGCCGCCGGCGCTGCGGGGAAATGACACCGTGCGCAACGCGGCGCTCGCCATGGTGCTGCACTCGCGCGCCAAGCGCTCCCTGGGGAAGCTCGACGTCGCCGGCGAGGATGCCGACGAGGCCGTGCAGCTCCTTACCGGCCTGCGCGCCCGAGGCGACGGTTCCGAAGGCACGACGATCGCGCTCGCGCTCGCCTACGCCGCGCAGGGCCGCGTGCTCGAGTCCCGCTCCGACCCCGCCGACCTGGAGACCAATCAGCGCGGCCTCGCCCTGCTCGAGCCGCTGGTGAAGCGGCCGGACGCCTCGGTGGCGGCGCGGCGCGCCTACGTTCAGGTCGGCTTCCGCATCGGCTTCGAGCAGCAGGCTGCGGACCACAATGAGGACGCCGTTCGCACCGAGCGCGAAGTGATGCGCGTTGCCGCGGATCTCGGCGCGCGCGAGCTGCGTGACCTCGACATGGGAGCGTACTACGCAGAGGCCGGCGCCTGGCTCGTGACGGCGCTCGAGGGTCTCGGCCGCCTCACCGAGTCGCGGCGCATCAGCGAGGAATGCCTGGGAGTGGCGGAGGGAGTGCTCGAGCGCCGGCCGGGCGATCGTCTGGCCTTGCACGCCGAGCAGCTCATCACCGGCAATCTCGTGACAGTGGCGCAGGATGAGCTCAACCCCAGGGAGGCGCTGGGCGCCGCGCAGCGCCAGGAGCAGGTGGCGCAGACACTCCTCAGGCTCGATCCCGGCAACATCGTGACCATCAACAATCTCGCGGTGGCCGAGTCACAGCTGTGGTACGCGTACTGGTCGGCCGGTCGGCTGCACGAAGCCATGCCGTTCCGTGCGAAGCAGCTCGAAGCGGCGCAGCGGGCGACCGCCGGGGGTGCCACGTTCCATATCAACCATTCGGCAGCCGTTGCGCAGATGGTATTCGCCCAGGCGCAGCTCGGCGACGCCGCGGGTGCCCGGACGACTCTGGCCGGTGCGCTTCCATACCTCGAGAAGCTGCGGGCGAGCGAGCCCGACGGCAGCACGGCGGTGGGCATCATCGATGCCTCGAACAAGGTCAGCGAGTCCTACGCGGCGTTAGAGCGCGACGACCTGCACCTCGCACAGCGTATAGGCACAGAAGCGGTCCAGGAGCTCGAGGCCGTCACCCCTCAGGGTGGTGCGCAGAAGTTCCTGAAGTCCGTGATCCTGCACTTTGGCTACGACAACGAGGGCGAGAATGCCTACCTGTCGGGCGACTTCGCCGCTGCCGAACACGCGGAAGCGAAGGCGGCGGAGCTGCGCAGGGCGTTGGGGGTCGATGCAATGGACGATCGCCGCCGCCTGAACGTCGTCCTCACATGGCTCTCGATGGCTCAGGCACGGCAGGGCCACACGGCCGATGCAGCCCGAACGATCACACCGGTGGTGAAGTTCGAGCGCGAGCTGGCAGCCAAGAATCGCGGCGACCAGTGGGTGGCGCTCGAGCTGGCGGGCGCGCTCTATGCGCAGGCGCTGGCCGAGCCCGCGCGCCGCGCTGCGCTGCTGCGCGAGGCGTCGGCGCTGATCAACGGCCTGGCGCCGGAGCTCAAGCCTCTGCACGACACGCTGCAGTGGCGCGCGCGCATCCACGAGGCGCAAAGCAAGGGCTGAAGCCTCCGGCTCGCAGCGGCCGTGCCTGCCTCGTAATCTGGTGCCGACGGGGAGATTCGAACTCCCACACCTTGCGGCGCTAGCCCCTCAAGCTAGTGTGTCTACCAATTCCACCACGTCGGCAAGCATTCAGATTCGCGCCTACGGCGCGTCGCGCTACTTCGGCGCCTGAGCCGGCGCGGGCGCCTGAGCCGGCGCGGGCGCCGGCGCCGTGGCGGGCGCAGTCGCTGGTGCCTGGGCCGGCGCAGGCGCACTCCCTGGCAGCGGCGCGCTGCCGGCGGCCGGGGGTGCCTTGCCGCTGTCCGCGGCCTCCTCGAGGATCGTCTTCTGCTGCTCCTTGGCGGCGGTCGTGCCGAGGTACGCGAGCGCGAGACTGTTGATCATGAAGATCGCGGCAAAGACTGCCGTGGCGCGCGACAGTGCGGTGGTGGCACCGCGCGCGCCGAAGACGGTGCCCGACGCACCCGAGCCGAAGCCCGCGCCCGCCTCGGCTCCCTTGCCGCGCTGAAGCAGCACGAGGAACACGATCGCAAACGAGGAAAACACCTGAACCGCCGTCAGCAACATTCTTAACATCGCATGCATCCACTCATCCGGGCCGCGCCGCGGCCAGGATTGTCAGAAACTCTTCGGCCTTGAGCGAGGCGCCACCGATCAAGCCCCCGTCGACGTCCGGCATATTGAACAGCTCGGCTGCGTTGCCGGCCTTGACGCTGCCGCCGTAGAGAATGCGGGTGGCGCCGGCAATCTTAGCATCCCGGGCCGCGATGCGGCCGCGGATGAACGCGTGCGCCTCCTCAGCCTGCTCGGGCGTCGCATTGCGCCCGGTCCCGATCGCCCACACCGGCTCGTAGGCGATCACGCCGCGTTCCAGCGTGCCCGCACCACACAGTTCGAGCACTACGTCGAGCTGACGCGCGACGATCTCGCGCGTGCGTCCCGCCTCGCGATCGGCGAGCTGCTCGCCGACGCACAGGATCGGAATGAGCCCCTTGGCGTGCGCCGCGGAAAACTTGCGCGCCACGAGCTGATCCGACTCGCGGTAGAGGAGCCGCCGCTCCGAATGGCCGACGAGCACGTACTCGCAGCCGACGTCCTTGAGCATGGCGGCGGAGACTTCGCCCGTGAAGGCCCCGTGCGGATCGGCGCACACGTCCTGGGCTCCGAGGATGAAGAGCGAGTCCCGCAGCTGCCGCCCGACCTCCTGCAGATACACGAGCGGCGGGCACACGACGCACTCGGCCGCCGCCGAAGCCGGCGCCTGGGCCAGGAGCTCCTCGACCAGCCGCGAGTTCTCGGCGCGCGAGCCGTGCATCTTCCAGTTCCCGGCGACGATCGGACGGCGCATGAGATCCCACTCAACCCAACGGGCGCGCGATGATAGCGGCCGAGGGAGGGTGGTGCAACGCTAGCCGGCGGCCGTCCTGACTACGTCGGCGAGCTCGGTGGCGGCGGCCCGGGTTGCGCCCTCGTCCCGCCCCTCGACCATGACGCGGATTACGGGCTCGGTGCCCGAAGGCCGCAGCACCACGCGCCCTTCACCCCCCATGGTCCGCTCGATGCGCGCCAGGGCCTCCTGCACCGCCGGCACTGCCGCGGGGTCGAAGCGCTTCGCCACCTTCACGTTGAGGAGCACCTGGGGGTACTTCTGCATGCCGGAGGCGAGCTCGGCCAGCGGGCGCCCGGTCTGCTGCATCACCGCCAGCACCTGCAGCGCGCACACCAGCCCGTCGCCGGTCGTGGTCTTGTCGAGACACAGGATGTGTCCCGAGGTCTCCCCGCCGAGGATTCCCTGCAGCTCGCGCAGCATCGCGAGCACATAGCGGTCGCCGACCGCCGCGCGCCGGAACTCGATGCCGCTCGCGCGCAGTCCCACTTCGAGCCCGAGGTTGCTCATCACCGTGCCGACCACCGGGCCGCGCAGCGTTCCCGCCAGCTTGCGCGCACGCGCGATGACATACAGCAGCTGGTCGCCGTCGACGATGCGGCCGAGGTGATCGACCATGACCAGGCGGTCGCCGTCACCATCGAGGGCGATCCCTACATTAGCGCGCACCCCCGGCACGGTCAGCTGCAGCAGATCGGGTGCGGTGGATCCGCAGCCGTCGTTGATGTTGCGGCCGTTGGGCGAGCAGCCGATCGGAACGATTTCGGCGCCGAGATCGGCGAGGATCCGCGGAGCCACCTTGTAGCAAGCGCCGTTGGCGCAGTCGACGACTATCTTGAGCCCCGAGAGATCGGCCCCGGCCGGCAGCGTCGAGGTGCAGAAGTCCTGATAGACGGTGCGCGAGCGGTCGACGCGCGTGGCGCGCCCGAGGCTGCGCGAGGTGCGAGTGGTCGGCGGTTGCGCCAGCTCGTTCTCTATCGCCTCCTCCAGCTCGTCGGAGAGCTTGGCGCCCGAGCCGTCGAAAAACTTGATGCCATTGTCGTCGTAGAGGTTGTGCGAGGCGCTGATCACCACGCCGAAATCGCAATCGAAGCGCGTCGTCAGGTAGGCGATGCCGGGTGTCGGCAGCGGGCCGATGAGCATCACGTCGACGCCGGCGGCGACGAAGCCCGCCTCGAGCGCCGACTCGAACATGTAGCCCGACAGCCGCGTGTCCTTGCCGATCAGCACCGTGCCGCCGCCGGGCGCCAGCACGCGCGCCGCTGCGCTGGCAAGGTGCAGCGCGAAGTCGACCGTCATCGGGTGCTCGCCCACGCGGCCCCTGACGCCGTCCGTCCCGAAATATCGTCGGCCCATCAGCTCTCTCTTACCGCCGCCACCAGCTTGAGCGCCTCGACTGTAGATGCGACATCGTGCGCGCGCACGATCCGCGCCCCTGCGAGCGCCGCCATCACCGCGAGCACTACGCTGCCGAGCAGCCGCTCGCCCCCGGGACGCCCGGTGAGTTTGCCCACCATGGACTTGCGCGACAACCCGACCATGAGCGGCAGCCCGTCGACGCCGAGCGCGCGCAAGTGGCGCAGCAGCGCCAGATTGTGCTCCACGGTCTTGCCGAAGCCGAATCCCGGGTCGAGGATCAGGCGGTCGGCGGAAATTCCCGCCGCACGGCAGACCCTGGCCCGCTCCGCAAGGAATCCCCGCACCTCGCCGACGACATCCTGATAGGCGGGCGCGGCCTGCATGGTGCGCGGCTCGCCCTGCATGTGCATGAGGCACACGGCGCAGCCGCTCGACTGCGCCGCCTCGAGCGCTCCCGGCTCCCGCAGCGCGCGCACGTCGTTGATGAGTTGCGCGCCCGCCCTTGCGGCGGCTTGCATGACCTCGGGCTTGCTGGTATCGACGCAGATCACGGCGGAGGTTGCGCCCGTGAGCCGCTCGATGACCGGCATGACGCGGCGCAGCTCCTCCTCGACGCCGACCGGGTCGGCGCCGGGCCGTGTCGACTCGCCCCCCACGTCGATGAAGGCCGCGCCCTCCGCGGCGAGCGCCAGGCCGTGGCGGACCGCCGTCTCGGCGTCGAAGAAACGCCCCCCGTCGGAGAACGAGTCCGGCGTCACGTTGATCACGCCCATCACAACCGGGTGGGTCAGATCGACCGTCCTGTCTTTACACCTGAGCAATACCGGCCGGGAGGACATCTGAGGGGCAGCTGCGAGTTGTGTTCCCGCAGCCTCCAGGGATGGATTCACGGCGTTCCCGGAAGTGCTTATTTCACAACGGGACGCAGCCTCGAAAGTGCCTCAGTGCTGCCCCGCGGGAATTGCTCCGCCGGGCGGCTCACTGGGCCTGGGCGGCTTGTTCGACAGCGTCTCGTCCCAGCCCGCGGGCGGCTTGGGCGCCCTGCCGGCCATGATGTCCTTCAGCTGCTCCTCGTCGATGGTCTCGTACTTGATGAGCGCCTCGGCCATCGTATGCAGCTTCTCGAGGTTGTTCTCGAGAATGCCCTTGGCGCGGGTGTAGTTGTTCTCGATCACGCGCCGCACTTCCTCGTCGATCGCGTGCGCCGTCACATCCGACACCTGCTTGTGCTGGGTGACGCTGCGCCCGAGGAATACATCGCCGGTCTCCTCCGAGTACGTGAGGGGACCCAGCTTGTCGGACAGCCCCCACTTGGTGACCATGTTGCGCGCCAGCTCGGTGGCCCGCTCGATGTCGTTGGCCGCGCCGGTGGTCACGCCGTCGACGCCGAAAATCAGCTCCTCGGCGACGCGGCCGCCGAACAGCGAGGTGATGCGGCTCTCGAGCTCGCGGCGGCTGGTGCTGTAGCGGTCACCCTCCGGCAGATACCAGGTGAGACCGAGCGCCCGGCCGCGCGGAATGATGGTGACCTTATAGACCGGGTCGTGCTCGGGTACGACGAAGCCGACGATCGCGTGCCCCGCCTCGTGATAGGCGGTCATCTTCTTCTCGTGGTCCGACATCACCATCGAGCGCCGCTCGGCGCCCATGTAGATCTTGTCCTTGGCCTTCTCGAACTCGTCCATGCCGACGATGCGCTTGTTGGCGCGCGCGGCGAACAGCGCCGCCTCGTTCACCAGGTTGGCGAGATCCGCGCCCGAGAAGCCGGGCGTGCCGCGCGCGATCAGCGCGGGCTTGACGTCGTCGGCGAGCGGCACGCGCCGCATGTGCACGCGCAGGATCTGCTCGCGGCCGCGCACGTCCGGCAGCGGCACGACCACCTGACGGTCGAAGCGGCCCGGGCGCAGCAGCGCCGGGTCGAGCACGTCCGGACGGTTGGTGGCGGCGATGACGATGATGCCCTCGTTGCCCTCGAAGCCGTCCATCTCGACCAGCAGCTGATTCAGCGTCTGCTCGCGCTCGTCGTGGCCGCCGCCCAGCCCTGCCCCGCGGTGCCGGCCGACCGCGTCGATCTCGTCGATGAAGATGATGCACGGCGCGTGCTTCTTCGCCTGCTCGAACATGTCGCGCACGCGCGAGGCGCCGACACCGACGAACATCTCGACGAAGTCGGAGCCGGAGATGGTGAAGAACGGCACCTTGGCCTCGCCGGCGATGGCGCGCGCCAGCAGCGTCTTGCCGGTGCCGGGCGATCCCACCATCAGCACGCCCTTGGGGATCTTGCCGCCGAGCTTCTGGAACTTGCCGGGGTCCTTGAGGAAGTCGACGATCTCGCCGACCTCCTGTTTCGCCTCGTCGACTCCGGCGACGTCGGCGAACGTCACGCTCACCTGGTCCTCGCCGAGGAGCCGCGCCCGGCTCTTGCCGAAGGACATGGCTCCCCGGCCGCCGGAGGCGCCCTGCATCTGCCGCAGCATGTACACGAACACCACGATCAGCAGCAGCGCCGGCGCGAGCTGCAGCAGCAGCTGCCCCATGTAGTTCGGCGGCTTGGGAGGCTGGCCCTCGATGCGCACGTCCGCCTTCTCGAGCGTGCCTATGAGCGCGGTGTAGTCGGTCTCGGGGTTGAAGGTCTTGAACGCGCTCTTGTCCTTGTGCTCCCCGTAGATCATGTCGCCCTGGAGCACCACCGACTCGACGCGATTGTTCTTCACGTCATCGAGGAAGGTGGAATAGGCGATCTGCTGGGGCTGTCCCGCGGTCGGCATGTAGCGGCTGAAGACGAGCAACAGCACGATCACGATCACGACCCAGAGCAGGATGTTTTTTGTCAAGTCATTCAAAGGCTTCCGTCCTCGATGCGGGGGTTGCCCCTGGCGCCCCGAACCTATGTTTCCGAACCTACACCAAGCGATACTGCAAGGCCAGCATATACATCTCAGGGCTGCGCGCCCGGGATGCCTGCGGTTTGACCACCTTTACCCGCCCGAATTCGCGGCGTGCGCCCTTTACCAGATCCTCGAAGCCGCTCCCCTGGAAGACCTTGATCAGGGCGTCCCCGCCCGGCTTCAAGACACGCCGGGCCGTATCGAGGGCGAGCTCCGCGAGGTGCATGGAGCGCGCCTGGTCGGTGACGTCTACCCCGCTGAAGGCCGGCGCCATGTCCGACAGAACCACGTCGACCCGGCCCTCCGGCAGCAGCGCCAGGACACGGCTGAAGACCTCCTCGTCGCGAAAATCTCCCTGCACGAACTCGACCCCGGCCAGAGCCTCAAGCGGCAGGATGTCGGACGCCACCACCCGGCCCTCGCGCCCCACCCGGGCACGGGCGTACTGGCTCCACGCCCCCGGCGCGGCACCCAGGTCGAGACACACGGCGCCAGGCTTCAGCAGCCGCTCGCGCTCATCGATCTCCGCGAGCTTGAACACCGCCCGCGAGCGCCAGCCCTGTGCCTGGGCCCGCCGCACGTAACTGTCGCGGAAGTGCTCCTTGAGCCACCGATCGCTGCTTTTCGACCGCTTGGGCATCGACGCCGAATCTACCTCTACAATGAGTGGGTGAGGAAAACCACGCCTCGAAAGACGGAGCCGGCCGCGGCCGCAACCGCGGCGGTGGCGGCGGCCACGCGCCACGCGGCAGTGGGGCTCTCCGAGCGGCAGCGCCGGCACCTGCGCGGGCTCGCGCATCCGCTGAAACCGGTGGTGCGTTTAGGTACGGCCGGCCTCACCGAAGCAGTAGCCCGTGAGACCGCGCACGCCCTGTTGCGTCACGAGCTCATCAAGGTGAAAGCGCCCGGGGGCGACCGCGAGGTGCGCGATGCGCTCTTCAGCGCGCTCGCTGCGCGCACCGCGAGCGCCCTCGTGCACCGCATCGGTAACGTCGCCGTACTCTACCGGCCCCACCCCGAGCTCCCGCGCATCCTGATCCCTGATTAAATTGGCCGAAATTGCCTGCGGCAATTTCGGCAGACATTACCGTGATTTCCGCCGGCGAAAGGCGCGGCTTTCGCCGGCTGGGCAGCAGAGAGCAATATCGACCGCTCATCCCAGCCGCACCGCCACGATCTCGTAGGAGCGCACCCCGCCCGGCGCGGCCACCTCGACGACGTCGCCTTCGGACTTGCCGATGAGCGCACGCGCGATCGGCGAGGTGACCGAGATGCGTCCGGCGCGTATGTCCGCCTCGTCTTCGCCCGCGATCTGATAGACGACGCGGGCACCGCCCGCCTGGTCCTCGAGCTCGACCGTGGCGCCGAACACCACTTTACCGGTGTCAGGCAGGGTCGCCGGATCGATGACCTCGGCGTTGGCGAGCTTGCGCTCGATCTCGGTGATGCGCCCCTCGATGAACCCCTGCTGCTCGCGCGCCGCGTGATACTCGGCGTTCTCGGAGAGATCGCCGTGGCCGCGGGCCTCGGCGATCTGCCTGATGATCGCGGGCCGCGCCTCGGACTTGAGGCGCTTCAGCTCCGCGCGCAGACCTTCGGCGCCGCGCATCGTCATGGGAGTGCGCTTCATATCCCGGACGCCTCGAGATGCAGGTCCTGCAGACGGTTGACCTCCACCTCGTCGAGGTGGTCGAGCGCCTCGAGCGTCGCCAGCCCGGCGGCGAGCGTCGTGTAGTAGGTGACACGCCGGTGCACCGCCTCGCGGCGGATGGAGTTCGACTCGCGGATGGCGAGCTTGCCCTCGGTGGTATTCACGATGAGATCGATCTCGTCGTTCTTGATCATGTCGACGACGTGCGGCCGGCCCTCACGAACCTTGTTGACGCGGCGGCACGCGACTCCCGCCTCGGTGAGCGCGCGGGCCGTGCCCTCGGTCGCGATCATCTCGAAGCCGCGCTCGATGAGCTTCTTCGCCAGCTCGACCGCACCCGGCTTGTCGCGGTCGCGCACGCTGATGAAGCACACGCCCTTGCGCGGCAGCGTCACGCCCGAGGCGCTCTGCGCCTTGGCGTAGGCCTCGCCGAACGTGCGCCCGGTGCCCATGACCTCGCCGGTCGATTTCATCTCGGGCCCGAGGATCGGGTCGGCTTCCGGGAACTTGTTGAACGGGAACACCGCTTCCTTCACGGAGAAGTAGTGCGGCCTGCGCTCCACCGCGCCGACCAGCTGCTTCAACTTGCGCCCGGTCATGACCCGCGCGGCGACCTTGGCGAGCGCCATTCCGGTGGCCTTGGAGACGAACGGCACGGTGCGCGAGGCCCGCGGGTTAACCTCGAGCACGTAGATGACGCCCGCCTGGATCGCGTACTGCACGTTCATGAGGCCGATGACGTTGAGCGCGCGCGCGAGCTTGCGCGTCTGCTCGCGCAGCTCGCCCTGGGTGTCGCGCGACAGGCTCACGGGCGGGAGCGAGCAGCCCGAATCGCCCGAGTGCACGCCGGCCTGCTCGACGTGCTCCATGATGCCGCCGATCAGCACGTCATCGCCGTCGCACACCGCGTCCACGTCGACCTCGATGGCGACGTCGAGGAAGCGGTCGAGCAGCACCGGACTGTCGTTCGACACCCGCACGGCGTTGCTCGTGTAGGTGCGCAGATCCTCCTCGTTGAAGACGATCTCCATGGCGCGCCCGCCCAGCACGTAGGAAGGCCGCACCACGAGCGGAAAGCCCACCTCGCGCGCGAGCGCGACCGCCTGGTCCTCGGTGCGCGCGGTGGCGTTGGCAGGCTGCTTGAGTCCCAGCTTTCTCACCAGCGCCTGGAAGCGCTCGCGGTCCTCGGCGACGTCGATCGAATCGGGCGAGGTGCCGATGATGGGCGCCCCGGCGGCCTCCAGCGCCCGCGACAGCTTGAGCGGTGTCTGCCCGCCGAATTGCACGATGACGCCTTCGGGCTTCTCCACTGCCAGGACCTCGAGTACGTCCTCGAGCGTGAGCGGCTCGAAGTACAGGCGGTCGGAGGTGTCGTAGTCGGTCGAGACGGTCTCGGGGTTGCAGTTGACCATGATGGTCTCGAAGCCGTCCTCGCGCAGCTGCAGCGCCGCGTGCACGCAGCAGTAATCGAACTCGATCCCCTGGCCGATGCGGTTGGGGCCGCCGCCGAGAATCATGATCTTGCGGCGATCGGTGGGCTGCGCCTCGCACTCCTCCTCGTAAGTCGAATAGAGGTAGGCGGTGGAGGTGGAGAATTCCGCGGCGCAGGTGTCGACGCGCTTGTAGACCGGCACGACGCCGAGCTCATGGCGTTTGTCGCGGATCGCCTTCTCGGGCATGTCGAGCAGCCGCGCCAGACGGCTGTCGGAAAAGCCGCGTCGCTTGAGCGCCCGCAGCCGCTCGGTGGTCAGGGCCCCGAGGCCGTGGGCGCGCACTTCGGCCTCCTCGCGCACCAGTTCCTCGAGCTGCGCGAGGAACCAGGGGTCGATGTAGGTGAGCTCGGCGACACGCGCCAGCGTCCAGCCGGCACGGAACGCATCCGCGACGTACAGCAGCCGGTCGGCACCGGGGGCGCGCAGCTCGTGCGCGAGCTTCGCCTGCGTCTCGTCGGTGAGCGGCAACGCGAGCTGCGGCACAAGGCCGTCGAGGCCGGTCTCGAGCCCGCGCAGCGCCTTCTGCAGCGACTCCTGGAAGGTGCGGCCGATCGCCATGACCTCGCCGACGGACTTCATCTGGGTCGTGAGACGGTCGTTGGCCGCCGGAAACTTCTCGAAGGTGAAACGCGGGATCTTCACCACCACGTAGTCGATGGACGGCTCGAAGGAGGCCGGCGTCGCCCCGCCGGTGATGTCGTTGCGGAGCTCATCGAGCGTATAGCCGACGGCGAGCTTGGCGGCGATCTTGGCGATCGGGAAGCCGGTGGCCTTGGAGGCGAGCGCCGAGGAGCGCGACACGCGCGGATTCATCTCGATGACGAGGAGGCGCCCGTCGCGCGGGTTGACCGCGAACTGCACGTTCGAGCCCCCGGTGTCGACTCCGATCTTGCGCAGCACCGCGATCGAGGCGTCGCGCATGCGCTGGTATTCCTTGTCGGTGAGCGTGAGCGCCGGGGCGACGGTGATCGAGTCCCCGGTATGCACGCCCATGGCATCCAGATTCTCGATCGAGCAGATGATGATGCAGTTGTCGCGGTGGTCGCGCACCACCTCCATCTCGAATTCTTTCCAGCCGATCACCGACTCCTCGAGCAGCACCTCGCCGGTCGGGGAAGCATCGAGCCCGCGCGCCACGATGTCCTCGAGCTCCTCGCGGTTGTAGCCGATGCCGCCGCCGCTGCCGCCGAGGGTGAACGACGGGCGCACCACCACCGGGTAGCCGATCTCGCCCGCGATGGCGAGCGCCTCATCGAGGCTGCGGGCGATCTGCGAGCGCGGCGTCTCGAGGCCGATCTCGCGCATCGCGTTGCGGAACAGCTCGCGGTCCTCCGCCATGTCGATGGCGGCGCGCGAGGCCGCGATCAGCTCGACCTCGAACTTCTCGAGCACTCCCTCGCGCACCAGGTCGAGCGCCGTATTGAGCGCCGTCTGTCCGCCCATGGTCGGCAGCAGCGCATCGGGCCGCTCCTTCTCGATGATGCGCGCCACGGTGCGCGCATTGACCGGCTCGATGTAGATGGCATCGGCCATCTCAGGGTCGGTCATGATGGTCGCGGGATTGGAGTTCACCAGGATGACCCGGTAGCCCTCCTCGCGCAGCGCCTTGCAGGCCTGGGCGCCGGAATAGTCGAACTCGCACGCCTGGCCGATGATGATCGGGCCCGCGCCGATGATCAGGATGCTCTCGATGTCGCTGCGCTTCGGCACCGGGTCAGCGCCCCGCCGCCTGCTGATGGCGCAAGGCATCCTCGGCGAGCTTCAGCTGCGCCTGCAGCCGCCGCAGCATGAGGTGATTGAAGCGCTCGAAGAGCGCGCGCATGTCGTGTGGCCCCGGGCTCGCCTCCGGATGGCCCTGGAAACCGAACGCCGGCCGGTCGGTGAAGGTGAGCCCCTGGAGCGAGCCGTCGAAGAGCGAACGATGTGTCGCCTTGACGCCCGCGGGCAGCGTCGACTCGTCGACCGCAAAGCCGTGATTCTGACTGGTGATGAACACGCGGCCCGATTCGAGATCCTGCACCGGATGATTCGCGCCATGATGGCCGAACTTCATCTTCACGGTGCGCGCGCCGGCCGCGAGCCCGAGGATCTGGTGCCCGAGGCAGATGCCGAACACCGGGACGTCGGTCTCGAGGAACTTGCGCGTCGCCGCGATCGCGTAGCTGCAGGGCTCGGGGTCTCCGGGACCGTTCGAGAGGAATACGCCGTCCGGCTCGAGCGCGAGTACGTCCGCGGCCGGTGTCTGAGCCGGCACCACGGTCATGCGGCAGCCAAAGTCGGCGAGCAGCCTGAGGATGTTGCGCTTGATGCCGAAGTCGTAGGCGACGACGTGCAGCCGTTGCTGCGAGCGGATCGGCGCACGTGCCGGATCGGGCCACACGGTGCCGTCGTTCCACTGGAAGGGGCGCTTGGTGCTCACCACCTTGGCGAGGTCCATGCCCTTCAATCCCGGAAACTTGCGCGACAGCTTGATGGCGGCGGCTTCGTCGGCCTTCTCGCCGGTCATGATGCAGCCGGCCTGCGCACCGTTCTCGCGCAGCAGCCGGGTGAGCCGGCGCGTGTCGATGCCGGCGATCGCGACTACACGGCCGCGCTCGAGAAACTCCGGCAGCGATTCGTTTGCGCGCCAGTTGCTCGACAGCACGGGCAGATCGCGCACGATGAGACCCGCCGGGTAGATCTGCGCCGCCTCGAGATCCTCGGGAGTCGCGCCGGTGTTGCCGATGTGGGGGCAGGTGAGCGTGACGATCTGTCGCGCGTAGGACGGGTCGGTGAGAATTTCCTGATACCCGGTGAGGGCGGTGTTGAAAACGACTTCGCCTGTGGTGTTGCCTTTGGCTCCGATCGACTGTCCGCGGAAGATCGTTCCGTCGGCCAGTGCGAGCACCGCAGGTACGCTCACCGGTTCACTTCCCCTTGACGCACATATACAAAGCGGGAGGAGTTCTCATCGAACATCCTCCCGCCTTGCATGGACTAACCCGTACACGGATTAGGCAGAAAGTTTACGGGTTAGGGCCCGCGTATGTCCACGGAAAATTCCCCCCCAACCCGGCCTCGCAAAGCTCAAGTCGCCTCGTGGCTGGATCTCTAAGATAATGTTTTGAAACCAATAAAATCGCGCATGCTGTAGCGCCCCGGCGGCCGAGACACGAGCCAGAGCGCTGCCGTCAGGGCGCCGCGGGCAAAGATCTCCCGATCGTTCGCCCGGTGGGTCAGGGCAAGCTGTTCGCCGGGGCCGGAAAAGAGCACGGTGTGCTCGCCGACGAGGTCTCCGGCACGAACGCTGTGAACCCTGATCTCGCCATCAGGGCGCCCCTGATCCCCGCCCTCCCGAGGGCTGAACGCAGCTCCCGAGGGGGCCGGCAGCCCGCGTGCGCCCGCGGCGGCCGCACCCAAGGTGAGCGCCGTTCCCGAGGGAGCATCGCGCTTCATGCGGTGATGGAGCTCCAGCACGTCGATGTCGAAGGCGGCGGGGAGCGCATGCGCGCTCTGGCGCACGAGCTCGGTGAGCAGCGCCACCGCAATGCTGGTATTGGGTGCCACCAGCAGCGCAATCTCGCCGGCTGCGGCGTCGATCGCCGGCGCGAGCGCGGTGTCGAGCCCCGTGGTGCCGATGAGCAGTGGTGTGCGCGCCGCGCGGCAGGCCGCGACGTTGGCGCCCGTGGCAGCGGCGTGGCTGAAGTCGATCGCCACATCGGCAGCGGCGAGCGCGCGCGGCAGATCGCTGGTGACGGCGAGGTTCGTGGAGCCGAGACCTGCGAGCTCGCCGGCGTCGCGCCCGAGGGCGAGACTCGCCGTCGAGGCGACTGCCCCGGTGATGAGGAGCTGCGGGAAAGCGGGAGCGGCGCGCAGCACGGCCTGGCCCATGAGGCCGGTGACGCCGATCAACGCGATGCGGAGGAGAGGCGCCTTGCGCGGATCGGGGGTCATACGCGCCGCGCCTCCCTCAAGCCTCGCCGTGGTCCGCCCCGAAGAAGCGCTTGACACCCTCGAGAAAGCCTTTCTCGCGCGGCGCGTGCCGGCTCGAGTGCGCCTTGAGGGACTCCTCGAGCGAGCGGATCAGGTCGCGCTGCTCCGCGGTCAGGTGCACCGGGGTCTCGACGACCACGCGGCAGAACAGATCGCCGCGGGCACCGCCGCGCACCGGCTTCACTCCCTTGTCGCGCAGGCGAAACACGCGGCCGGACTGCGTCTCGGCCGGAATCTTCAGGGTCACGTCGCCGTCGAGGGTCGGCACCGCGACCGCGCCGCCGAGCGCTGCGGTGGCGAAACTCACCGGCACCTCGCAGGAGAGATGCTCGCCGTCGCGCTCGAAGATCGGATGCTCGCGCACGTGGATCTCGACATAGAGATCGCCGGGCGGTCCGCCGTTGCGGCCCGCCTCGCCCTCGCCGGAGAGGCGCACGCGATCCTCGTTGTCGACGCCGGCGGGGACTTTGACCGAGAGCTTGCGCGTGCGGCGCACACGCCCCTGCCCGAGGCAGGTGTCGCAGGGGTTTCTGATGACGGTGCCGGAGCCGCGGCAGCGCGGACAGGTCTGCTGCAGCTGGAAGAAGCCCTGGCTGATGCGCACCTGACCCGCGCCCCCGCAGCTCTCGCAGGTGGCGGGCTGGCTGCCCTTGGCGGCGCCCGAGCCGTGGCAGGTATCGCACTCGGCGAGCTTCGCGACCTCGATCTCGGCGGTGGTGCCGAACACGGCCTGATCGAGATCCAGCGCGAGCTCGTAGCGCAGGTCCGCGCCGCGGAATACCTGCGAGCGCCCGCCGCGGCGTGCGCTGCCGAAGATGTCGCCGAACACGTCGCCGAAGATGTCGCTGAAGGCATCCCCGGCGCTGAAGCCGCCGCGGCCGCCGCCGCGTGCCGCCGCCTCGAGGCCCGGGTGTCCGTGCTGATCGTAGAGCGCGCGCTTTTGCGGGTCGGTAAGCACCTCGGAGGCCTCCTTGGCTTCCTTGAAGCGCTCCTCCGCCTCCCCGTCATTCGGGTTGCGGTCCGGGTGATACTTCATCGCCAGGCGCCGGTACGCCTGCTTGATCTGCGCCTCGGTCGCCGTTCGCGGTACGTCCAGTACCTTGTAGTAGTCGCGCTTGGACATTTATTTTGTTATCGAACGCTGGCCTCAGGCGCAGCAGGCAAAGACCGCGCTCTTTGCCTGCGGTCGACGAAGTAATGTCCGGCAAAATCGCCGAAGGCGATTTTGCCCAATTGACTAAGACGCCTTGCGTCCCTTGTCCTTCACCTCTTCGAATTCCGCATCGACGACGTCGTCCTTGCCAGCGCCACCGCTACCGCCGCCCGCACCGCCTGCGCCGGCCGCCGCGGCCTCGGGTCCCGCCCCCGCCCCGCCCTGGGTCTCGGCGTAGGCCCGCTGGGCAATCGCAGCCGAGGCCTGGGCGAGCGCCTCGGTTTTCTTCTCGATGACGCCGCGGTCATCGCCCTTCAGCGCGGTGCGCAGATCCGACACCGCCGACTCCACCCTGGCGCGCTCGGCCGCGTCGGCCTTGTCGCCGAGCGTCTGCAGCGACTTCTCCACGGCGTGGATCAGGCCGTCCGCCTTGTTGCGCGTCTCGACCAGCTCGCGGAAGCGCTTGTCCTCCTCGGCGTGCGCCTCGGCGTCGCGCACCATGCGCTTGATCTCCTCCTCGTTGAGCCCGCTCGAGGCCTTGATGACGATCTTCTGCTCCTTGCCGGTGGCCTTGTCCCGGGCCGACACGTTGAGGATGCCGTTCGCGTCGATGTCGAAGGACACCTCGACCTGCGGCATGCCGCGCGGCGCCGGCGGAATGTCCGAGAGGTCGAACTTGCCGAGCGACTTGTTGTCAGCCGCGCGGTCACGTTCGCCCTGCAGCACGTGAATGGTCACCGCCGTCT
This sequence comes from Gammaproteobacteria bacterium, assembly GCA_027307325.1. GTDB lineage: Bacteria > Pseudomonadota > Gammaproteobacteria > Steroidobacterales > Steroidobacteraceae > 13-2-20CM-66-19. The sequence continues at coordinate 4,333 of DAHUXE010000108.1, read as the reverse complement.
GGTTGTCGTCCGCGGTCGAGAAGGTGTTCGACGCCTTGGTCGGGATCGTGGTGTTCTTCTCGATCAGCTTGGTCATGACGCCACCGAGCGTCTCGATGCCGAGCGACAGCGGGGTCACATCCAGCAGCAGGACGTCCTTCACCTCGCCGGCGAGCACGCCCGCCTGGATCGCGGCTCCCACCGCCACCGCCTCGTCGGGATTGACGTCCTTGCGCGGCTCCTTGCCGAACAGGTCCTTGACGTACTTCTGCACGAGCGGCATGCGGGTCTGGCCGCCGACCAGGATCACCTCGGCGATGTCCGAGGCGGAGACCCCGGCGTCCTTAATTGCCGTCCTGCACGGCGCCACGGTCTTCTGCACCAGGTCCTCGACCAGCGACTCGAGCTTGGCGCGGGTCAGCTTGATGTTGAGGTGCTTCGGTCCCGAGGCGTCCGCGGTGATGTACGGCAGATTGATGTCGGTCTGCTGGGTCGAGGACAGCTCGATCTTGCCCTTCTCGGCCGCCTCCTTGAGGCGCTGCATCGCGAGCGGATCCTTGCGCACGTCGACGCCGGACTCCTTCTGGAACTGCTCGGCGAGGAAGTTGATGATGCGCAGGTCGAAGTCCTCGCCACCGAGGAAGGTGTCGCCGTTGGTCGAGAGCACCTCGAACTGGCGCTCGCCGTCGACCTCGGCGATCTCGATGATCGAAATATCGAAGGTGCCGCCTCCCAGGTCGTAGACGGCGATCTTGCGATCGCCGCCCTGCTTGTCGATCCCGTAGGCGAGCGCGCCTGCGGTCGGCTCGTTGATGATGCGCTTCACCTCGAGGCCGGCGATGCGGCCCGCGTCCTTGGTGGCCTGGCGCTGAGAGTCGTTGAAGTAGGCGGGCACCGTGATGACCGCCTCGGTCACCGGCTCGCCGAGGTAGTCCTCGGCGGTCTTCTTCATCTTCATGAGCACGCGCGCCGAGATCTCGGGGGGGGCCATCTTCTTGCCCTGCACCTCGACCCAGGCGTCGCCGTTGTCGGCCCTGGCGATCTTATACGGCACCATCTTGATGTCGCGCTGCACGACCTCGTCCTCGAACTTGCGGCCGATGAGGCGCTTGATCGCGAACAGGGTGTTCTGCGGATTGGTCACGGCCTGGCGCTTGGCCGGCTGGCCGACGATGACCTCGCTGTCCTTGGTAAAGGCCACGATCGAGGGGGTGGTACGGTCGCCCTCGCTGTTCTCGATCACCCGGGGCTTGCCGCCCTCCATGATGGCCACGCACGAATTGGTGGTGCCGAGGTCGATGCCGATTACCTTTGCCATGGGGTCACTCCGAGGCGAGATCTCTGAAAAAAGAGGTATAGATCAGGGTCACTTCTTAGGGATGACCAGCGCCTCTTTCAAGGCGTATGGGGCCTGCTGCCGGGGGGGGCCGTCAACCCGGCGCCCGGGCGACGATCACCCGCGCCGGCCGCAGCAGGCGGCCGTTGAGCTCGTACCCCGGCTGTACGACCCTGAGCACGGAATTGGGCTCCGCCGTGGCCGACTCCTGCATCATCATGGCCTCCTGGCGGGCCGGGTCGAAGGGCTCGCCGAGGGGGTCGAGCACGGTGACCCCGAGCTTCTCCAGCGCCTTGTTGAGGAGCTTGAGCGTCGCCTCCTGTCCTTCAGCGAGGCTGCGGGCATCCGCCTGGCCGGCGTTCTGGACCGCGAGCTCGAGACTGTCGCGCACCGGCAGCAGCTCCGCGACGAACTTCTCGAGCCCGTAGCGGTTGGCGGCCTCGACATCGCGTGCGGCGCGCTTGCGCACGTTCTCGAGGTCGGCCACCGCGCGCAGGTACTGCTCCCAGTGGTTGCGGGCGCGCTCCTCGGACTCGCCGAGCGCCTGGCTCAGCCGCTCGAGCTCCACCAGCTGCGCCGCGGTCTCGGGCAACACGGCTGTGGGCTCGGCGCCGGGTGCGCCCGGGGCGTCCCGTCGGGACTCGTTCGCGGTCATCTTGCCTTGGTCTCCTGCGCAACTTCTGCCGGCAGCGTGGGGCTCAGCGCCGCGAATTCAAGGCCGCGCCGAGCAGTTTAGCGGTCATATCGACGATCGGGATGACCCGCTCGTAGGCCATCCGGGTTGGACCGATCACGCCCAGCACCCCGACCACGGACCCCCCTTCTGTGTAGGGTGCGGTGACCACGCTGCAATCATCCAGGATCTGATAGCCGGATTCGTGGCCGATGAAGATCTGCACCCCTTCCGCCCTCAGGCTGTGGTCGAGCAGGTGCAGGAAGTCGCGCTTCTCGTTGAAAGCCTCGAAGAGGCGCCGCAGCCTCTCGACGCTGGTGAGCTCGGCCACCCCCATCAGATTGGTCTCGCCCTTGATCACGTACTCGAGTCGCTCATCGCCGCCGCTCTCGAAGACCTGCTGCGCCACCGAGATCGCCTCGAGCATGATCTGATTCATGTGCGCGTGCGCCTCGGACAGCTGCCGCAGGATCTCCTGGCGTGCCTCGCGCAGCGTTCTGCCGCGGAACTGCTCGCTCAGGTAGTTCGAGGCGCGCTTGAGCTCGTCGGGCGAGTAGCGGCGTTCGAGCTGGATGATGCGGTTCTGCACCTCGCGGTCGTTGAACACCAGCACCACGAGCACGCGGTTCTCCGACAGCGGCACGAACTCGATCTGGGTGATCGAGGCGGAGCGGGTGCGCGGCAGGGTGACGACGCCGGCGAGCCGGGTCGCGCTCGAGAGCAGCTGCGATACCGCGGTGACGAGGTCGGTGGAGCTGTCGCGGTTCGCCTCCACCTGGCGGCGGATCTCGGCGGTCGCCGCCTCATCGAGCGGGCGCAGCTGCAGCAGCGTATCTACGAAGAACCGGTAGCCCTTGTCGGTGGGCACGCGACCAGCGGAGGTATGGGGCGAGGCTACGAACCCGAGCTCCTCGAGATCCGCCATCACGTTGCGCACGGTGGCCGACGAGAGCTGCAGGCCCGACTCGCGCGACAGGGCCCGCGAGCCGACCGGCTGACCCTCGCGAATGTAGGTCTCGACCAGGATCCGCAGCAGGTGCTGGGCCCGCTCGCCCAAGGCCTCGTCCCGAGCTTCGTGCGCCATAGCGTTCAGCGTCGGACCTTACATCATGCGTGGCCGGCGCGGAAAGGCCAGAGGTGCCGCGGGCGCGCCCGGGCAAGCGAGCGGATGTGTTCTGCAGCATGGCCGGGAGCCGAGCCACCGTGTTACAAGGGTCCCCGCCTCGCGATGCCCGCGGGGCGTCTCGTCGAGGCTCGAACCTATGGCCTTCCCCGTTCGCAGCTGCGCGCTGATCTGCAGGTTCACCGACGCGCGCGTGACCGACACCCTGAATGCCCTGCTGCCGCACCTGAAGAGCCGCGGCGTGCAGGTGCTCGTCGGCGAAGCGGCCCCGGCGTGCGAGGCCGCGGGCGCCGTGCGCGTCGCCGCGGCCTCGATCGGCGAGCGCGCCGACCTGGTGATCGCCGTGGGGGGCGACGGCACGCTGCTGCAAGCGGCGCGCCTCGTGGCCCGCCACGGCGTGCCGCTCCTCGGAATCAACCGCGGCCGGCTCGGATTCCTCACCGACGTCATGCCCGAGAACATGCTGGCCGCGGTCGATGCGGCGCTGCGGGGCGAGCTCGAGAAGGACGAGCGGCCGCTGCTGAGCGCACAGCTGCACTCGGCCGGCGGGGGCATCGCGCAGGCGCTGGCTCTCAACGACGTCGTCATGCAGAAGCACGACACGGGGCGCACTCTCGATTTCGAGACCCGCATCGACCAGCGATATGTCAACACCCATGGCGGCGACGGCATCATCATCGCGACCGCCACCGGTTCGACCGCCTATGCGCTCTCCTGCGGCGGCCCGATCATCGAGCCGCACCTCGAGGCGCTGGTGATCGCGCCGATCTGCGCGCACACGCTGTCCGACCGTCCGATCGTCGTGTCGGCGCGCTCGGTCATTGAGGTGGCGCTGCTCGAGCGCCTGGACACCCAGGCGCACGTCTCCTGCGACGGCATGCGCCTCGGGGCCCTCCAGGCGGGCGACCGGCTCGAGGTGCGCACGGCGCAAGAAAGAGTGACGCTGCTGCACCCGCCGGGACACGACTACTACACGCTGCTGCGCTCGAAGCTCCACTGGGGCCGCGGCGCGCTCGGGCGCTGAAGGCGGCGGCTTGCTGACGCACCTGCAGATCCGCGACTTCGCCATCATCGACGCCGTGGAGCTCGAGCTGCGCGCCGGGCTCACGGTCCTCACCGGTGAGACGGGCGCCGGCAAGTCGATCGTCGTCGACGCCCTGCAGCTGCTCGCCGGCGGACGCGCCGGGGCCGAGGTGGTGCGTCATGGCGCCGAGCGCGCCGA
>DAHUXE010000099.1 GCA_027307325.1 Gammaproteobacteria bacterium | reverse complement strand
GCGACCACGAAGAACACGTCCGGCAGGCGGTAGGTGGTGCCGTCGGCGCTCACCTGGCGCTCCTCCATCGCCTCGAGCAGCGCGCTCTGGGTGCGCGGACTCGCGCGGTTCACCTCGTCCGCGAGCAGCAGCTGTGTGAAGATCGGGCCGCGGCGGAAGTCGAAGCGCTGGTGCGCGCGGTCGAAGATCGACACGCCGATGATGTCTGCCGGCAGCAGGTCGCTGGTGAACTGCACACGCTGCCACGCGAGCCCGAGCACGTGGGCGAGCGCGTGCGCGAGGGTGGTCTTGCCCACGCCGGGCACATCCTCGATCAGCAGGTGGCCACGCGCGAGCAGGCAGGCGAGGCAGAGCCGGATCTGCCGCGGCTTCCCGAGGATGATGGTCTCGAGCGTAGCGAGCACGGCGCGCAACGCGTCGATGCTGGCGGGAATGTCGGCTGCGGTGCTCACGAGGCGCCGAGTCCGCGCACGCGCTCGAGCTGCGCATTGAGGCCCGCCACGGTGCGCTCGAGCTCGGTGAGGCGCTCGCGGTCGCCGGCCACCACCGCCGCGGGTGCGTTGGCGACGAAGCTCTCGCTCGCGAGGCGGGTGCGCACCACCGAGAGGTCCTTCTGCGCCTTGCCGATCAGCTTGGTGAGCCGCTCGATCTCCGCGGGCGCATCGATCAGGCCCGCCATCGGCACGAGCAGCGCCAGCGTGCCGACCAGCGCGATGGCCGACGGCGGGGCGGCGGCGCCCGCTGCCAGCACCGTCACGCGCTCGAGTCCTGCGAGGCGCTCGAGGTACGGGCGATGGCGCGCGGCCCACTCACGATCCTGCTCGCCGGCATCGCGCAGCAACAGCGGAATGCGTTTCGCCGGATTGATGTTCATCTCGCCGCGGATCTGGCGCACGCCGAGCACCACCGCCTGGATCCAGGCGGTCTCGCGCTCCGCCGGCTCGTCGGGCGGGAACTCGGCGGCGGCCGGGTAGGGCTGCAGCATCACGGTCTCGCCCGGGCATCCGGCCAGCGGCGCGGCGCGCTGCCAGATCTCCTCGGTGATGAACGGCATGAAGGGATGCAGCGCACGCTGCAGCGCCTCGAGAATTCCGCTCAAGGTCCGGCGCGTGCCTTCGCGGGTGGCGGCCGGAGACTCGTTCGATTGCAGCACCGCCTTGGTGAGCTCGAGGTACCAGTCGCAGAAGTCGTACCAGGTGAACTCATAGAGCGCCGTGGCGGCGAAGTCGAAGCGGTAGTCGCGCAGCGCCTGCTCGACGGCGGTCAGCGCGCGGCCGAAGCGTGCGCGGATCCAGCGGTCGGCCACCGATAGCTCCATCTTCGTGCCGGCGGGCGCGGGCGGCTGCTCGCCGACCGCCAGCGTGACGAAGCGCGCCGCGTTCCACAGCTTGTTGCAGAAATTGCGGTAGCCGGCGACGCGCGCCAGATCGAAGCGCAGGTCGCGGCTCGGCGAGGCGAGCGCGGCGAAGGTGAACCGCAAGGCGTCGGTGCCGTGCGGCGCAATGCCGGCCGGGTACTGGCGGCGCGTCGCCTTCTCGATCGCGCCGGCGAGCTTCGGCTGCATCAGGCCACTGGTGCGCTTGGCGAGGAGCGCCTCGAGCGATATGCCGTCGACGATGTCGAGAGGGTCGATCACGTTGCCCTTGGACTTCGACATCTTGTCGCCGTGCTCGTCGCGGATGAGGCCGGTGATGTAGACGTCGCGGAACGGCACCTCTCCCATGAACTTCAGTCCCATCATCATCATGCGCGCGACCCAGAAGAAGATGATGTCGAAGCCGGTCACCAGCACGCTGCCCGGGTAGAAGCGGCGCAGCGCGTCCGTTTGCTCAGGCCAGCCGAGCGTCGAGAAGGGCCATAGGGCGGAGGAGAACCAGGTATCGAGCACGTCCTCGTCCTGGCGCAGCGAGACCTTCGGGTCGAGCCCGTGGCGGGTGCGGACCTCGGCCTCGTCGCGCCCGACGTACGCGCGCCCGGAATCGTCGTACCAGGCCGGGATGCGGTGGCCCCACCATAGCTGGCGGCTCACGCACCAGTCCTTGATGTTGCGCATCCACTCGAAATAGGTGCGCGCCCAGTTCTCCGGCACGAAGCGGGTGCGGCCGTCCTCGACGGCCGCCAGCGCCTCGCGCGCCAGCGGGGCGATCTTCACGTACCACTGATCGGTGAGCCAGGGCTCGAGCACCGCGCCGCTGCGGTCGCCACGCGGGATCACGAGCCGGTGCTTCTCGACACCCTTCAGGAGGCCGGCGGCCTCGAGCTCGGCCACGACACGCTTGCGCGCCTCGAAGCGGTCGAGCCCGCGGAAGCGCTCGGGCACCGCATCGCTGAGAGCAGCGCGCTCGGTGAAGATGTTGATGAGCGGCAAGCCGTGGCGCTGGCCGACCTCGTAGTCGTTGAAATCGTGCGCCGGGGTGATCTTCACGCAGCCCGAGCCGAAGTTCGGATCGACGTAGAAGTCGGCGATCATCGGAATGGCGCGCCCGGCGAGCGGCAGCAGCACCTTGCGCCCCACCAGGTGACGATAGCGCTCGTCGTCCGGGTGCACCGCGACCGCCACGTCTCCCAGCATGGTCTCCGGGCGCGTGGTCGCGACCGTCACGTGGCCGCTGCCGTCCTCGAGCGGGTAGCGCAGGTGCCAGAGCTGGCCTTCCTCCTCCTCCGCCTGCACCTCGAGGTCGGACAGCGCCGTGAGCAGCACCGGGTCCCAGTTCACCAGGCGCTTGCCGCGATAGATGAGGCCTGCCTCGTGCAGCCGCACGAACACCTCGACCACCGCGCGCGTCAGCCCCGGATCCATGGTGAAGCGATCGCGCGTCCAGTCGACCGAATCGCCGAGGCGGCGCATCTGCCCGGCGATGGTGCCGCCGGACTGCGCCCGCCACTGCCACACCCGCTCGATGAACGCCTCGCGCCCGAGGTCGGTGCGCCGGCGTCCCTCGGCGTTGAGCTGCCGCTCGACCACCATCTGGGTGGCGATGCCGGCGTGGTCGGTACCGGGTTGCCAGAGCGTGTCCTCGCCGCGCATGCGGTGGTAACGCGTCAATGCGTCCATGAGCGTGTGCTGGAACGCGTGTCCCATGTGCAGCGTTCCGGTCACGTTGGGCGGCGGGATCATGATGCAGTAGGGCGCACCGCGGCCGCCGGGCGCGAACCAGCCGTGCGACTCCCACCGCTCGTAGATGCGCCGCTCGATGTCCTGCGGCGCGTACACCTTGTCCATGAATGCGGGAAAACCGAGAGAAAACCGGGCAAGTATAGCCGCAGGGGCTGCGCGGCCGCCGCGCCCGGATGCGTGCCGCCGCCGCCGGCGCGAGTCGCGCCGGCCCGTGGAACCTCAGCGCTCGGCGCGGTGAATGAGGAAATCTGCGAGCAGCGGGGTGGGCCTGCCGGTGCTGCCTTTACCGGCACCGCCCTGGTAGGCGGTACCGGCGACGTCCAGATGCGCCCAGGGCATTCCCTGGGTGAACTTGCCGAGGAAGGTAGCCGCCGTGATCGCGCCGCCGTCGCGTCCGCCGACGTTGGCGAAGTCGGCGAAGTTGCTCTTGAGCTGGTCGAAATACTCCTCGGTGAGCGGCAGCTGCCAGGCGCGGTCCTCGGCGCGTACGCCGGCCTCGAGCAGCTGCCCGATGAGCGCCTCGTCGTTGCCCATCACCCCGGAGTGATGATGGCCGAGCGCTACCACGCAGGCGCCGGTGAGGGTGGCGATGTCGACTACCGCGGCGGGGCGGAAGCGCCGCGCATAGTGCAGAGCATCGCACAGGATCAGGCGCCCCTCGGCGTCGGTGTTGAGGATCTCGACCGTCTGGCCCGAGGCGCTGGTGGCGATGTCGCCGGGCTTCACGGCCTTGCCGTCCGGCATGTTCTCGACCGCGGCGATGAGCCCCACGACGTGCAGCGGCAGCCGCAGCTCCTCCGCGAGCGTCAGGCAGGCAATGACCGCGGCCGCTCCGCTCATGTCGAATTTCATCTCGTCCATGGCCGGCGGATCCTTCAGGGAGATGCCGCCGGTATCGAACGTCACGCCCTTGCCCACCAGCACCACCGGCGCCGCCGCCGACTTGCCGCCGCGGTACTCGAGCACGATGAAGCGCGGCGGCTGCTGGCTCCCCTGCGAGACGGCGAGCAGGCAGCCCATCTTCTCACGGCGGATCGCCGCTTCGTCGAGCACCCGCGCCGTGAGCGACTTGTGGCGCTTCGCGAGGGCACGCGCCTCCTCGGCGAGGAAAGTCGGGGTGCAGACGTTCGCCGGCAGGTTGGCGAGATCACGTTGCACGGCGGCGGCGGCGGCGATGGCGGCGCCGTGTCTGAAGCCGCGCGCTGCGGCGTCGGGCTTGCGCACCGGACCGGCGAGCACCTTCTTCAGCGCCGGAGCGGGCGGCTTCTTGCCGGTCTTCAAATCGTTGATGCGGTAGAGAGTGGACCCGGCGAGCTCTGCGACCGCGCGCCCGAAGTAGTAGTCGTCGAGCTCGCGCGCCGCGGGGCGCTCGAGGGCGAGGGCGATGCTCGCGATGCGGGTGCGGCTCAGGGCGGTGACCGCCGAGCCCAGGGCGCGCCGCCAGCCGCGGCGCGTGAGCTGCGCCCGCGCGCCGAGGCCGACGAGCAGCACCCGCCGTGCCGGGAGCTCGGTGATTTCGGTGATGAGCAGCGTGTCCCCGGCGCGGCCGGTGAAGTCCCCGCGCGCCAGCAGGCGCTGCAGCCGCCCGCCGCTGGCTGCATCCACGGCGCGCGCCTCGGCGCCGAGCTCGGTCTCCTCGAACACGCTGACGACCAGGCAATCGACGGCGAGTGCCGCCAGCCCTTTGGTCCAAACCGCAAATTCCATCCGCTAATCCCCTTGCCGTTGAGCCGTGCGAGCGACTGATTTACCTTATGGGCGACTCTTGAGCGCGCGTTTGGTGTTTGTTCAGCGCGCGATGTGTTGCGGCGGCTGCAAATGGCGGCAAGTGTAACCCAAGAGCCTGCCGGGTTTCCGGCCACGAGTAGACGGAGCGTCCTTGGGCACCATTCTCGGGCGATACATTCTGCGGGAAGTGGCGGCGGCGTGGCTGGTGGTCACCGCCGTGCTGCTGGTGATCCTGCTCGCCAATCAGGTGGTAGGAGTGCTGGAGCGCGCCGCGGCCAACCAGTACCCGCAGAGCGTCGTGCTCGAGCTGATCGGCCTCGGGGCGCTGCAGTACCTGTGGGTGTTGCTGCCGGTCGGCCTGCTGCTCGGGGTGGTGCTGGCATTCGGGCGGCTGTATCACGACAGCGAGATGGCGGCGGCGCTCGCCTGCGGGACGGGGCGGGCGACCCTCTATCTGCCGGTGGCGTTCCTCGCCGCGCTGCTTACCGCCGCGCTCGCATGGCTCACCCTGCTGCTGGCGCCGGCGGCCACGGTGCGCGCCCTCAGCCTGCGCAACGAGGCGGTGCGCGCCGGGCAGTTCGCGCCCATCGCGCCCGGCAAGTTCCGCAGCTTCGGCGGCGCCGTGGTGTACGCCCGGGAGGTCAACGCGGACGGCACGCTCGGTAACGTATTCGTCGAGCGCAACCGCGGGCCGGTGGTCGAAGTGGCGCTCGCCCAGCGCGCGCGCCGCGAGGTCACGCCCGACGGGCTTACGCACATCCTCACGCTCTATGACGGCGAGCGCTTCGAGGGCGTGCCCGGCAGCACGCAGTTCCGCATGCTGCGCTTCGCCGAGCACATCGTGCCGGTGCGCGTGCCGCAGTCGAGCGACGTCGTCACGGCGCTCGAGGCACGTCCCACTGCGCAGCTCATCGGCGCGCGCGCGTTACCCGAGCAGGCGGAGCTCCAGTGGCGCATCGCCATGCCGCTCACCTGCGTGGTGCTGGCGCTGCTCGCCGTGCCGCTCGCGCGCCTCAAGCCCCGCCAGGGGCGCTATGCGCGCGTCTGGCTTGCGGTGGTGATTTACTTCGTCTATCTCAATCTCATATCGGCCGGCAAGGTGTGGATCGGGCGCGGCGCTGTGCCGGCGACCCTCGGCCTGTGGTGGACGCATGCAGTGGTGGCGCTGCTCGCGCTGGCGGTCATCGTAGGTCCTGGGCTCGTGAACCGCTTGCGTTACCGGGTGCGGCGCCTGTGAGCGTGCTCGACCGCTACGTGGTGCGCACCATCCTGAGCGCGGTGCTGCTGGTGATGGCCGTGTTCCTGATGCTCGGAGGACTCTGGGTCCTCATCGACCAGCTGGACGACATCGGCATCGGCCGCTACACGGCGTGGAGCGCGCTGTGGTACACGCTGCTCAATCTCCCGCAGCAGGCGTACGAGCTGCTGCCGATCACGGTGCTGATCGGCACGCTGCTGGGCTTAGGGGCCCTGGCGCGCGGCAGCTAGCTCACGGTGGTGCGTGCGACCGGCGTATCGGTGGTGCGCCTCGCCGGCACGACTCTGATGGCCGCGGCGCTGCTCATCGGGGTCGAGCTGGTGCTCGGGGAGTTTCTCGGGCCGCCACTGCAGCAGGTGGCGCGCGAGCAGAAGGCGTTCAGCAAGCTGAGCAACGTGAGCTTCGGCACCGGCAGCGGCGCCTGGGTGCGCGACGGCGACCTGATCCTCAACGTCGCCGGCCAGTCCGGCCAGCGTCAGTTCGGCGGCATGCAGCTCTTCGAGCTCTCGCCGCAGCATCAGCTGCTCGCCCTGGGTCACGCGCGCCGCGCCACCGCCGGCTCCAACCGCAAGTGGCTGCTCAGCGACTATGCGGAATCGCGTTTCTCGGGTGACACGGTGAGCTCCTCGCCGCCCGCCGAGCGCATCATCGAATCGAACGTGACGGCCGGCTTCCTCGGCCTCGCGGTCCAGGATCCCGATCAGCTCACAATCGGAGCGCTGTGGCGGCTGATCCGCTATTACCAGAGCAACGCGCTCGATGCGCGCGAGTACGTGTTTGCCTTCTGGTCGCGCATCGCGCGTACCGTGGCAGTCGCCTTCTGCGCGCTGCTCGCGATTCCGTTCGCGCTCGGCCCGCTGCGCTCGACCGGATCCGGCACGCGCATGCTGCTCGGCTTAGGTCTGGGCATCGCCTTCTTCCTGATGCAGCGCCTGATCGAGAGCAGCACGGTGGTATTTGCGCTGAACCCGGTGCTGCTCGCCTGGCTGCCGACGGCGGTGCTCGCCGCCGTGTCGCTCACGCTACTCTCCAAGACGCGCTAGTTAACTGGCGCGATCCCGGCCCGCTACCCTAAGTGGCGTTGGTGCCGGTCGGAACACCGGCTTCGTGGCGTGGCAGGGAATCGCCGATCGCCACCCACGGCAGCCGATCGTTCACCCAGACGTGCATCTGCGGCGCGATCCGTGCCGGGTCATCGAGCGTGACGAGTGTCACGTCGATCTCCGCGCTGCGCGCCTCGTGCCGGTAGGTGAGGGAAGTGCCGCAGCGCGCACAGAAGCCGCGCCACACCTGGGCCGAGGAGCGGTACTCGGTGAGTTGCCCGCGCGTGAGGCGCAGAGCGTCGCGTGCGACGGTCCCCCACGGCACCATCGGTGCGCCGGTCGCACGGCGGCAGCTCGCGCAGTGGCAGAAGCAGGGCTTGCTGACCGCAGCCGTGATCTCGTAGCGCACCGCGCCGCACAGGCAGCCGCCGAGGTAAACGGTGTGTGTCATGCGGTCACGTTATTCCCGTCGAGCGGCGCGCCGCAAATCTCTGCTGCGCTGCGATCGCGGCGGATTGCCGCGGCGCATCAGGCTCGCCGGCTCCCGGGAAACCGGAGCTCGGGGCTTGGGGTTGGTGAGGCGCGGCAGCGGGCATAAACTCCGCCGCTCCCGGAGCGTCGCAACGACGATGCACCGATTAACTACACCAACAGAGGGGAGGCAAACATGAGAATCCCGCTAACAGCTCTGCTGCTGGCGCCCGCGGTGGTCTTCGCGGGCAGCAGCTCGTTCGATGGCACGTGGAAGACCAAGCCCGACTCGATGCGGACGACCGGAAAGCCGAACATGGTCCAGCTCGTGAACGGCGAGTACAGCTGCTTGAGTTGCGATCCGCCGTACACGGTCAAGGCGGACGGCAAGTTCCACGAGACCAAGGGAAACCCGTATCACGACGCGGTTGCGGTCAAGGTGCTGAGTCCAACCTCAGTCGAGACCACCAGTCAGCTGGCGGGCAAGGTCGTATTCGAGGAGACCGACGAGGTAGCTGCCGATGGGGCGACGTCCCGTGCCAAGTTTACGGACCACACGGGCACGAAGGCCGCGACGGGTTCGGGCACCGCGAAGCGCGTGGCAGCGGGGCCGCCGGGATCGCACGCGATCTCGGGCTCCTGGCAGCAGGACGCGCTCACTGGTGGAAACGAGGCGCTGCTCACCGTCACGTACGCAATGACCGCGGATGGTTTCAGCATGCACTGGAATGGTCAGAGCTACGACGCCAAGTTCGACGGCAAGGAGTACCCGGTGGCCGGTGATCCGAGCCACACGACCGTGACGCTGAAACGGGTCGACGCACACACCGTGCTCGAGACCGATCGCCGCCTGGGCAAGGTGACCGACGAAGTCCGCCTCGCGGTCGCCGCGGACGGCAAGACGATCAGTGGGGAAGACAAGGACCTGGCTCACGGGCAGACGACGACGTACACGCTCGAGAGGCAGTAGGCGATTTCTCGCCGGGGCCTGCGGTCGCAGGCTCCGGCGACGCCGTGCCGGCGCGGCTCAGTGCTTGTGCCCCGGGAACAGCCGGCAGTAGATACAGTCGGCGCCCGTCGGATTGTCGAGCATGAAGTGGCGTACCCAATAGCCCTCGCCGCGCGAGGCGGCGTGCTCGAATGGCTGGTTCTGGAGATCGTGGCCGACCACCTCCATCGCGCCCTCGCCCTCGAGGATCTCGGCGGCGCGCTCGGTCTCGATGGCGCCGCGCGGATGCACCGTGATCGTGGCCGCGCCGCCCTGAACGCGCTCGGCAAGCCCCTCGACGAACGGCCGCTCGTCCGCCTCGCTGAGCAGCGTGCGGAAGTACGCCACGAACCTGTCGTGGTCCGATCCCGCCGGCTGCAGTCCGGCGCGCCCGGGCTCGCAGGATGCCGTGAGCTCGACCCGATCGGTGGGAAAGCCGTCGCTCACGAGGCGCGTGCGAACGCGGTCGGCGGCCGAGTACTCGTTGAACACGGCGAGGAGGACGGCGCTCATGGGCTCTCCTTTGGGCGTCGCTTCCCAAGCGAACATCCGGCGCGGGCCTGGGCGGTGCCCAAAAAATTCTACGCCCGCCGCAAGCAGTGGGCGTAATGCTGCGATGCACAAAAAATCTCTCCGGCCGGGCACCGCAGGGGAGGGTAAATCCACGCCCGGGACTTTAGGATCGCGATGTGTGGCGGGCATGAGAGGCAGAGGGCGGCCGCGGCACGACGATGTGCTGACGCCCACTGAATGGCGCGTGGTGCATGCGATCCAGCACGGGATGAGCAACCGCGAGATCGCCGCACGCCGCGGCATCAGCATCGACGCCGTCAAGTATCACGTCGCCAACGCGGTGGCGAAGCTCGGGGTAGCAAACCGTCAGGCGCTGCGCCGCTGGTTTCGCGAGCCGCGCGGCAGCGCGCTCGCGGCTGAGGAGAGATCCATGACGACGCTGAATCTCGGGCCGCTGGCGCAGATCTCGCGCACCGTGCGCGACATCAAGGAGTCCGAGGCCTGGTACGGCAAGACGCTGGGGCTCAAGCACCTCTACACCTTCGGCTCGTTCGCGTTCTTCGACTGCGGCGGCACGCGACTCTACCTGAGCGCCACCGACAAGCCCGGCCCCGAGTCGATTCTGTATCTGCGCGTCGGTGACATCCGCTCCGCATACGAGACGCTGCGAGCGCGGGGAGTGGAGTTTGGCGAGGCGCCGCACATGATCCATCGCCATGCCGACGGCACGGAGGAATGGCTCGCGCACTTCAACGATCCGGAGGGGCGCCCGCTCGGAATCCTCGCGCAGGTCAGGCCCTGAGCGAGGGCGCGCCGCGCCGCCGCTCTCAATGCGGCGCGGCGGCCTTCTCTTCGGGCGCCGCCGCCGTCTTCTTCGCGGCCGGCTTCTTTGCCGCCGGCTTCGCGGGCAGAGGCTGCAGCAGATCGTCCAGCGTGCGGAAGATCGCGCCGTACTTGTAGTCCGGAATCTCGAATTCCCAGCCCGTGAGCCGCGTATCGAGCGCGTGCGCCTCGGCCTCGGCGTCCTTGGCCGTCGAGCGCGCGGCGAGCGTGATGAGTGCGCGGGTGCCGTCCTTGCGGCCGCTCACCTCGAGCTCGAGGCCGTCGAAGGTGCGGAACACGGCCCGCGAAAGCCTGACGTCTGCCGGCGGCGCGGCCTTGTGTACGTCCTCGAGCGTGAGTGCGGCGAGCGACGCCGCGATCGAATCGGCGGCGCCGGCGCTGGTCAGTTTCCGGCCCTTCGGAATCGGCGCCACGGTGAAATCGGGCTGCTCTTTCTTGTCGCGGGTGGCGCTGAAGGACGGCCCATCGGCGGGCTTCTCGTCCACCTGGCGGATCCGCGTCTGCGGCACATCGACGAGTGCGCGCTCAAGCCAGGTCTTCGGATCCGCCTCGGGGGTGAGGAGGGGAGCTGCGAGCAGGCTCGGCGCGGCGCCGGCCACCCGCACGTAGCCGGACTTGCCGCTCGAGGTCTTGCCGACGATGAGCGCGAAGGTGCGGCCGGGCGTCACGACGTCGATCTGCGTGCCGGTAGCCGTGGGCGTGCTCACATCCTCGACGCCGAGTTGCGGATAGTTCGCCGGCAGGCGCGTCTTCTCCTCCACCACGTTCAGTGCGCCGAGGTCGAGCAGGAGCTTGCGCACCCTGCCGGGCTCCGCGGCCCAGTCGCGCTCGCCTACCACCCAGCCCACCGAGGCCTTCTTGAGAGTCGTGCGCGTGCCGTCGCCGCGGCGCAGGTCGACCTCGCTCACCGTGTTCACCTGCTGCTCGAGTCCCGGCAGCACCAGATCTCCGGCGAGCGTCGCATGCTCGAGATGTCGCCTTGAGGACAGCCAGATCGCAAACACGATCAGCGCGAGCCCGACGGCCAGCAGCAGCGCGACGCGGCGCGGCGTCATGGCCGCGGCTCCCCCGCCGGCCGGCGCCGCGCGCGGCGCCGCCAGGCCGCGAAGGCGAGCGCCAGCAGCGCGAAGGCCGCCGGAATCACGATGATGTCCACGATCTTGATCTCCATGCCGAGCCGGCGGATGTCCGCGTCGAGCCCGGCGCGCACGGCGCGCAGCTCTTTGCGGATGCGTATCTTCTCCTGCCCGAAATGCTCGATCTCCTCCTGCTCCTGCGGCGTGACGATGAGCGAGCCCTGGGCGCCGCCGCCCTTGGACTCGAGCGCGGTCAGTTTCTGCTCCGTCGCCTGCAGCTGCTGCTCGAGCTCGTGCTCCTTGTCGTGGAAGCGCTCGTCCGCGGCGCGCCGCAGCTTCTCGACGCGCTCGAAGGGACGGGTGAAGGTCGCGCGGCCGCGCACGCTGATCAAATCGTCACTGCCGGCGAGATTATCGAGCGCGTTGAGGACCAGATCGCCGTTGCTGGCCCAGGCATGCACCAGGCGCTGTCCGAAAAATTCCTGCTGGTGCACCCACAGATAGTCGGCCAGCAGGTCGGTGTCGGCAATCACCACCAGGCTCAGCGGGCGGGCGGAAGCCTTGAGCGCCGCCGTGCCGGCCGGCAGCGTGACGCCCGCGGGCGCACCCGCGGGGAAGGCCGTATGCACGTCGCCGGTGACGCGCGCGGCGAGCGTGTAGCGCTCGCCGCTCGCCTTGAAGCCCTCGTGGAGCGTCGCCGGATCGAACAGCATGCGGAAGCGCTCGACCGGCAGCAGCTCGGCGTCGGTGCTCGACTCGAGCAGCGGCTCGAATTTCACGGCCGCGCCCTTGACCGGCTCGAGGTGCCCGGCCACCGCGACGTTGACGTTGGAGAGTCCCGCCGTGATCACGTCGTCGCGGGCGAAGCTCGATTTGTCGAGGCCGAGCACGCCGAGATGCTCGACCGGCGGCTCGCCCTGGCGCA
Source organism: Gammaproteobacteria bacterium (assembly GCA_027307325.1). GTDB lineage: Bacteria > Pseudomonadota > Gammaproteobacteria > Steroidobacterales > Steroidobacteraceae > 13-2-20CM-66-19. The sequence continues at coordinate 2,549 of DAHUXE010000099.1, read as the reverse complement.
TCGACACGGTGAGCGCGTGGCCGCGGTCCGCGACGACCTGGGTGGCGTCGAACTTGACGCCCCAGGCGCTGAGCAGCTCGCCGAGGTGCGACGATTTGTCTGCACCCATCGATGCCATCGGGTTGCGCGGATCGTTCCCCGCGCTGTCGGCCTCGGACAGCGGGTCGACGAACGCGAGGATGTGTCCGCCCTTGAGCGCGTACTGGTCGATCGCGAACTGCGTCGCCGGCGACAGGTTCTTCGGATGCACCAGCACCAGCACGTTCACGTCGGGGTCGATCCTGGTGGCGGTCGGCTCGAGCGGCCGGATGTCGAACAGCTGCTCCGCCTGCCCGTAGATCACCCAGGGCTCACGCATCTGCCCGGACTGCGGGTCGAAGCCCGGACCCATCGGCAACGTCGACATCCACGCGACCACCGGTTTTTTCGCATTGGCGAGCTGGTAGACGAGCTGCACCACGTCGTATTCGAGGAACTGCTCCTTGTTGGGATCGAAGAACTCGATCGCCTTCTTGCCGTCGGTGGAGTTGGTGCCGGCGAGGCCGAAGTACAGCTGGCCTCCCGTGGCCCCCACGGGCACGCCGCGCACGCCGAGCTCGGTGGCACGGTCCTCGTCCTCGGAGAAAGGCTGCGGGTCGATCTCGTGCAGGCGCAGCGTGCCGTTCGAGCGCGCCGCCAGCTCGTCCAGGAACTCGCGCACCCGCACGCCGTAGGTCTTGATCTGCGGCAGCTGGCCGGCGGTCTTATCCGAGAAGAAGAAGTACAGATTGATCGGCTCGCGGATGCTCCTGAGGATGCGCTCGGTGCCGGGTGCGATCGTGTACAGGCGGTTCTGCGTCAGGTCGGCGCGCCAGCCCCGCAGGGTGAAGTTGAACAGCACCGTGAGTCCGATGAAGAGCAGGGCGAGCGCGAGCAGGGTTGCGCCGCCCAGGGTCGAGCGTTTCGTCATGGTGCTAGTCCGCCTTGCGCAGCTCGAGGGCGATGCGGGTCGCAAAGAGGAAGAAGCCCATCAGCATCGCGAAGTACAGCAGGTCGCGCACGTCGATCACTCCCTTCTCGATCGACTGGAAGTGGGTGAGGAAGGAGAGCGAGGCGATCGCATCCGTGAGCGCCTGCGGCGCCCAGCCGCGGAATACGTCCAGCACCAGCGGAAAGCCCGCCAGCAGGAAGACGAAGCAGGCCACGACGCCGAGGATGAACGCCACCACCTGGCTGCGCGTCAGCGCCGACATGCACGAGCCGATCGCGAGAAAGCCGCCGGCGAGCAGCAGGCTGCCGAAATAGGCCGCCAGGATCGCGCCGTTGTCGGGCTGGCCGAGGTAGTTGACCGTGATCCAGAGCGGAAAGGTGAGCGCCAGCGCCAGCGCCGTGAAGATCCAGGCGGCCAGAAACTTGGCCGTTACCGCCTCGCGCAGCGTCACCGGCTGCGTCATGAGCAGCTCGATGCTGCCGGACTTGCGCTCCTCGGCCCACAGCTTCATCGACACAGCCGGCATCAGGACCAGGTACAGCCAGGGCTGGAAGGCGAAGAACGGCTCGAGGTCGGCCTGGCCGCGCTCGAAGAAGCCGCCCAGATAGAACGTGAAGGCGTTGGCCAGCACGAGAAAGATGAGAATGAAGACGTACGCCAGCGGCGTCGCGAAGTAGCTCGCGAGCTCGCGGCGCATGATGATGCCCACGTTGCGCATGTGCTTAAGTGTTGCTCAGCCGGTGATGGTACGAAACACTTCGTCGAGGCGGCCGGACTCGAGGTGCAGCTCCTTCAACCTGAGCCCCTGGCGGGCGGCGAGCTCGGAGAGCGCCGGCAGAATGGTGGCGCCGGCTCTCGGCAGCGCGGTGAGGCGCGCGTCGCGCTCGCTCACCTCGAGGTCGGCGACCGCCGGGAGCGAGGCCACCGCGGCGCGCGCCGCGGTCAGCTGCGCCGGGTCGTCGAGCTGCATCGACACGGCGTTGTGATAGCGCGAGCGGGCGGCGAGCCCTGCGGGCGTGTCGTCCGCGACGATGCGCCCGCGGGCGATGATGATCGCGCGCGTGCACACGGCGTCGACCTCCTCGAGGATGTGCGTCGAGATCACGATGATCTTGTCGCGCGCCATGTCGTTGATGAGCGTGCGCACTTCGTGCTTTTGATTTGGGTCGAGCCCGTCGGTGGGCTCGTCGAGAATCAGCACCGGCGGATCGTGCACGATCGCCTGTGCCAGCCCCACGCGCCGCCGGAAGCCTTTCGACAGGGTCTCGATCGTCTGGTCGAGGACGCTGCCGAGCTGCAGGTGCTCGATGACGTGCGCCAGCCGCGCGCGGCGCCGCTCTCCTTCGAGCGCGCGCAGGTCGGCGATGAAGGCGAGAAAATTGTGCACGGTCATCTCACCGTAGAGCGGAGCTCCCTCCGGCAGGTAGCCGAGCGCCGTTTTGGCCGCCAGCGTGTCGCTGCCGATATCGTGTCCGCAGATGCTGCCGCTGCCTGAAGTTGGCGTCACGAAACCGGCGAGCATGCGCATGGTGGTGGTCTTGCCGGCGCCGTTCGGGCCGAGGAAGCCAAGGACCTCGCC
>DAHUXE010000095.1 GCA_027307325.1 Gammaproteobacteria bacterium | reverse complement strand
CGCGCCCTGCGCCGGGTCCGGCCGCAAGAGCCGCCGCCCCCGTACGGCCGGCAGCGGCGCTCCCCCAGCCACGTCCGGCCGCGCCGGTCCGCCCGCAGGCGACCGCCTCCGCCGGCGCGCGGCCAGGCACCCCGGGACGCGCGCCGGTGAAGCCCGCCTTCCGGGATTCGAACGTGCGGGAGGTGCTCGCCGCGCTCGGTGAGACCAGCACGACCGGTGAGACGCGCCTGATGCAGCTGCCGCCGGCGCCGCGCGGCGTCTCTGCCGCCGAGGGCACGCTCAGCGACACGCAGGTGCTGCGGGTTCTCGAGGAGCGCCGCCCCGACGGCGCCGAGCAGCCCGGCGAAGGTCAGGCCAACAACATTCCGCTGCTCAAGCCCGACGACACGGGCACCCGCAGGGCTCTCAAGGACGCCGTGGCCAGCAACGCCCCGGTGTGGTTCGCGGTGCAGCTGCAGTGGTCGGTGCAGCCGGTCGAGCTCGAGAAGGTACCGCCACTCGCGATCTTCAGTGCCTACACTCTCTATACGGTCGAGGGCAGCCGCGAGGGCCGTCACTGGTACGGCCTGCGCCTCGGCTTCTTCAGCGACGCGATCTCCGCCAAGCAGGTCGCCTACTACGTACGCTCCGAGTTCGGCTCCGTGGCCGTCGTGCCGGTGAGCCCACAGGAGCGCGCCCGCGCCAGCGACGACGAGCAGGCGGCAGCATCCGTCACCGTCCGCGAGGTCGCGGCTGCGCCGCAGGCCGATCCGGAGGAGTTCAAGCTCATCGACGTCGACCCGGAACTGCAGCGGCTCGCCTCCCGTCAGCCCGCGCCCAGACCCGCTGCGAAGTCGCCCGCGCCGCGCCCGGCGGCAAAGCACGCGCGTCCCGCCGGCCGTGGCGGCATGCGTGAGCGCCGCGCCGGACCGACGCGCGAGGAGACGCTCGAGATCCTCGGCGCGAGCGAACTCACCATCGACGATGGCCGCGGTGAGACCCTCAACGATACCGGCGTGCGGCACCTGCGCGTCGAGGTGCAGAAGAACTCGCCGTTCTCGCGGCTGCTGGAACGGCTGAGCGAGCGCGTCAAGAAGCTCTAGCCGGTCTTCAGCGCTTGCCGAACAGCCGCTCGAGCTCCGAGCGCGCCTTGTCGACCGCGGCCGTGTTGGGTGGGATGTAGGCGCCGGGGCGCGGCTTGAAGTGGTCGCAGAAGTTGGCGCGCGTCTTGTCGCTCACTTCCTCGGCGGTCGGCTCGCGGCAATGCTTGGCGACCCGCGTGTCGTAGTCGACGCACATGCGGCACACGTGCAGCTCCGCGCGGCACTTCGGGCATTCATCGAGCCGCCGCAGCGGCAGGCTGAGCTCGCTCAAGGGTGCGCCGCACTTCCAGCAGACCAGATCGTGGGCCATGGGCGGCTAGGGTACTACCGGGCCGGCGCTCCCGGGCCGGGTCCGCGCGTGCGCTGACGCAGGAACGGCTCCAGCACCGCACCGGTGTGCGATTGCCTGCGCCGCCGGGCGATGGCCGCCGGCGGACCCTGCGCCACGATGCGTCCGCCGCCGGCGCCGGCCTCGGGCCCGAGATCGATGATCCAGTCGGCTTCCGCCATCACGTCGAGGTTGTGCTCGACCACCACCGCGGTGTTGCCGGCCGCGACCAGGCGGTGCAGCACGTGGATGAGCTTCTCGACGTCGGCCATGTGCAGTCCCACGGTCGGCTCGTCGAGCACGTAGAGGGTCTGGCGGGACGGCGCCTGCATGCCCGGCAGCTGGTCGTCGCGCACCTTGGAGAGCTCCGCGACCAGCTTGATGCGCTGTGCCTCGCCCCCCGAGAGCGTCGGGCTCGGCTGCCCGAGCGTGAGATAGCCGAGGCCGACGTCCTGCAGGAGCTTCAGCGCGCGGTGGACGCGCGCGTGGGCCGCGAAGAAGCCGACCGCATCGTCGACGTCCATCGCCAGCACGTCGCCGATGCTCCTGCCGCGCCACAGGACGCCGAGCGTTTCGGAGTTGAAGCGGCGGCCGCCGCACACGTCGCACAGCACCTTGACGTCGGGGAGAAAGCTCATCTCGACGGTCTTCACTCCCTGGCCCTCGCACGCTTCGCAGCGGCCGCCGGCGGTGTTGAAGGAGAAGCGGCTCGCGCTGTAGCCGCGGATGCGCGCCTCGGTGGTGCCGGCAAAGATGCGCCGCACTTCGTCCCACAGGCCGATGTAGGTGGCCGGACAGGAGCGCGGGGTCTTGCCGATGGGCGTCTGATCCACCTCGAGCACGCGGCCGAGGCGCTCGAGGCCGTGCACCGCGGCGCAGCCGACCGGCTGCGCGGCGCGCGCGCGCTTGGGCCGTCTCCCCGTGCCGGCCGCGCCGAGCAGGCGCTTCAGGCTCGCGTACAGCACGTCGCGCGCCAGCGTCGACTTGCCCGAGCCCGACACGCCGGTGACCACCACCAGCCGCCCGAGCGGGACGCGCACGTCGGCGCCGCGCAGGTTGTGCAGCGTCACGCGCTCGAGCGTGAGGAGCGCAGTGTCGGCGCTGACCGCGCGCTGCGGCCGCGGCGGATGGAGCAGGGGCTCGCGCAGGAAGCGTCCGGTGATCGAGCGGGGGTTGGCGATGAGGTCGCGCACCGTGCCGGCGCCGACCAGCTCCCCGCCGCGCACTCCCGCCTGGGGGCCCAGGTCGAGCACATGGTCGGCGCGCCGGATGGTGTCCTCGTCGTGCTCGACGACCACCAGCGTGTTGCGGTTGCCGACGAGCCCGGCGAGCGAGTCGAGCAGAATTGCATTGTCGCGCGGGTGCAGCCCGATGGTCGGCTCGTCGAGCACGTAGCACACGCCCTGGAGATTCGAGCCGAGCTGCGCGGCGAGCCGGATGCGCTGCGCCTCGCCGCCCGAGAGCGTCGGGGCGGAGCGGTCGAGCTCGAGGTAGGAGAGGCCGACGCGGGAGAGGAACCTGAGCCGCGCGCGGATCTCGGCCAGCAGGTCGCGGGCGATCTGTCGCTCGCGGGGCTTGAGGCGCAGTCCCGCGAAGAACCCGGCGCTCGCCGCCACCGGCTCCGCGGCCAGCGCGGCGATCGAGCGCCCGCGGAAACGCACGTTGAGCGCCACCGGGTTCAGCCGCTCACCGCGGCACGCGCCGCAGGCGGGCGGCTCGCGGTCGCACCACTCGTTCCACCCCCGCTCCTCGCCCGACTGCTGCTCGTCGAAACCCGGCATCTCGACCCCGGTGCCGTAGCAGCTCTCGCACCAGCCGTGGCGGGAGTTGAAGGAGAACAGGCGCGGGTCGAGCTCGGCGAAGCTCCGGCCGCAGGAGGGGCAGGCACGCTTGGTGGAATACACCGTGACGGCCGCCGACCTGGCCGGCAGCACGTGCACCAGGCCCTTGCCGAAATCCAGCGCCCGCGCCAGCGCCTCGTGGAGCGCGGCGTCGGTCTTCGCGCTCACCGCAAGCTCCGCCACCGGCAGCTCGATGGTGTGCTCGCGGAAGCGCGACAGGCGCGGCCAGGGCGCGGTCGGCACGGGCTCGCCGTCGACGCGCAGCGCCCTGAAGCCCTTCTTCGCCGCCCACTTGGCGAGGTCCGTGTAGTAGCCCTTGCGCGCCACGACGAGCGGCGCGAGCAGCGCGATCGACCTGCCGCGGTAGTCGCGCAGCAGCCGCGCGGCGATCGAGGCGGCGCTCTGCGGCTCGATCGCGACGTCGCAGTCCGGGCAGTACTGAGTGCCGAGCTTCACGTACAGCAGGCGCATGAAGTGGTAGATCTCGGTGAGCGTCGCCACGGTGCTCTTGCGGCCGCCGCGGCTGGTGCGCTGCTCGATGGCCACCGTGGGCGGAATGCCGAAGATCGCATCGACGTCGGGCCGCGCGGCCGGTTGCACGAACTGCCGCGCGTAGGCGTTCAGCGACTCGAGGTAGCGGCGCTGCCCCTCGTTGAAGAGGATGTCGAAGGCGAGCGTCGACTTGCCGGAGCCCGAGACGCCGGTGATCACCGTGAAGCGGTCGCGTGGAATCTCGACGTCGATGCTCTTCAGGTTGTGCTCGCGCGCCTTGTGGATGACGATCTGCTTACGCGCGCGCCCGTTGCCGCCCCAGGCGGTGCGCGGCTCGGCGACCCCGGCAGCCTCGGGTGCGACCGGCACGTGCGCGGCGAGCGCCGCCCGGTAAGCCTCGAGCGAGCGCCCGGTGTGCGAGGCGGGGAACGCGCTCACCTCGGCCGGCGTTCCGGCGCACACGATCTCGCCGCCGCGCTCGCCGCCCTCGGGCCCCAGGTCGATGATCCAGTCGGCGGCGCCGATGACGTCGAGATTGTGCTCGATGACGAGCAGCGAATGGCCCGCGGCGAGGAGCTTCCTGAAGGCCTTGAGGAGCTTCGCCACATCCTCGAAATGCAGCCCCGTGGTCGGCTCGTCGAAGAGAAAGAGCTTGCCCCGATGCGTGGTGCTCGAGAGCACCGAGCCCGCCTCGGCGAGATGACCGGCGAGCTTGAGCCTCTGTGCCTCGCCGCCCGAGAGTGTCGGCACCGGCTGACCGATCTTCAGGTACTCGAGCCCGACGTCGGCGAGCGGCGCGAGGCGCGCGGCCACTTCGGCGGCGTCGGCGAAGAAGGCGGCCGCCTCGGTCACCGTCATCTCGAGCACCTGGGCGATGTGGGCGCGGCGGCCGTCGGCGCCTTCGCGGCGGATGTCGAGCACCTCGTCGCGGTAGCGCCGGCCGTCGCAGTCCGGGCAGCGCAGATAGACGTCGGAGAGGAACTGCATCTCGACGTGCTCGAAGCCGTTGCCGCTGCAGGTGGGGCAGCGGCCGTTACCGGAGTTGAAGCTGAAGGTGCCCGCGGTGTACTTGCGCTCCTGCGCGGCGGGCTCGGCGGCAAAGAGCGCGCGGATGGCGTCGAAGGCGCCGACGTAGCTCGCCGGGTTCGAGCGCGTGGTGCGGCCGATGGCGCTCTGATCGACCATCACCACGTCGTCGATGAGCTCGGCGCCCGCGAGGCCCGCGAACTGTCCCGGGGCCTCGGTGGGCCGGCCGCGGTACTTGAGCAGCGCCGGGTAGAGCACATCCTCGACCAGCGTCGACTTGCCCGAGCCCGAGACGCCGGTGACGCACACCAGGCGCTTGAGCGGGATGCGCACGTCGATGTTCTTCAGGTTGTGCTCGGTGGCGCCCTTGAGCTCGAGCCAGCGGTTCGAGCGCGCCTCGGCCACGACGCCGCCGTCGCCGGCGGATGCCGCTGTGAGCGGCGCTGCGGCCGCCGCCCGCGGCAGCGGCACCACCGCCTTGCGGCCGCTCAGGTACTCGCCGGTGAGCGAGTCCGGGCTCGCGCGCAGCGCCGCCGGGCTCCCGTAGAAGACGATCTGCCCGCCACGCTCGCCGGCGCCCGGGCCGAGATCGAGAATGCGGTCGGCTTCCAGCATGATCTGCGGGTCGTGCTCGACCACGACGAGCGAGTTGCCGGCATCGCGCAGGCGCTTCATCACGCCGATGACCCGCTGCATGTCGCGCGGGTGCAGGCCGATCGAGGGCTCGTCCAGCACGAAGAGCGTATTCACCAGCGAGGTGCCGAGCGCGGTGGTGAGATTGATCCGCTGCACCTCGCCGCCGGAGAGCGTGCGCGACTGGCGGTCGAGGGTGAGATAGCCGAGGCCGACGTCGACCAGGTAGCGGAAGCGGCCGCGGATCTCGCCGAGCAGCAGGTCGGTCGCCTCATCGAGCGGCCGCGGGAGCGTCAGGTTACGGAAGAACTCGTAGCTGCGCTCGAGCGGCAGGAGCATCACGTCGTGAATCGAGAGCCCGGGGAGCGCGGCGAGCTTCTCCGCGCTCCACCCGGCGCCCTGCGGGCGAAACGGCGGCAGCGCGCCGAGCGCCGCGGCCGCGAGCGCGCGGCTGCCGATGCGCCACAGCAGCCCTTCGGTCTTCAGGCGCGCACCGCCGCAGGCGCTGCAGGGCGTGTACGCCCGGTAGCGCGACAGCAGCACGCGCACGTGCATGCGATAGGCACGCGTCTCGAGCCAGGCGAAGAAGCGCTTCGCGCCGTACCAGACCTTGCGGCTCCAGGGGCCTTCGCCTTCGATCACCCACTTGCGTGCCTCGGCGGACAGCTCGCGCCACGGCGTATCGAGCGGAATGCCGCGCAGCCTGGCGAACTTCTCCAGGTCCTCCTGACATTCGGCATAGGACTTGCTCTGCCAGGGCTTGATAGCCCCGCCGCGCAGCGACTTGCTCTCATCCGGGACGACGAGCCCGTAGTCGATGCCGATGGTGCGGCCGAAGCCGCGGCAGACGTCGCAGGCGCCGAGCGGGGAGTTGAAGGAGAACTCGCTCGGCGTCGGCTCGTGATAGGCCAGGTCGCAGTGCGCGCAGTGCAGCTCGCTCGAGTAGCGCCAGGTGCCCTGCACTTGCGGAGGATCCGCTTCATCTACCAGATGCGCATTGACCCGGTGGCGGCCCACCCGCAGCGCCGCCTCGAGGGACTCGAGCACCCGGCCGCGCTCGGCGGACCCGAGGCGCACCCGGTCCTGCACCACCTCGAGCATCTTCTGTGGCGAAGGCGCCTTCCTGCCGCGCGCGCGCTTGCCGCGTCCTTTGCCGGTGCCCGGCGCAGCCTCGCCCGCGGCCTCGCCCGCAGCCGCGGCGTGCGTAGCCGGCGGCTCGAGGAAGCGGGTATAGCCCTGCCGCGCGAGCAGTTCGCGGACCTCGGCCTCGGCGAAATTGCCGGGCACCGGTACCGGAAAGGCGAGCAACAGGCGCGGATCGCCGGCGGCGCGGGCGCGGGCGGCGAGGTCCGCGTAGATGCTCTCGGCGGTGTCGCGCCGCACCGGCTCGCCGCAGCGGCGGCAGTGGAGCTGCGCGGCGCGGGCGTAGAGGAGCTTCAGGTGGTCATTGAGCTCGGTCATCGTGCCGACGGTCGAGCGCGAGGTGCGCACCGGGTTCGTCTGGTCGATGGCGATGGCGGGCGGAATGCCTGCGATCGAGTCGACCTGCGGCTTGTCCATGCGATCGAGGAATTGCCGCGCGTAGGGTGAGAAGGTCTCGACGTAGCGGCGCTGTCCCTCGGCGTAGAGAGTGTCGAACACCAGCGAGGACTTGCCCGAGCCGGACACGCCCGTCACGACCACGAGCTCGTTGAGCGCGATGTCGAGGTCGAGATTCTTGAGGTTGTTCTGGCGCGCGCCACGCACGAGGATGGCGTCACCGGAAGCGTCGCTCATTGCTTCACTGTCACCTGAGAGAGTCGGGGGGTGCGTCGGGCAGACGCGCGCCAGTCGATTGTAGTCGATCCGGGCACGCCACATTTCAAGGGTCAGGCAATCCAGTGGTGCCCGGTCCGGTCTACTGTGTGAGGCGCGCGCTACAATCGCGCCTGGAAACAGCTACAGATGCACCAGGTGCTGACCCGACCCTCCCTCGGCTTTGGCTTAGGCCTGCGCGTCGATCACTACGAGGCGATCCTTGCCGGGCGCCCGCCGGTCGACTGGTTCGAGGTGCTGACCGAGAACTACCTGGTGCCGGGCGGCAAGCCACTGAATTACCTGATGCGCATCCGCGAGCGCTTTCGCATCGCCATGCACGGGGTGTCGCTCTCGATCGGCAGCACCGCGCCGCTCGACCGCGAGTACCTGCGCCAGGTGAAGGCGCTCGCCGCCCGGGTCCAGCCCGAATGGGTCTCGGATCACCTGTGCTGGACCGGCGTCGCGGGGCGCAACACCCACGACCTGCTGCCGCTGCCCTATACCCGCGAGGCGGTCGATCACGTGGTGGCGCGGGTGCGCACCGTGCAGGACCTGCTCGAGCGGCGCATCCTTCTCGAGAACGTCTCGAGCTACGTGAGCTTCCGCGATGCGCCGCTCACCGAGTGGCAGTTCCTCGCCGAGATCGCCGAGCGTGCCGACTGCCTGATTCTCCTCGACGTCAACAATATCTACGTGAGCGCAGTGAATCACGGGTTCGACCCGCTCGAGTACCTGAACGCGATCCCGCCGGCGCGCGTGCAGCAGATCCATCTCGCCGGGCACGAGGACCACGGCGATTACCTGGTGGACACCCACGATCATCCGGTGCGCAGCGCGGTGTGGGAGCTGTACGCCGCCGCCGTGCGGCGCCTCGGGCCGGTCTCGACCATGATCGAGCGCGACGACCACATCCCGCCGCTCGCGGAGCTGTGCGCGGAGCTCGAGGAGGCGCGCAGCGTGGCGCGCCGCGCGCTCGCCGGGGGCGAGGCCATCCGGCCGTCGGCGCACGCCGCTCCCGCCGCGGGACTCAGGTGAGCCCGGTGAGCGACCTCGCGCGCATCCAGGGCGAGTTCCAGGAGTACCTGCTGCGCGGCACGCGCGCCATCGAGGCGCGGGTCGCCGGCAGCGCGAGCTTCGCCCTGGAGACGCGCCTTGGGATCTACGCGGGCGCCTACGGCAGCCGCCTGATCGATGCGCTCGAGAGCAGCTACCCGGCGCTCGCGGCGCTCCTCGGCGAGCAGGATTTCCAGGCACTCGGGGCCGAATACGTACGCGCGCACGACTCGCCGTACTTCTCCATCAGGAACTACGGCGATGCGCTCGAGGAGTTTCTGCGCACCGACGCTGGCTACGCCGACGTGCCGCTGCTCGCGGAGCTCGCGCGCTTCGAGTGGACGCTGGGCGCGGTGTTCGACGCCGCGGATGCCGAGCCGCTCACCGCCGCGGCGCTCGCGCGGGTCGCACCCGCGGACTGGGCGGAGCTGCGCTTCACGTTTCACCCGAGCGTGCGGCGCGTGGCGCTCGCCTGGAACGCCCCGCAGCTGTGGAAGGCGCTGACCGAGGGCGGCGAGCGGCCGCAGCTCGAGCTGGCGGCGGCGCCGGTCGAGTGGCTCGCGTGGCGGCAGGACCTCAGGACCTGGTTTCGCTCGCTGGCGGCTGCCGAGGCCGCGGCGCTCGATGCGGCGCGCGCCGGCCGGGGCTTCGGCGAGCTGTGCGAGCTGCTCGCCGCGACGCACGGCGCCCACCAGGCACCGGCCGAGGCCGCCGCGCTGCTCGCCGTCTGGCTCGGCGCCGGCCTCATTGTCGCCGCCGCCCCCGCCTGACCGTACAATCCGCGCAACAATCCACTCGGCCCTCGGACATGTCACCGCAGAGCTTCGGCAACGTGCTGGAGATGATCGGCCACACGCCGCTCATGGCGGTGCGCCGCATCGACACCGGCCCGTGCCAGCTGTTCCTCAAGCTCGAGAACCAGAACCCGGGCGGCTCGATCAAGGACCGCATCGGCCTCTACCTCATCCAGGCCGCGGAGCGCGCCGGCCACATCCGCCCGGGGAGCGTGCTCATCGAGGCGACCGCGGGCAACACCGGGCTCGGCCTGGCGCTGGTCGCGGCGCAGAAGGGCTACCGCCTGGTGCTCGCGATCCCCGACAAGATGAGCCAGGAGAAGATCTTTCACCTCAAGGCGATGGGCGCCGAGGTGGTGATGACGCGCTCGGACGTCAGCAAGGGGCATCCGGAGTACTACCGCGACGTCGCCGAGCGCCTGGCGCAGGAGACGCCGGATGCGTATTTCGTTAACCAGTTCGGCAATCCGGTGAATGCCCAGGCGCACGAGGAGACCACCGCCCCCGAGATCTGGGAGCAGATGGACGGCCGGCTGGACGCGGTGGTGTGCGGTGCCGGCACCGGCGGGACGCTCGCCGGGCTGTCGCACTTCTTCGCGCGCACCGCGCCGCGCGTCGAGATGGTGCTGGCGGACCCGGTGGGCTCGGGGCTGGCGAGCTTCGCGAGCACGGGGAAGCTCCCGGAGAAGATGTCGCCCTGGCTGGTCGAGGGCATCGGCGGCGATAGCGTGCCGCCGGTCGCGGACTTCTCGCGCGTGACCGCGACCTACAGCATTCCCGACCCCGAGGCCTTCGCCACCTGCCGCGAGCTCCTCAAGCACGAGGGCATCATCGCCGGCACTTCCACCGGTACGCTGCTCGCGGCGGCGCTGCGCTACTGCCGCGCTCAGCGGCAGCCCAGACGCGTCGTGACCTTCGTGTGCGACAGCGGCAACAAGTATCTCTCCAAGGTCTACAACGACTACTGGATGCTCGATCAGGGCTTCCTCGAGCGCGACAGCTACGGCGACCTGCGCGATCTCATCGTGCGCCGGCACAAGGACCGGGCCTCGGTCACCGTCAACTCCACCGAGACGGTGCTGGCCGCCTATCGCCGCATGAAGCTCTACGACGTCTCGCAGGTCCCGGTGCTGCAGGACGGGCGCATCGTCGGCATCGTCGACGAGGAGGACATCCTCCTCGAGGTGATCGACAACCCGCAGCATTTCAACGAGCCGGTGACGAACGCCATGGCGAGCCACCTGGTCACGGTGCCGGTCGATGCGCCGGTCGGGCAGCTCATGGAGATCTTCAGGCGCGGCATGGTGGCGATCGTCATGCACGGCGGCGAGTTCCAGGGGCTGGTGACGCGTATCGACCTGCTCAACTGGCTGCGCCGCCGCCTGCCGCCGTGAGCTCACCGTCCAAGCCAACAACGAGTTACCCATGAGCGACGATAACGCCGCCCAGCGCTTCGCCACCCGCGTGATCCATGGCGGTCAGCATCCCGACCCCCTGACCGGCGCGGTGATGCCGCCCATCTACGCGACCTCCACCTACGTGCAGTCGAGTCCCGGCGTGCACCGGGGCTACGACTACTCGCGCAGCCGCAATCCCACCCGCGATGCGCTGCAGGCGGCGGTGGCCAACCTCGAGGGCGGCGGCGCGGGCTTCGCCTTCGCCTCGGGCATGGCTGCGAGCGCCACCGTGCTCGAGCTGCTCGACGCCGGCTCGCACGTCGTCGCGATGCACGATCTCTACGGCGGCAGCTACCGGCTGCTCGAGAACGTGCGCAAGCGCTCGGCGGGCCACAGCGTCTCGTTCGTCGATCTCACCGACGCCGCGGCCCTCGAGACGGCGCTGCGTCCCGAGACGCGCCTGGTGTGGGTGGAGACGCCGACCAACCCGCTGCTGAAGGTGGTCGACCTGGCCGGGGTCGCCGCGCTCGCGAAACGGCACCGGCTGATCAGCGTCTGCGACAACACCTTCGCGACGCCCTACCTGCAGCGTCCGCTCGAGCACGGCTTCGACGTGGTGGTGCATTCGACCACCAAGTACCTGAACGGACACTCCGACTCGATCGGCGGCGCCGCTGTGGTGCGCGCCGGGAGCGAGATCGCCGAGCGCCTCGGATTTCTGCAGAACGCGGTGGGCGGAGTGTCGAGCCCGTTCGACAGCTTCCTGACGCTGCGCGGGATCAAGACGCTCGCGCTGCGCATGGAGCGGCATTGCGCCAACGCGCTCGCCGTGGCGCGCTTCCTCGAGCAGCACGCCGGGGTCGAGCGCGTGTATTACCCGGGGCTCGAGAGCCACCCGCAGCACGCGCTGGCGCGGCGGCAGATGCAGGGCGGCTACGGCGGGATCGTGACCGCGGTGCTGCGCGGCGGACTCGCCGCGGCGCGCCGCACGCTCGAGCGCTGCCGGCTGTTCGCCCTCGCCGAGAGCTTAGGAGGGGTCGAGAGCCTCATCGAGCACCCGGGCATCATGACCCATGCCTCGCTCCCCGAGGCGACGCGCAAGGCGCTCGGCATCAACGACGGCCTCATCCGCCTGTCGGTGGGTGTCGAGGACGTTCGCGACCTGACCGCAGAGCTCGACCACGCTCTCGCCCCATGAGGACGACGACCCGCCGGGACTTCCTGCGCGAGACCGGATGCTGCACCCTCGCCGTGCTGGCAGGTGGGGGCGCATCCGGCGTGCTGCGGGCGACGCCGCTCGGGGGTCCGGTCGGAATCCAGCTCTATGCCGTCAGGGACGCGCTGCAGGCGGATCCGGCGGCGACGCTGCGGGCGCTGCGCGCGATCGGCTACGGGGAGGTGGAGACCGCCGGCTTCGCGGGCCTGAGCGCGCGTCAGTTCCGCAAGCTGCTCGATGCGGCCGGCCTCGGAGCCCCGAGCGCGCACCTCGGATTCGAGCCGGGAAACCTGGGTGCGGCGTTCGACGACGCGCATGCGCTCGGCGCGCGCTACGCAGCGAGCGGCAGCCTGCGCTCACTGGTCGAGCGCGATCTCCCCGCCGGCGCCGGCCCGCCCGCCGGCATGACGCTCGAGGAGGCGCGGCGCACCGCCGAGCTCGCCAACCATATCGGCGAGCAGGCACGGCGCGTCGGGCTTCAGTACGTCTATCACAATCACGACTTCGAGTTCGCGGATCAGGGCGCGGGGGCCATCGGCTACGACCTGCTGCTGAAGGAAACCGATCCGCAGCTGGTCAAGTTCGAGATCGACTGCGGCTGGATGGTCGTGGGCGGACGGGATCCGCGCGCCTACTTCGCGCGCTTCCCTCATCGCTTCCCGATGATCCACGTGAAGGACTTTCTCCCTGAAGCCCCCGGGCCGCGCCCGCCCGATGCGCCGGCGCATCCGGGTGCCGAGCTCGGGCACGGCATGATCGACTACCGGCCGATCCTCCGCGCCGCGGAGAAGGCGGGGCTGAAGCACTACTTCGCCGAGCAGGAAGGGCCCTTCACGCGCATGAGCCCGCTCGACGCCGCGCGCCAGGCCTGCGAGTACCTGCGCAGCCTGCCTTAGTTGGCTGGCGCGCGGCGCCTGCGGCGGCGCGCGCAGGCCAGCCCATCGGCGCGCTCAGGCCCGCGGGCAAAGAGCGGGGCTCGATCCGCAGCAGTTGCACTCACTTCAGCAGCCGAGCACTTCGTAGCAAGGCTCGCGCGCGGGTCTTTGCCCGCTACACAGCGGGCGGATTTCTGCACTAGCGAGCGGTGATCAGTGCGCGGTGGCGGACGGCGGCCCGTCGAGCTGCGCGAGCGTGGCCGTCGAGGGCCCGCGCGCCGCGCGCAAGCGCGCGCTCACCTCTTCGGCCTTCGTGAGCACGCGCAGCAGGTTGCCGCCCGCGAGCCTGGCGAGATCGGCGTCGCTCCAGCCGCGGCGGGCGAGCTCGGCGAGCAGCGCCGGATACCTGTCGACGCCGTCGAGGCCCGCGGGGGTCTCGGGGATGCCGTCGAAGTCCGAGCCGAGCGCGACGTGATCGACGCCGGCCACCCGGCGTATGTAATCGATGTGATCGGCCACATCGCCGATGCCGACCGCGGGCTTCGGATGCGTGCGCTCCCACTCGGCGAGTGCCGCCTGCGCGCGCTCGGGCTGCCCGATGTAGAGGCCGCCGTTGGGCGGGCTGTTGTAGCGCGCCTGCTCCGCCGCACGGTCCGAGTCCCATCGGCGGCGCGCCTCCGAGTCGTAGCCCGGATAGAAGTTGACCATGACCACGCCGCCGTTGGCGGCAAGCAGATGCAACACATCGTCGGGCACGTTGCGCGGATGATCGGTCAGGGCGCGGGCCGAGGAATGCGAGAACATCACCGGCGCCTCGCTCGCGGCGAGCGCTGCGCGCATGGTGTCGGCCGAGACGTGCGCCAGGTCGACCAGCATGCCGAGACGGTTCATCTCGCGCACCACCTCCCGGCCGAAGGCCGTGAGCCCGTGGTGCAGGGGATTGTCGGTGGCCGAGTCCGCCCAGGCGAGGTTGGCGAAATGAGTGAGAGTCATGTAGCGCGCGCCGAGCTCGTAATAGGCGCGCAGCGCCGGCAGCGAGTTGTTGATCTGGTGGCCGCCCTCCACGCCGATCAGGCAGGCGATCCGGCCGGACTTGTGCAGGCGAACGATGTCGGCGGCCGTGTAGGCCATGGCGAGGTCCTGCGGCCAGCGGCTGCACATCTGCCTGACGAGGTCGATCTGCTCGATGGTCATCTGCACCGCCGCGGGGCCCTGCGTCTCACCCGGAATCCATACCGACCAGAACTGCGCGCCGACGTGCCCGGCCTTGAGGCGCGGAATGTCGGTCATGAGCGGCGGGCTGCCTGCGGGTGCCGGCAGAGCCTGGGTCGGGCGGCTGAGGTCGACCTTGCCGAGGTCGCCGCCGAAGCGGCTGCGGATCTCCCACGGCAGGTCGTTGTGCCCGTCGATCAGCGGCGTCTGCGCGAGGATGTGCGCGATGCGCGGCACATCCGGGTCGGCGGCGGACGCCGGCGGCGCGAGCGACAGTGCGAGGAGCAGGGCGCCCGTGAGACAGGCGCGCCGTGACAATTGCGGCATGGCGGAGATCCTCATCGCTCAGCGATGCCGGCGCCGCCGGACCGGGGCCGCCGAGCGGCGCGCTTCCTCGGCGCGCGGCCGTCCGGCGATTGCGGCGATCAGCTGCGTCTCCGGCGCCGAGCACAGCGACAGCACGCGGCACGGACCCTCGGCGGCCGCGACATAGGCGTGGCCCATGCCGCTGTCGAAGTAGATGGAGTCTCCGGCCTTCAGGCGCACGGGCGCGTACAGGCTCGTGTAGAGGTCGACCTCGCCCTCGAGCACGTAGGCGTATTCCTCGCCGGGATGGCGGATCAGCTCGCCGAACTCCTCGAGACTGCGCGCGTGCAGCTCGGCGACGATCGGAATGATGCGCTTGTTGAGCAGGTCCCACGCCGGATAGAGGTGCGAGTAGTTCTTCGTCTCGATCTCCTTGCCCTCGCCGGCACGCACGATGCAGCGGCGCCCGCTCGCGGCCGGTTGTGCGTCCGCCTCGCTAGCGCCGCCGAACAGCGCCGAGATGTCGATCTGCAGTCCCGTGCTGATGCGAGCGAGCTTGTCGAAGGTCGGCGACATCCTGTCGTTCTCGATCTTCGACAGGGTGGAGGTCGGCAGTCCCGTCCGCTTGCTGACGTCGGCGAGCGTCCAGCCGTGCTTGCGGCGCAGCGCCTTGAGCGCGGCTCCAGGATTGGCGACACGCTGGGCCGCGGCCGCCTGCCCGGCCGACGCGGCCGCCTCGGCCAGACTGGGTGTGGGCGTGGGAGCCATCGGAGGCCATAGTACCTGCGAAGGCTGATTTGGAAAATGATTTGCTAAATCAGAAATAGTGTTGTCATATTGGATAAGAGTTGTCAGGGGGACAAGAAAATGCACCGCTCGCGACGCGTCTCATCGCTCGTTCCGCTCATATTCGCGCCCGTCGCCGCCGTGCCGGCCGCGCAGGCCGAGGAGGCCGCGGGCCCCCAGCCTGCGGGCACGGCTCTCCAGGAGATCGTCGTCACGGCGCAGAAGCGCGCGGAGAAGCTGCACGACGTGCCGATGGGCGTCACCGCGATCACCACGGAGGAGCTCGACAAGCAGCAGCTCGTCAGCCTCGCGGACCTGCAATCCAAGGTGCCGGGCCTGTCGCTGACGCAGACTGCGCCCGGCATAACGCGGCTTACCCTTCGCGGCCAGAACGTGGGCGGGGTCGGTTCGACCGTGACCACCTACGTCGACGATACGCCCTTCGGCTCGAGCAACGCGCTGGCCAATGGCTTTGGTTTCTCGGGCGATTTCGACACCTGGGACCTGCAGCGCGTCGAGGTGCTGCGCGGACCCCAGGGGACTTTGTACGGTGCCGGCAGTGAGGGCGGTCTCCTCAAGTACGTGACCAACCCGCCCGACCCGACGAAGTTTGCCGCGGCCGTGCAGGTTGGCGGCGAGGATGTCTCACACGGTGAGAGCGCCGGGTCGGGGAAGGGGATGATCAACCTTCCGATCGGTGAGCGCGGGGCATTTCGCCTGAGCGGGTACTCCGCGACGCTGCCGGGCTATATCAACGATCCGTCGCTCGGGGAGAAAGACATCAATCATGGCCATCGCGAGGGCGTGCGCGCAGCGTTGCTGTTCAACTTCACCGACAGCCTTTCGCTGCGGCTGAACGCCGTCAGCCAGGAGCTGCAAACCGACGGGTCGGCCTACACCGATGTGGTCGGAGCGACGAACCTGCTGCTCACGCCACCTCCAAACCAGCTGCAGCCGCAGAGCGGTGACTTCAACCAGCAACGTTTCATCAACGAGCCGACCACCTTCAGATACGGCATCTACAGCGCCACGCTCAACTGGAACATCGGCTGGGGGACCTTCACCTACATCACGAGCTACGGGACGACAGACGAGAACGGCCTCATTGACCAGACTTCGGCGCCGGCCGCGCCGGGCGCCGGGCCCGGGACGGGAACGTTCGGCGATGTCGTTACGACCCTCCTGCCATTCGTCTCGCCCGTCCCCCCTGCGGGTGCCACCAGCGTCGCTGGCCTCGCCGAGACCGAGGTGATCGACATCAGGAAGTGGACCCAGGAGTTACGTCTTGCGTCGGCGGCCGGACAGACTCTCGAGTGGCAGCTGGGGGCGTTTTACACACGCGAGTCCTCCGCGCTCGACCAGACGCTGCCGCTCTTCTACATTCCGACGCAGGTGTTCGCCCCGCTGACGCAGGCCCTGGGCGGTCCGTCACTCGAGAACGCTTCCCTGGACGCCCGCTACCGCGAGTGGGCAGGCTTTGCCCAGTTCACCTATCACTTCAGTCCGCAGTGGGACCTGGCCCTCGGCGGCCGCTGGTCCGAGAACAAGCAGTCTGCCAGCGAGGCCGTCAGCGGCGTGCTGCCCACGCTCCAGGGGACGCCTCTGCAGTTGAGTTCCGGCGACTCGAGCGACAACGACTTCACCTACTCGATTGCGCCACGCTGGCACGTGAGCAGCGACACCATGGTGTACGGGCGGATCGCGACCGGGTATCGGGCCGGAGGCCCGAACGACCTGCCGTTCAATGCGCCACCCAGCGTTCCGCGAGCGTACCAGCCGGACAAGACGACCAACTACGAGCTCGGCGTACGCTCGGACCTGCTCGACAAGCGTCTGTCCATCGATGTCGCCGCGTTCCTCGTCGACTGGAAGCAGATTCAGTTGTTCGAATTCATCCAGGTGGCGGGGACGCCCGGGTTCGGCATCAACGCCAATGGCGGCACAGCACGCAGCAAAGGCCTCGAGTGGACGCTCGGGCTGACGCCGGCCACCGGCCTGGCTTTCACGCTCACGGGTGCGTATGTCGATGCGTACCTGACTGCGCCGGCACCGGATGCCGGCGGCAGTGAGGGCGATCGTTTACCGTTCGTGCCGAAATGGAGCACGTCGCTGGACGGGGCCTACACGTGGCGCGCGTTCGATGACTTCAACGCGTTCGCAGGAGCGACCTGGAGCTATATCGGGTCGCGGTTTCCCGACTTCGGCGCCACTCCTGGCGCAGGGGGCGCGTTCCAGCCGGAGCCGCGCCCCGAGCTGCCGAGCTACAACAGCGTCAACCTGCGCGCCGGGCTCGAGAACGGTCGCTGGGCGTTCGAGCTGTACTGCAAGAACGCGGGCGATACACGCGGCATCACCGACTACGGCAACGTGGGTAGCCCGAACTACGGCGGCGCGGTTGTCTACGTTGTGCCGCGCACGCTCGGCGCGACTGCGACGGTGCGATTCTGAGGAGCGGGGACGCAGCGGTGGCAGAGGGAGCTGCCGACCAGGCGCGCGAGGATGACCGGCAGGCGCACGCGCGCCTGCCGTATCCCTATCTGCTCTTTCTCGGCGATGCGACCGAGCCGGCCTTCGCCAAGACCGCATTTGGTCTGCGGGACTGGATCCCCGAGCGCTGCGTCGGCGAGTGGGCCTGCGCCGAGGCCACGGTCTCGACCGGGCTGCCGCGCCTCGGGCCCGCCGCGGCCCGCGCCCGCGGCGCGCGCGGCCTCGTCATCGGCGTCGCCAACGTGGGCGGCGTCATCGGCGAGCGCTGGGTGCCGCTGCTCGTCGAGGCGCTGGAGACCGGGCTCGACATCGTGAGCGGTCTGCACGCCCGGCTCGTCGACGTCCCGCCGCTTGCCGCGGCCGCGGCACGCTGCGGCCGCCGGCTCATCGACGTGCGCATCCCGCCGCCGCGCATCCCGATCGCGACCGGAGCTAAGCGCCCGGGCAAGCGGCTGCTCACGGTCGGCACCGACTGCGCGCTCGGCAAGAAGTACTCGGCGCTCGCCATCACGCGCGCCTTCGCCGCGCGCGGGCGTGCCGTCGACTTCCGCGCCACCGGCCAGACCGGGATCCTGATCGCCGGCGGCGGCATGCCGATGGACGCCGTGGTGGCGGATTTCGAGGCCGGCGCCGCCGAGGTCCTGAGCCCCGCTGCGGCCCCCGATCACTGGGACGTGATCGAAGGCCAGGGATCGCTGTCGCATCCGGCCTACGCGGGCGTGGCCCTCGGCCTCCTGCACGGCAGCCAGCCCGACGTATTCGTCGTCTGTCACCTTCCGGGACGCGAGCGGGTGCTCGGCTATCCCGACTACCCGCTGCCGAGCGTCGCCGAGACGATCGATCTCAACCTGCGGCTCGGACGGCGCACCAACCCGGCGATCCGCTGCGGCGGGATCTGCCTCAACACCTCGCAGCTCGAAGCGCAGGCGGCGCAGGAACTGCTGGCGCGCGAGAGCGGGCGGCTCGGCCTCCCGGTGGCGGATCCCATGCGTCCCGGAACGGAATTCGAAAGGCTCATCGACTCATGCCTGGCATAGCACCGACCTCGACCGGAAGGATCTCCTCATGAACATCCACATCCCGCGCGCCTCGGCACGCATCAGGATGGCCATGCTCCCGGCAGCGGCGGCCCTGCTGCTTACTCTCGCGCTGGCGTTCTTCGCCTTCGGGATGGCCTGGGGGGCGCCGGGCGCGCCGGCAACCGGCGCCGCGCACGGCGCGCCATCCCCGGCTGCGACGCCGCCCGCGCCCGCCGCGTCCGCACCGTCCGCCGCTCCGCTCACCGCCCAGGATCTCGACGCGTGGCTCGACGGCTACCTGCCGTACGCGCTCGCGACCGGCGACATCGCCGGCGCCGAGGTCGCGATCGTCAAGGACGGCGAGGTGGTCACCGAGCGCGGCTATGGCTTCGCGGACGTCGGGAAGCGCACGCCGGTCGATCCGAAGGTGACGATGTTCCGTCCGGGCTCGGTGTCGAAGCTCATCGTCTGGACGGCGGTCATGCAGCAGGTGGAAGCCGGCAAGATCGATCTCGACGCCGACATCAACAAGTATCTCGACTACACCGTGACCGGCCTTGGCGGCAAGCCGATCACCATGCGCGAGCTCATGCAGCATACGGCGGGCTTCGAGGAGCATGCCAAGGGCGTCATCTCGCTGAGCAATAATCTGCCGACGTTCGAGCAGATGCTGAAGGCCAGGGTGCCGGCGCGCATCTTCGCGCCGGGCTCGACGCCCGCCTACTCCAACTACGGCGCCTCGCTCGCCGGCTACATCGTCGAGCGCGTCTCCGGGGAGCCGTTCGACGCTTACCTCGAGAAGCACATCTTTCAGCCGCTCGACATGACGCACTCGAGCTTCCGCCAGCCTCTGCCGGCTGCGCTCGAGCCGTTCATGGCCAGGGGCTATCGCCTCGCCTCGGGTGAGGCCGAGCCTTTCGAGTACGTGGGCCCGCGCCCCGCGGGCTCGATGTCCGCGTCCGCCGACGACATGGCGCACTTCATGATCGCGCACCTGCAGGACGGCGAATATCACGGCAAGCGGATCCTGAGCGCCGCGACCGCGCAGCTGATGCACGACAGCCCCTACGCCGATGGTCTCGGGCCGCTGAACCGCATGGAGCTCGGCTTCTTCGAGACCAACATCAACGGCCGCGAGGTGATCGCGCACCTCGGCGACACCGAGTTCTTCCACACCTCGCTGCACCTGTTCCTCAAGGACAAGACCGGCCTGTACGCCTCCTTCAGCAGCCCGGGCCGGGAGGGGGCGGTGCAGACGCTGCGCAACCAGCTGTTCCAGGACTTTGCCGACCGCTATCTTCCGGCCGCCGTGCCGCACCCGGTGACCGCGCAGGTCGACGCCGCGACCCAGGCCGCGCACTCGGCGCTCATGAGCGGCGCCTGGGAGGTCTCGCGCCGCGCCGATACCAACTTCCTGGCCGCGCTCGGATTCATCGGGCAGACCAAGCTCGGGGCCAACAAGAAGGGCGAGCTGCAGTGGGCCTTCCCGGGACCGAACGGCAAGCCGCGGCACTGGGTCGAGGTCTCGCCCTTCGTCTGGCAGGACGTGAACGGTCACGACCGCGCCGCCGCCAGGGTCGTCGACGGCAGGCCGGTGCGCTTCAGCTTCGATTTTCTCTCGCCCTTCGAGGTCTTCGACCGGGCGCCGTGGTATGCGAGCAGCACCTGGCTGATGCCGCTGTTCCTCGGGAGCTTCGCCGCGCTGCTGCTCACGGTGCTCGTGTGGCCGGTCGCCGCGATCATCCGCCGCCGTTACCATGCGCCGCTCGCGCTCGAACCGGCCGCGCGGCGCGCGTATCTTGCCAGCCGCATCGGCGCCCTGGCGATGGTCGCGGCGCTCGGGATCTGGGGGCTGTTCATGATGCTCATCCTGCAGGACACGGGTACGCTCGGCGGGCGGCTCGATCCGCTGCTGGTACTGGCGCAGCTGCTGAGCATCGTGGCCCTCATCGGCGGCCTGGCGACGATGCTGTGGAACCTGTCTGCCGTGTGGCGCGGGCAGCAGCGCCGCTGGCCGGCCAGGGTCTGGAGCATCGTGCTGGCGCTGTCGTCGGTGCTGGTGCTGTGGGTGGCGCTGGTCTGCAAGCTGCTCGTCGTCGGGACCGACTATTGATGAGCGTGCTGCGCCTCACGGTCGCGGTCGAGAAGCTCGCCTTCTCGGCGCCGTTCCGCATCGCCGGCCGGGTGTTCGAGCACCAGGACGCGGTGCTCGTCACGCTGGACGACGGCACGCATCGCGGCCGGGGCGAGGCCTGCGGCGTCTTCTATCTCGAGGACGGCGTACCGCAGATGCTGGCGGCGATCGAGGCGCAGCGCGCAACGATCGAGCGCGGCATCGACCGCGAGGCGCTGCGGCGGCTGTTGCCGCCCGGCGGGGCGCGCAACGCGCTCGACTGCGCGCTGTGGGAGCTCGAGGCGCAGCGCAAAGGAAGGCCGGTATGGGCGCTCGCGGGGCTGAAGAATCCGCGCGAGCTTACCACCACGTTCACCCTCGGCGCCGACACGCCCGAGACGATGGCGGCGGGCGCGCGCCGCTACGTCGGGGCGCGGGCGCTGAAACTGAAGCTCACGGGCGAAGCGGGGCTCGATGCGCAGCGCGTCGCCGCGGTGCGCGCGGTGCGGCCCGACGTGTGGCTGGGAGTCGACGCCAACCAGGCCTACGCGGCGGCTGAGCTGCCACGGCTCATCGCGATGCTGGAGCAGCAGCGGGTGGAGCTGCTCGAGCAGCCGCTGGCGCGCGGACGCGAGGCGGATCTCGAGGGCTTCGCTTCGCCGATCCCGATTGCGGCGGACGAGAGCGCCCTCGCCCTCAACGACATTGCCGGTCTCGTCGGGCGCTTCGACATCGTGAACATCAAGCTCGACAAGTGCGGCGGGCTGACCGAAGGGCTCGCCATGGCGCACGAGGCACGCCGCGCCGGGCTCGGTGTCATGGTGGGCAACATGATGGGATCGAGCCTCGCCATGGCGCCGGCGTTCGTGCTCGGACAACTCTGCGACGTCGTCGACCTCGACGGACCGACCTTCCTCGCGCACGACCGCACGCCCGCGGTGCGCTACGCGCGCGGCAAGATCTGGTGCGACGACGCGGTCTGGGGCGGCGCGGCCGCACGCGCGGCGTGAGCCGCCCGGCCACGGCGCGCTCGGCCTGGTAGGCGGCGGACCTGCACGGGGTGTCCACGTGGTTTCAGCGCCGGCTGCTCCCCGGCCTCGCCTATAAGGCGGTGGTCATCGGCGGCGGCTACGCCACCGGGCGCGAGCTCGCCGAGTTCTTCCTGCCGAGCGGCCCCTGGGGCGGCATCGCGGCCATGGCGCTCGCGATGCTGATCTGGAGCGCGGTCTGCGTGATCACGTTCCTGTTCTCGCGCGCGAGCGGCGCGCTCGACTATCGCACCTTCATCCGCGCCCTGCTGGGCCCGGCCTGGATCGCCTTCGAAGTCGTGTACGTGCTGTTCGTCGTGCTGGTGCTCGCGGTGTTCGGCGCCGCCGCCGGCGCCATCGGCGCGGCGACGCTCGGCGCCCCGACGATCGCCGGCACGCTCGTGCTCATGACCGCGATCGCGCTCGTGACCGCCTGGGGCAACGCCTCGGTGGAGCGGCTCTTCACCTGGGTGTCGTTCCTTCTCTATGGCGTGTACGTGCTGTTCGTGGTGTTCTCTTTCAGCCACTTCGGCGGGCGGATCGTCGCGGGATTCGGCCGCGCCGCGCCGCTCGCGGGCTGGGTGGCGGGCGGCGTGCAATATGCGAGCTACAACGTCATCGGTGCCGTGGTGATCCTGCCGGTGCTGCGCCATCTCACCAGCACGCGCGACGCGGTGATTGCCGGCGTCGTCGCGGGCCCGCTCGCGATGCTGCCGGCCCTGATGTTCTTCAGCTGCATGATGGCCTACTACCCCGAGATCGCGGGCGCGACGCTGCCGTCCGACTACCTGCTGCAGCGGCTCGATCTGCCCATCTTCCGCTACCTCTTTCAGCTCATGATCTTCGCGGCGCTGCTGGAGAGCGGCACCGGCTTCGTGCATGCCATCAACGAGCGCATCGGGCTGGCGTGGCGGCGCAGCCGCCATGCCGAGCTCGGGCGCGCGCCGCGACTTGCGATCGCGCTCGTGACGCTCGGCTTCTGCATGCTGCTCGCCGAGCGCTTTGGGCTCGTGACGCTGATCGCCCGGGGCTACCGGCTGTTCGCGTACGTGGTGCTGCAGGTCTTCGTCTTGCCGCTCTTCACCATCGGCATCTACCGCCTCGTGAGCCGCAGGCTGGTGCCGCAGGGGGTTGCATGAACGCCATGAGAGCCATCGTCAGAGCCATCGTCGCCGCGACGCTCGCGTCCGTCTGCGCGGGCGTCGCGCCCGGGTCGCCACCGACGGACTTCGCGCGCCGGGTCGAGGCGGCGCGCGCGAGCGTCGGCGTGCCGGGCATGGCGATCGCGATCGTCGAGAACGACAAGGTGACATTCGCGCAGGGCTTCGGCGTCCGCGCCCTCGGCAGACCCGAGCGCGTCGATGCCGACACGATCTTCCCCACCGGATCCACCGGCAAGGCCTTCACGGTGGCCGATCTCGCGATCCTGGTCGATGCGGGCAGGATCGGCTGGGACGATCGCGTGACCGACCGTCTGCCCGGGTTCGAGATGTACGACCCCTGGGTCACGCGCGAGATCACGATCCGCGATCTGCTGGTTCACCGCAGCGGCCTCGGGCTCGGCGAGGGCGACCTGATGTTCGTGCCGCGCTCGAATCTCACGCGCGCCGAGGCGGTGCGCCGGCTGCGTTATCTCAAGCCCGCCACCAGCTTCCGCTACGGCTTCGCCTACGACAACGTGCTCTACATGGTAGCCGGACAGCTGCTCGAGGCCGTCTCGGGCGAGAGCTGGGAGAAGTTCACCGCGGCGCACGTGTTGAAGCCCGCCGGCATGCTGCACTCGACCAGCGACGAGCCGGAGCGCTTCGCCACGGCGAACCGCGCCTATCCTCATGCACGCATGGACGGCGGGCTGCGCGGCGCCGGTACCCAGGAGCGGCTCGACGAGCGCGAGGAGCTCGGCCGCGCGGCGGCTCCCGCCGGCGGGCTCACGGTGAGCGCCAGCGACATGGCGCGCTGGCTGCTGATCCAGCTCGACCAGGGCGAGCTGCCGGGTCACTCGGGCAGGCTGTTCTCCGCGGAGGCGCACCGGCAGATGTGGCAGCCGCTGGTGCTGCAGCCGGTCGCCGAGCTGCCCGAGCCGCTCAAGGCGACCCAGCCGATGTTCAACGCCTACGCGCTCGGCTGGGACGTCACCGACTACGCCGGGACG
>DAHUXE010000103.1 GCA_027307325.1 Gammaproteobacteria bacterium | reverse complement strand
GGGCGCGCGGCGCAATGCCGCCGCGCTCCGGGCCGCGCGGCGGGACTTGAGGAGCTCCGCCATTCTGGAGCCGAGCTCCGCGGGCGACTTCACGGTGCGCACGCCGGCGGCTTCGAGCGCCGCGTACTTGTGTGCGGCCGTGCCCTGGCCTCCGGCGACGATGGCGCCCGCATGGCCCATGCGCTTGCCGGGCGGCGCCGTGACCCCGGCGATGTAAGCGACGACCGGCTTGGTGACGTAGCGGCGGATGTAGTGGGCCGCGGCTTCTTCGCCGGTGCCGCCGATCTCGCCCACCAGAATGATGCCCTCGGTGCGCGGGTCGCGCTCGAACAGATCGAGCACGTCGATGAAGCTCATCCCGGCGACCGGGTCGCCGCCGATGCCGACGCAGCTCGACTGGCCGAGCCCGGCGCGCGTGGTCTGATAAACCGCCTCGTAGGTGAGCGTGCCGGAGCGCGACACGATGCCGACCACGCCCTTCTTGTGGATGAAGCCCGGCATGATGCCGACCTTGCATTCCTCGGGCGTAATGACGCCGGGACAGTTCGGGCCGACGAGCCGCGTGGCGGAGCCCGCCAGCATCGCCTTCACGCTCACCATGTCCTTCACGGGAACGCCCTCGGTGATGCACACCACGAGCTCGACGCCGGCATCCATCGACTCGAGGATCGAGTCGGCCGCGCCCGAGGCCGGCACGTAGATCACGCTGGCCGTCGCGCCGGTCTCGCGCACCGCATCGCGCACGGTATCGAACACCGGGAGCCCGAGGTGTTTCTGGCCGCCGCGCCCGGGCGTAACCCCGCCCACCAGCTTCGTGCCGTAGGCGAGCGCCTGCTCGCAATGAAAGGTCCCCTGCTTACCGGTGAAACCCTGGCAGATGACCCGGGTATGGCGGTTGACGAGAATACTCATGCCTTGCCCTTCGCCGCGAGCGCGACCACTTTGCGGGCCGCGTCGGTGAGATCTTCAGCCGGTGTGATCGCGAGTCCGCTCTGCGCGAGCATGGCGCGCGCGCCCTCCGCGTTGGTGCCCTCGAGCCGCGCGACGACCGGCACGCTGACACCCACCTTCCTCACTGCCTTGATCACGCCTTCGGCGATCAGGTCGCAGCGCACGATGCCGCCGAAGATATTGACGAGCACCGCGCGCACCCGCGGGTTGGAGAGAATCAGCTCGAACGCGGCCGTGACCCGCTCGGCCGTCGCGCCGCCGCCCACGTCGAGGAAGTTCGCGGGCGTTCCGCCATGGAGCTTGATGAGATCCATGGTCGCCATGGCGAGTCCCGCCCCGTTCACCATGCAGGCGATGTCCCCATCGAGGGAAACGTAGTTGAGATCGTGCTCGCTGGCGCGGCGCTCCATGGGATCTTCCTGGCTCGCATCGCGCAGCCGCGCGAGCTCCGGGTGCCGGAACAGCGCGTTCGCATCGACGTCGACCTTGGCATCGAGTGCGAGCAGCTCTCCCTGCCGCGTCACGATCAGAGGGTTGATCTCGATCAGGCTCAGGTCCTTCTCGACGTACAGCCGGTAGAGCGCTTGGGCAAGCGCCTGAAACGGCCCGATGAGCACGCTCTCGAGCTTGAGGCCGTAGGCGATCTCGCGCACCTGGTATCCCTGCAGTCCCGCCGCCGGGTGGACGTTGACGCTCAGTATCTTCTCGGGGGTCGCGGCCGCGACCTCTTCGATCTCCATCCCCCCCGCTGCGGATGCTATCAAAGCGACCCGCCCCCGCTCGCGGTTGAGGGTCATCGAGAGATACAGCTCGCGTGCGATCTCGGACCCGGCCTCGACGTAGACGCGATCGACCGGCAACCCTTCAGGGCCGGTCTGCTTGGTGGCGAGGCGCGTCCCCAGCATCCCGGCCGCCGCGGCGCGCACCGCTTCCGGGTCCCGCGCGAGCTTCACGCCGCCCGCCTTGCCGCGGCCGCCGGCGTGCACCTGTGCCTTCACCACCCAGACGCTGCCGCCGAGCGCGCCGGCCACCGCAACCGCTTCCTCGGGGCTCGCCGCCACCTTGCCGGCCGGCACCGGGATACCGCTGTCGCGGAAGATTTCTTTTGCCTGGTATTCGTGCAGGTTCATCGCGCCATCCGTCGGGGTAAAGGATGCATTCTCGCGAAATTACGCGACAGTGACCAGCCGTGCGATGTGGGTCGCGTCCGGCGCCTCGGCGAAGATGCTAGAGTCGCCGGCACGTGCAAGCGGCCCGTGAACAAACTCCCCCCGCACGCATAATGCCCGCCAGCATCGCCGCTCCCGTCGTGACGCCCAGCGACCTCGTCTGGCGGGTCATCGGGCTGCTCAACCTGTATCGGCTGCTGGTGCCGCTGCTGCTGCTCGTCACGCAGGCTCTCGCCGGCCCGGCCTTGAGCCTGGTGCCGACGCATCCGCGGCTCTTCATAGGCGCCTGCATCGCCTACTTCACCTCGGCGCTGCTGCTCATCATCGCGCGCCGGCTCGAATGGTCGAGCCTGCGGATCGTGGCGCTCGTCAACGCCGGCGTGGACGCCCTCGCGATCGGGCTCATCCTGTACGCGGCCGGCGGCGTCGCCAGCGGGCTCGGGATCCTGCTGGTGCTGCCGGTATTCGCGCTGGCGATTCTGGCCGACCGCCGTGACGCGTTTCTGATCGCCGCGCTTGCCGCGCTCGCAGTGCTGGCGCAGCAGGTGTTCTCAGGCGTCACGGACGCAACGCAGGTAACGGACTACGTGACCGCAGGACTCATCGGCTCGGTGCTGTTTGCGACCTCGCTCGCCACCTGGCCCGTTGCCCTGCGCTTGCGCGAGACCGACGCACTGGTGCGGCGCCGGGAGCTCGACCTCGCCAACCTCGCGCAGCTCTCGCAATACATCGTGCAGCACTTGCGGGAAAGCATCATCGTGATCGATGCCCAGGACCGTATTCGTCTCATCAACGAGTCGGCGGCGGAGATCCTCGGCGACAAGAGCGCCTTCCCCGATGCTCTGATCGGCGAGGCCTCGCCGCGCCTCATGTACCTGCTCGAATCGTGGCGCAAGGGCGCCGCCAGCGGCGAGCCGGAATCGCCCGCAGATCCGACCTTCATCGCGGCCGACAGCGCCCGGGTGATCCGTCCGCATTTTGCCGCGCTCGGCTCGATGAGCCCCGGACCGGTGCTCATCTTCCTCGAGGACACCAGCATCCTTGCCGAGAAAGTCCAGCAGTCCAAGCTCGCCGCGCTCGGGCGCCTGAGCGCCAGCATTGCCCATGAGATCCGCAATCCCGTCGGGGCGATGAGTCACGCCGGACAGCTGCTCGCCGAGTCGCCTAGCCTGACGAGCGACGACCGGCGCCTCACCGAGATCATCCGCGCCAACGCTACGCGGGTGAGCGGCATCATCGACAACGTCCAGCGCCTGTCGCGGCGTGAGCCGGCGCGGCTCGAGTGGTTGACGCTGTCGGCGTGGACCGAGGAGTTCCAGGGCGAGTTCTGCGACACCATGCAGTTCCCGCGGGCGCGGCTCGAGGTCGGCAGCATCGAAGATCTCGAAGTGCGTGCCGACCCCGACCAGCTGCGGCAAATCCTGTGGAACCTGTGTGAGAACGCGATAAAGCACGCCGTGCTCGACGACCCGGATCGGGCCGTCGAGATACGATATGGGCACATGCCGAGCAACGCTCGCCCGTATCTCGAGGTCGCGGACCGCGGGGAGGGGGTAAGACCCGAGATCGCCGAGCGCATCTTCGAGCCGTTCTTCAGTTCCGGGAGCGGCTCAGGTCTGGGTCTGTTCCTCGCGCGCGAGCTCGCCCAGGCCAACGGCGCGACGCTGCTCTACGAGCCGCGCGCGGGCGGCGGCAGCATCTTCAGGCTGGTGTTTCCGGATCGGCGGCGCTGGGAGGTTCGATGAACGCAGCGGTTCCGGGCGCGCGCGCCCCGGGCGCTCAGCCGATCGTGCTCGTCGTCGACGACGAGCCGGATCTGCTCGAGCTCGTGAGCCTCACCCTGAGCCGCATGAGCTTCAGAACCCGTACCGCTCCCGACCTCGATACCGCGAGGCGGTTGCTGAAGGCCGAGACCTTCGACCTGTGCCTCACCGACATGCGTCTGCCCGATGGCGATGGGCTCGATCTCGTGGCATGGATTCAGGAGAACCGGCCCGCCCTGCCGGTGGCAGTCATCACGGCCCACGGGAATGTCGAGTCTGCGGTGCGTGCGCTCAAGCTCGGTGCCTTCGATTTCGTCTCCAAGCCCCTCGACCTCGGCCTGCTGCGCAAACTGGTGGGCAGCGCCCTGAAGCTGCGTGCCGGGGCGGACTCGCAGGCAACCGCCAGCTTCGCGGGCCCGCGGCTCATCGGCGGCTCACCTGTCATGGAGCAGCTGCGCGACATGATCGCGCGCGTCGCGCGCAGCCAGGCGCCGGTGCACATCTCCGGGGAATCGGGCACCGGCAAGGAGCTGGTCGCACGCATGATTCACGAAAGCGGCGCCCGCCGCGACGGGCCGTTTGTCGCGGTGAACTGCGGCGCCATCCCCAGCGAGCTGATGGAAAGCGAGCTCTTCGGGCACAAGCGCGGCAGCTTCACGGGAGCCATCGCGGATAAGAAGGGGCTGGTTCAGAGCGCCGAAGGCGGCACTCTCTTCCTCGACGAGGTGGCGGACCTGCCGCTGCACATGCAGGTGAAGCTGCTGCGTGTCGTGCAGGAAAAAACCGTGCGTCCTGTCGGCGAATCGCACGAGGAGAGCATAGACGTCCGGATCCTGTCCGCCACTCACAAGAACCTCGCAGATCTCGTCGCCCAGGGCCTCTTCCGGGAGGACCTGTTCTACCGCATCAACGTCATCGAGCTGCATGTCCCGGCGCTGCGTGAGCGCAGCGCCGACATCCCGGAGATCGCCGCGGCGATCCTCGAGCGCCTGGCGCGCCGGGCCGGCACCGTTGCGCCCCGCATCGCCGCGGATGCCGTCCGGGTGCTCGAGGGCTACGCCTTTCCCGGTAACGTGCGCGAGCTCGAGAACGTCCTGGAGCGAGCGCTCACCTTGAGCACCGGCGGCGAGATTGCGGCCGAGCACGTGCGACTGCGCGCCACCGCCCGCCCGGCGGGGACCGAGCCTGCGCCCGCTACGGCAACCGGGCCAACGACCGTCGAGGCGGGCGCAGCCCTCGGGAGCCATCTCGAGAGCATCGAGCGCGAGGCCATCGTCAAAGCGCTGGAGAAGACCCGCTACAACAAGACGGCGGCGGCCAAGCTTCTTGGAATGAGCTTTCGGGCGCTGCGTTATCGGATTAAGAAGCTCGGGATCGATTAGCGCCCATCGCGGCGACGTCCGGCGCAGGTGACGCTTTGGGTCACTTTGTGACGCGCAGTTGAAGCACTGGCGTCATCGTGCGACAGGTGTTACGTCAAGCGTTCGGCGCACCCCGATCGCTCCGGCCTGCGGCATCAACGACTTACATCCCGAGGTGCGCCTGGCACGCGCCTTGCTTCATTTTGACCGGGCGCCCTTTTTGCGCCACTGAGTTTGTATCCAAAATTTTCAGGAGTCTTCACAAATGAAGTCGTTGCAAAAGGGTTTCACCCTGATCGAGTTGATGATCGTCGTCGCGATCATCGGCATTCTGGCCGCTATCGCGATCCCGGCGTATTCGGACTACACGGTCCGTTCGAAGGTCACGGAAGGCCTGAACCTCGCCGCTGCCGCCAAGACCGGTGTCGCCGAGTCATACACAACGAACGGCATCCCCGGCGTTGCGGCCTTTGTCGCCAGCTGGACTTTCGCCCCGACCAAGTACGTGAACTTGATCGCAATCAACCCCGCCAACGGGCAGATCACCGTGCAGTATAACAACGTGAACATCTCCCAGATGACCGCCAACAACATGACGGTTATCCTGACGCCCGAGGTGAAACCGGCTGGCGGCGGTGCCTACGCGGATCTGACCGGGACCCCGGTGGGCAATATCGACTGGGCCTGCGTGTCAGCGGGTGTCGCGACTGCGACCGCGCGGGGCTTCACGGGTATTGCGCTTACTGCTGGCTCGGTGCTGGCCAAGTACGCCCCGAGCGAGTGCAAGTGATCGACTTCTGAGATTCCTCTCGAAGTCAAAAGCCCCGGCCTTGTGCCGGGGCTCTCTTTTTGGGGGCTCGGAAGATCAACTGTGACGCACACCCCGCCAGCTGTGTGGCCCGCTCAGTCAGAATCGCCCGAGATTTGACAATTGCGCATCGCTCGTCCTGGGGTAAACTGACCGTCCGGCCTGATTCGCGTGCCATAAGTCCATGAATGACAACGCCTCTTTAGCGCTCGGCGCCTCGCGCTCGAGCTTCGGCGGGCTGCCTCAGCGGCTCGTGCAGGACGGCGTGGTCGATGAAGCCGCGATGCTCGAGGCGGTGAATGCGGCGCGGGAGCGCAAGACCAGCGTCGTGACGCAACTCGTGGCGAGCGGGGCGGCCAACGCCCGCGATATCGCGGTGGCGGCTTCGACCGAATTCGGTGTTCCGCTCTTCGACCTCGAGGCCGTGACGGTGGACCTCGACGCCGTGCGGCTCGTGAGCGACAAGCTGCTCTCCAAGCACCGTGTGCTGCCTCTCTTCCGCCGCGGCAAGCGCCTGTTCCTCGCGGTCGCCGATCCCACGAACCTGCACGCGATCGACGAGGTGAAGTTCCAGACGAGCCTCGGCATCGAGGCGATCGTCGTCGAAGACGACAAGCTCCAGAGGGCCATCGACAAGGCGCTCGAGCAGGTCGACAACCAGATGCAGGCGCTCACCGACGAGGCGGACGTCGATCTCGAGTCGCTCGAAGTCACCGGGGGCGAGGAGGAGCTCGACGACAAGGTCGGGCGCGATGATGTCGAAGACGCGCCGATCGTCCGCTTCGTCAACAAGGTCATGCTGGATGCGATACGACGCGGCGCCTCCGACATCCATTTCGAGCCCTTCGAGAAGATGTACCGGGTGCGCTTCCGCATGGACGGCGTGCTGAAGGAGATCGCGCAGCCGCCGGTGCAGCTGGCACCCAAGCTTTCGGCGCGTCTCAAGGTCATGTCGCGCCTCGACATCGCGGAGCGCCGCGTGCCGCAGGACGGGCGCATCAAGATGAAGCTCTCGAAGACCCGCGCCATCGATTTCCGCGTGAGCACCTGCCCGACGCTCTTCGGCGAGAAGATCGTGCTGCGTATTCTCGATCCCGCGCAGGCGATGCTCGGCATCGACTCCCTCGGTTACGAGCCGTTCCAGAGGGAGCTCTACACGAAGTACCTGGCGAAGCCGCAGGGGATGATCCTCGTTACGGGCCCCACCGGCAGCGGCAAGACGGTGTCGCTCTACACCGGCCTCAACATCCTCAACCGCGAGGACACGAACATCTCGACCGCGGAGGATCCGGCGGAAATCAACCTACCCGGCGTCAACCAGGTCAACGTCAACGGCAAGGTGGGCCTCACCTTCGCGGCAGCGATGCGCGCCTTCCTCCGCCAGGACCCCGACGTCATCATGGTGGGTGAGATCCGTGACCTCGAGACAGCGGAGATCGCCATCAAAGCGGCGCAGACCGGCCACCTCGTGCTCTCGACGCTCCACACCAACGACGCCCCGCAAACGCTCACCCGTCTGGTCGACATGGGCGTCAAACCCTACGCGATCGCGACTTCCGTCAGCCTCATCATCGCGCAGCGCCTCGCCCGGCGACTGTGCGGCAACTGCAAGCAGCCCGTCGACGTCCCGCGCGAGGCGCTCCTCAAGGAGGGCTTCTCGGAGATGGACGCCGCGTCGGGCCTCAGGATCTTCGGGCCCAAGGGCTGCGCCAATTGCACCGACGGCTATAAGGGCCTCGCCGGCCTCTACCAGGTGCTCCCCGTAACCGAGGCCATCGCGCGCATCATCCTGGCCGGGGGCAGCGCGGTGGAAATCGGCGACCAGGCGGCCAAGGAAGGGGTCTGGGACCTGCGCCGCGCCGGGCTCGAGAAGGTCAAGAACGGAATAACCAGTCTCGAGGAAGTCAACAGCGTCACCACCGAGTGACGCACAGGTAAAGGACTCATGGCACAGGCAGCTGCAGCAACGGGCACCGTCAGGACGATCAAGCGCGATGTTCCTTTCGCATGGGAGGGACGCGACAAGCGCGGTGCGCGCATCAAAGGCAAAAGCCTCGCGCCGGACGAGTCTGCGCTGCGCGCCGAGCTCCGCCGGCAGGGCATCGCACCCTCGAGAATCCGCAAGCAGCGCGACGGCCGACGTGGCGGCAGGGTGGATGCGGGCGACATCGCGGTGTTCAGCCGCCAGCTTGCCACCATGCTCGCCGCAGGCATCCCGCTCGTACAGGCTTTCGAGATCGTCGGCAACGGCCACGAGAAGGCCTCGATGCAGAAGCTGATCCTCGACGTCAAGGCCGACGTCGAAGGCGGCACGTCGCTCCACGAGGCGCTCGCCAAGCATCCTCTCTACTTCGACGACCTGTACGTCAACCTGGTGGAGGCGGGCGAGCAGGCCGGCGCCCTCGAGAGCCTGCTCGACAAGGTCGCCACCTACAAGGAGAAGACCGAGGCGCTGAAGAAGAAGGTCAAGAAAGCGCTCTTCTACCCGGCTGCCGTGCTGGTCGTGGCGGTCATCGTCACCGTAGTGCTGCTGGTCTTCGTGATCCCGCAGTTCGAGTCACTTTACAAGGGATTCGGGGCGGATCTCCCGGCCTTCACTCAGATGGTGATCGGCCTTTCGCGGTTCGTGCAGCACGACGGAGTCTACGTCGCCGTCGTGCTCGGCGCCGCCGCGTGGGCGTTCGCGTACTTCAAGAAGCGCTCGAAGGCTATGAGGGAGTTCCTGGATCGAGTAGTGCTGAAGCTCCCGGTTATCGGACCGATCCTGAACAAGGCGGCCATCGCCCGCTATGCGCGCACGCTCTCGACCATGTTCGCGGCCGGCGTGCCGCTGGTCGAGGCGCTCGAGTCCGTGGCCGGAGCGACCGGCAACATCGTCTACGAAAGTGCCGTGCTCAAGATGCGCGACGAGGTCGCGACCGGGCAGCGGCTGCAGCGTGCCATGGAAAGTACAGGCCTCTTCCCCAACATGGTGAACCAGATGATCGCGGTGGGCGAGGAGTCGGGCTCGCTCGATGAGATGTCCGGCAAGGTCGCGACTTTCTACGAGGCAGAGGTGGACAACGCGGTGGACGCGATGTCGAGCCTGCTCGAACCGCTCATCATGGTGATCCTCGGCGTGCTCGTCGGCGGCCTCGTGATCGCCATGTACCTCCCGATCTTCAAGCTCGGCTCGGTGGTCTAAAACGCCGGACCGCGAATCCCCCTCGAGGAAACGCCGCGCTCTGCGCGGCGTTTTGTTTAGGAGACGAAGCCCGCCATGTCCGTGATCGAGCTGCTCGCAGCCTCTCAGCCTGTGTTCATCGGCACCTGCCTGGTGCTCGGGCTCGCGGTCGGCAGCTTTCTCAACGTGGTTGTCTACCGCCTGCCGATCATGCTCGATCGCGAGTGGCGCGCGCAGTGCGCCGAGCTCGCGCGTGATGATTCGCACTCGACCACCGTGGCGGCAAACCCGGCGCAGCCCTTCAACCTCGTCGTGCCGCGCTCCGCCTGCCCTGCCTGCAAGGCGCCGATCACCGCGCTCCAGAACATCCCAGTCCTCTCCTGGCTGCTGCTGCGCGGACGGTGCGCGCACTGCAAAGCGCCGATCTCGATGCGCTACCCGCTGGTCGAGCTCCTCACCGGCGTTCTCTCGGCGTGGGTGGCGGCACGATTCGGCTTCGGCCTCGCCGCGCTCGCCGCGCTCCTTCTCACCTGGTTCCTGATCGCCCTCGCCTTCATCGATATCGACACCCAACTGCTGCCCGACGGCCTGACGCTTCCGCTCCTGTGGCTCGGACTCGCGCTGAGCCTCTGGGGCCCGCAGGGCGGTGCCTCGGTCCCGGTCGACGTACGCTCGAGCCTGATCGGCGCGGTTGCCGGTTACCTGAGCCTCTGGAGCGTCTATCATCTGTTCCGCCTGGTCACCGGGAAGGAAGGCATGGGGTACGGGGACTTCAAGCTCTTAGGCGCGCTCGGCGCCTGGCTCGGCTGGCAGATGCTCCTGCCCGTGATCCTCATTGCGGCGGTGGCGGGTGCAATCGTCGGCGTCGTCATGCTTACGATCCGCCGGCAAAGCCGCGCAACGCCGATTCCCTTCGGTCCGTTCCTCGCCGCGGCCGGCTGGCTGACGCTGATGTTCGGGCACGGGCTCGTGGGCCGGTACCTCGCGCTCTTCGTGCCGCATCCGTGAGCACGCCCGCGGCCGCGCGAGTCTTCCGGGTCGGCCTCACCGGCGGGATCGCCAGTGGCAAGTCGACGGCCGCGAAGTTTTTCGGGGCCCTCGGCGTCCCGATCCTCGACAGCGACAGCATCGCGCGCGAGGTGGTCGAACCCGGGCAGCCGCCGCTCGAGCGTCTGGTCGAGCGCTTCGGCCGCGGCATCCTCACGTCCGACGGGCATCTGGACCGGCCAGCGCTGCGCAACATCGTGTTCTCCGATCCCAAAGCGCGCGCCGACCTCGAGAATCTGACGCACCCGGCGATCGGTGCCGCGCTCGAGGCGCGCTCGGCGGCGGCCGGCGGCCCGTACCAGATTCTGGTGATCCCGCTCCTCGTCGAGAAGAACCTCGGCTCACAGGTGAACCGCGTGTTGGTCGTCGACTGCGACGAGGAGCTGCAGCTTCGCCGTCTGCACGCACGCGACGGCTCGACGCGCGCGCAGGCACGGGCGATCCTGGATGCGCAGGTCTCGCGCAGCGCGCGCCTCAAGGCAGCGGACGACGTGATCAGAAACGATACCGACGTGAGCGCAGTGCGGGCGCAGGTCGCCGAGCTGCACGCGCGCTACCTCGACCTGGCGCGCGCGCCACGCGCTTGAGCGCACGCGGCGACGCGCGCGGGGCCTCGACGGCCCACCCGCGTGGCTCGGCGCCGTTTACTGACCCGGCGTGCGTCAAGCACAATAGCGCCATGGCCGAATCCGCCCTGTCCGAGTCCGAGCTTGCTGCCGAGGCTGCGCCCGAGCCCGGCGTGCTCGTGTTCGAGCAGCCCCTGAACGAGCGCATGCGCACGTTCCTGCGGCTCGACTTCCTCTACAACCAGGCGCTCTACCACAACGAGATGGCGAGCCAGTGGGGCAGCCGCGCCGCCGTGTCGAGCCTCATCGACATCCTCGCCATCGTGACGCGCAGCGATGTCCGCTCGGACGTCCTCAAGGAGCTCGAGAGCCAGCTCACCTCGCTCAACGAGTTCGAGGCCCGGGCCGGCGTCGACCCGCAGCGCTTGAAGACCCTGGTGTCGAACCTGACGCGCCTGAGGACCGAGCTGATGGGCGCGGGCTCTGCCATCCTGCAACCGCTGCGTGATTCGGAGTTTCTCAACTCCGTCAAGCACCGCAACGCGATTCCGGGCGGCACGTGCGAGTTCGATCTGCCGGATTATTACTTCTGGCTCTCGCAGCCCGATGAGCTGCGCATGCGCACCTTCAGCGAGTGGCTCTCGCTCCTGCGCCCGCTGTGCGATGCGATCGCAGAGCTCCTGTGGCTCACGCGGCAGAATGGGCGCACGCGCGAAGAGGTCGCGAAGGGCGGGACGTTCAACATCACCTTCGACCGCGACCATCCGCTGCAGCTACTGCGCATCGCGCTGCCGGCCGCCGCCGGGCTCTATCCGGAGATCAGCGGCAGCCACCACCGCTGCAATCTGCGCTTCCTCGCCTGGAGCGGCCGCGGCGCGCGCCCGACCCAGACCGAGGAAGACGTCCCGTTCACTCTCACCTGCTGCGCCTGAGACGGCAGCGATGAGCCCCGCCACGGTCAGCTGTCCTACCTGCGGTCGCGAGCTCGAGTGGGTAGGCGCGCCGTTTCGCCCGTTCTGCAGCGAGCGCTGCCGCCTCATCGATCTCGGCGCCTGGTTTTCGGAGCAGCGGGCGATCCCCGACGAGAGCACGCCTGCCGGCGCCGCACCCGCGGAAGCCGATCCCACGGAACCGCCGCCGAAGTGAAGTTCCGCCTTGCTGCTTTCGGACTTCACGTGTCGGGGAGCGCGATCGCTCTCACGCTGGTGCTGGGCGCCCTCTGGCTCGGCTGGTACCGCTGGCCGGGCTGGTACCTCGCGAGCGCCCTGCACATCGTCGGGATCGTGGTCCTGGTGGATCTGGTGCTCGGCCCCACCCTGACACTCATCGTGGCGAACCGGGCCAAGCCGCGCGCGGAGCTCGCGCGCGACATCGCGGTCATCGTCGCGGTACAGCTAATCGCGCTTGTCTACGGCGGCCTGACGCTCTGGCGCGGGCGCCCGCTCTATTACACCTTCTCGATGGACCGGCTCGAGCTGGTGCAGGCATCCGACCTCAAGACGGACGACATCGACACGGCGCGCCGCGAGAATCCGGCGCTCGCTCCTTACTGGTACAGCCGGCCTCGCTGGATCTGGGCACCGCTGCCGGACAATCCCGAGGAGGCGCAGAGGATAGTGAAGAGCGCGGCCTTCGGGGGCACCGACGTCATCCAGATGCCGCGCTATTTCCGGCCCTGGGAGCAGGGCTTGCCGGAACTGCGCAAGCGTCTCGCGAGAGTCGACGACTTCAGGTACTTCAGCCCTGCAGAGAAGAGCAGCCTGAAGAGCCGCCTCGCGCGGCTCGGCCTTGCCGCCGATCGGGCCGATGCGCTGGTCATGTGGGGGGGCACGCGCCGCGTGCTCGCGGTGTTCGATGTCGGGACGCTCGAGCTCCGCGCCCTGCTCAGGGCCGATTGACCGGCGCCGACACCCCCTCCCACTTCGCGAGAAACGCCCACTGATCGGCGAAGTCCTCGATCTGCATCCAGACGGGCTTGCCGGCGCCGTGGCCCGCGCGGGTCTCGACGCGGATCAGGATGGGATTGGGGCAGGCCTGCGCCGCCTGCAGCGCCGCCGCGAACTTGTAGCTGTGCCAGGGCACGACGCGATCGTCGTGGTCCGCGGTGGTGATGAGCGTCGGCGGATAGCAGGTGCCCTTCTTGACGTTCTGATACGGCGAATAGGCATACAGCGCGCGAAACTGCCCGGGGGTTTCGGCGAGCCCGAAGTCCGACGACCATTGGCGGGCGTTGGCGCTCGCGGTCTGGTAGCGCAGCATGTCGAGCACGCCCACCGCGGGCAGCGCTACGCCGAAGAGGTCGGGGCGCTGCGTCAGCACCGCGCCGATCAGCAGTCCACCGTTGCTGCGGCCGTAGATGCCCAAGCGCGCACGGCGCGTGTAGTGCTCGCGGATCAGGTACTCGGCTGCGGCGATGAAGTCATCGAACACGTGCTGCTTGTTCGCGAGCGTGCCGGCCTTGTGCCAGGCCTCGCCGTACTCTCCGCCGCCGCGCAGGTTCGCCTCGGCGTAGACGCCGCCCATCTCGAGCCACGCCAGCACCTGCGGCCGGTACTGCGGCGTGAGCGCGACGTTGAATCCGCCGTAGCCGTAGAGCAGCACCGGCTGATTGTCGTCACGCGCGAGGTCGCGCCGCTGCGTGATGTACATCGGCACGCGCGTGCCGTCCTTGCTGCGGAAGAACACTTGGGTTGTCACGTAGGCCGCGGTCGCGGCGGGAATGTGCGGCTCGCGCCACAGCATCGCCTGGTTCGAGGGAACATCGAGCCGGTAGA
The DNA here is from genome assembly GCA_027307325.1 of Gammaproteobacteria bacterium. Taxonomy (GTDB): domain Bacteria; phylum Pseudomonadota; class Gammaproteobacteria; order Steroidobacterales; family Steroidobacteraceae; genus 13-2-20CM-66-19. Next base: position 3,503 of record DAHUXE010000103.1, on the reverse strand, counting down.
TCCGGCGCGGCGTCAGGTAGGCGGTGTAGGCGAAGAAGGTCTCGCTCTGACTTCCCTCGCCGTGAAAGCCGTCGAGCCCTCCCTTGCCGGGCAGCGGCACCTCGCCCACCGGGCGTCCGTCGCGCTCGTATACGCGCGCGACGCCGCGTGCATCCTCGACGTAGCGCGCGACTATCCGGCCGCCGACATAACTCGCTTCCTCGAGTGCCGTGCTGCCCTCGGGCACCACGGTGCGCGACTTGAGCGGGGCGGCCCGCGCATCGACGGCGATGACGCCGCCGTTGGGCGCATCCTTCGTGGTTCTGAAATAGAGCTCATCGCCCTGCGCGCCGACGAAGGTGTAGAGCGCGTCCCAGGCGGTGAACAGCGGCTGCGGCTTGGCGCCCGGGCGACGCAGGTCGAGCAGCTCGACGCCGTTCTTCTCATAGCCATCGAAGAGCGTGATGACGAGGTAGCTGCCGTCCTCGGTGACACGGCCGGAAGGAATACGCGTCGGGTGATCGGTCACCTCGTACACCAGGCGATCCTGATCCTGCGATGTGCCGAGCGCGTGGAAGTAGAGCGCGGGCCGCCCGGCATCGTCGCCGTGGCCGCCGGCGAGCACCGGATAGCGGCTGTAGTAGACGCCCGAGCCGTCGTGTGCCCACGACACTCCCCAGAACTTGGTGAAGCGCAGCTCGTCGGGCAGGTCGCTGGCATCGCGCACGCGCCGGAAGTGCCAGACCTGCCAGTCCGTGCCGCCGTCGGAGGTCGCGTAAGCGACGACCTCGCCCTGCCGGTCGGGCGTGAAGTCAGCGAGCGCAACGGTCGCATCGGCGCGCACCGCGTTGGGATCGAACAGCACCCGTCCGGGATCATCGAGCCGTTCGGCGACGTACAGCACGCTCTGGTTCTGCTTGCCGTCGTTGTGCAGGAAGAAATAATGCGCGCCGCGCTTCACCGGCAGCTCGTAGCGCTCGTAGTTCCACAGCTCCGTGAGGCGGCTCTTGAGCCACGCCCGCTGCGGCAGCTCCTCGAGGCGCGGCCGCGACACGGCGTTCTGTGCCGCCACCCACTGTGCAACCGCCGGAGAGTTGAGGTCCTCGAGCCAGCGGTAGGGATCTGCGACGCGCGTGCCGAAGAAGTTATCGCTGACGCCGACGCGGGCCGTCACGGGGTACACGAGCGCCTCGGCGACCGCCGGCAGGCCGAGCACGGCATCGGTCGCGGTGCGCATCGGCTTGCCGCCGGGGCCGGGGCCCGAGGCCGGCTCGCGGTTGCCGAACTGAGCGCTCTCGCAGGCTGCGAGCACCGCCCCGAGGAGCGACGCGGCGACGGTCGCAGCGACCCACGGGGAGCGCTCGGCGCTCATGTAGGCACAGGGGCGCGGCGCGAAGCGCCGAGCGGGCGCACAGGGATGTGCGCCCGGGGCTTGCGCGAAGCAGGACAGCGCAGCGCAATGTGCCCGCCGCCGCAGGCGGCACACGGACGTACCGATCCCGAGCAATTCATAACTAGGGAAACTTGATCTTGCCGCCGCCCGGCGCCGGTCCCGCCCCGGGACCTAAGGGGCCGCCGCCGACCTCCGGAACCACGATGCGCGAGGCGGCCTCGCGGCGCAGCTCCCGCGCCTCGTCGATCGCCTGCTCGAGCGCGACCTTTACTCCTTCCGGGAATTTCTTCAGCGCCTCATCCAGCGTGCGTGCCTCGATCTCGAACCCGAGCGGCAGAATGCCCGCGGGGGTGAGCAGCTGCGTCTGGCCGGAGAACAGCACGGGACGCGCGGTATCGGGCGCACCGTCGGCCGTGACCGGAGTCAGGCGGCGGATGCTGCCCGCGCGCCGGTCGGTGAACACGTCCTCGCGGTAGAGGTTCTTGGGGTCGAGCTCGACCTCGGGAAGATCGTTCGGAGCTGCCATATCAATTCCATCCAAGTGACGAAGTTATTGTACACGCGCGCCGCGCACGCCGCGGCCGCCAACTCGCCGCACGGTGCGTGCGGGGGCTCAATTTGGAAAGGCATTTCCCGGGGCGTGAAAGACAGGGACGTCTTTCCCGCAGCCTCCAGGGACGGATTTACGGCGGCCCGGGAAAATACCTTTCCAAATTGAGCCCCGCTCATGACGCAGTAGCCTCGGGAGGCGGCAACGTGCGCAGCGCCTCGACGAACGGCCGGTCGGCCTCGAGGAGCTCCTCGTGCTCGAGATCCGCCGGGGCAATCCAGCGGAGCGCCTGTCCGTCGAGGCCGCGCGCAGTGCCCGTAAAGCGCTCGACGATCCACAGTGAGAGCTCGACGCTGCGATCCGGGTAGGAGTGCGTGAGCCGCATCAAGGGGCGGCTTGCGGTCACCTCGATCCCGAGCTCCTCGCGCAGCTCGCGCGCGAGCGCAGCCGCTTCGGACTCGCCCGGCGACACCTTGCCTCCGGGAAACTCCCAGCGCCCGGCCAGGTGTTTGCCCGCGGGCCGCTGCGCGATGAGGACACGCCCCGCGCCGTCGTAGAGCGCCGCGGCCACGACCAGGATCATCAAGGTAACGGTCCGCGCCCCGCGGCGCTTACTCGACGCTCGAGAGCGCGCCGTGGCAGTGCTTGTATTTCTTCCCCGAGCCGCACGGGCACGGCTCGTTGCGCCCCACCTTGCGCTCACCGCGCACGAACGGGGCCGCGGCTTCCGGCGCAGGTGGCGAAGGTGGGGGCGGGAGCGGCGCGCCCCGGACGCCGGCGCGCACGGCCGGAGCCGCCGCGGCGGCGGCGATCGCCGCCTGGGCCTGCGCTTCGCTCGCCGCGCCGTCGCCGGCGAGCAGCGAGCCCATCTCCGCGTGCTGCGCCTGGAGTGCGCGCATCAGCCGGGCGTAGCGCTCCTCCTCCTCGCGCTGCAGCTCTTCCGGAGTGCGGATCTCGATGCGCGCCATGAACGAGGAGGTCTCGAATTTGACGCGGTCGAGCATCGCGGCGAACAGCTCGAAGGCTTCGCGCTTGAATTCGTAGCGGTAGTCCTTCTGCGCATAGCCGCGCAGGTGGATACCCTGCTTCAGGTATTCCATGCCTGCCAGATGCTCGCGCCAGTGCTGGTCGAGCTTCTGCAGCATGACCTCCTTCTCCGCCAGGCGCAGATTCGCAGCTCCGACGCGCTCCGCCTTGGCGAGGTAGGCCTCGTCCACCGCGCGCGCCACGCGCTCGCGCAGCGCGCGCTCCTCGAGCTCCGGCTCTTCGCGGAGCCAGGCCTCGGGATCGATTCTGGCGTTGAAGTCGCGCAGCACCGCCGCGGTGAGGCCCTTCAGGTCCCAGTCGGCGGGCGCGGTGTGCTTCGGGGTGTGCTCATCGATCAGGCCGCCAACCGAGTCCTCCATCAGGCCGCGGATCGCCGCCGACAGGTCCTCGGTACCCATGATCTCGGTGCGCTGGTGATAGACCACCTTGCGCTGATCGTTGGCGACGTCGTCGAACAGCAGCAGCTGCTTTCTGATGTCGAAGTTGTGCGACTCGACCTTGCGCTGCGCCTTCTCGATCTGGCGGGTGAGCATG
>DAHUXE010000072.1 GCA_027307325.1 Gammaproteobacteria bacterium | reverse complement strand
CGCGCCGAGCGGGCCCGCGCCCCGCGCAGCGGCCGTGCCCGCAATGGCACCTCCGGCATCGGCCGCGCCCGCTGTGGCACCTCCGGCAACGGCCGGCGCCGCGCCCCCGCCACGGCCGCGCCCGCCGGTGTTCCCGCCGCGCAACGCGCCCATGACCGACACCGCGCTCAACCTCATGAACGAGGAGCTCGCGCAGGGCCCGCCGTCCGACGACGCTCTCGCGGCACCGCAGCCGGTCCCACCCGGGCGCGAGCCGGTGCAGCCCGGCGAGCGCGTGGAGATGGCCCGCGTCGACGCCGAGCTGCTCGATCAGCTTCTCAACATTTCCGGCGAGGCGAGCATCGCGCGCGCGCGGCTCGAGCAGCAGCTCGGCTCGCTCGATTTCAATCTCGGCGAGCTCGCGCGCACGGTGACGCGTCTCAAGGAGCAGCTGCGCCACCTCGAGATCGAGACCGAGGCCCAGATCCTGCACAAGCACGAGGAGGAGGCCGGCTCGCACCGCAGCGAGTTCGATCCGCTCGAGCTCGACCGTTACTCCTCCATCCAGCAGTACTCGCGCGCGCTCGCCGAGACGGCCAACGACGTGGCGAGCATCCAGCAGCTGCTCGAGAACCTCGCCAAGGACACGCAGAACCTGCTGCAGCAGCAGGCGCGCACCATCACCGAGCTGCAGAACGGCCTGATGCGCACCCGCATGGTGCCGTTCCAGCGCCATGTGCAGCGCCTCGCGCGCATCGTGCGCCAGGCGGCCGCCGATACCGGCAAACGAGTCGAGCTCACCGTCGAGGGCGCCTCGGGCGAGCTCGACCGGCAGGTGCTCGAGCGCATGCTGCCGCCGTTCGAGCACATGCTGCGCAACGCGGTCGTGCATGGCATCGAGATGCCCGAGGAGCGCGTCAGGCGCGGCAAGTCCGATACGGGCAGGATCGTGCTCGAGCTGCACCGCGAGGGCGCGGAGGTCATGTTGCGCCTCTCCGACGACGGCGGCGGCATGAACTTGCGCGCCATCCGCGAGAAGGGCGAGGCGCTCGGGCTCATCGCGCCGGACCGGGACGTGAGCGATGAGGACGCGATGCAGCTAATCCTCGAGCCCGGATTCTCCACCGCCGGGTCCGTCACCCAGCAGGCCGGACGCGGCGTCGGCATGGACGTGGTCGCCACCGAGATCAAGCGCCTCGGCGGCGCGCTGCACATGGAGACCACGCCGGGCGCGGGCACCGTGTTCACGGTGCGCCTGCCGCTCACGCTCGCGATCAGCCATGCGCTCGTGGTGCGCGCCGACGAGGAGTACTACGCGCTGCCGCTGCCGACGGTGGAGGGAGTGCTGCGCCTCTCCAAGGCCGAGGTCACCGCCCATCTCGGGCGCGACGCGGCCGTCTTCGACTACGGGGGCACCAAGTACCGCTTCCAGCACCTCGGAACCTTCGTCGGCCTCGAGCCCGCGCCCCTGCCGTCCGCGGACGTCACGATTCCGGTGGTGCTGGTGCGCGCCGGCGAGCACTCGACCGGCCTCGTGGCCGACGAGCTCATCGGCAGCCGCGAGATCGTCGTGAAGTCCGTGGGTCCGCAGATCTCGGCCATCCGCGGCATCTCGGGCGCCACGATCCTCGGCGACGGGCGCATCGTCATCATCCTCGACATCGGCTCGCTGGTGCGCGCCGAGTGGCGCACGCGCGCCGCCGCTCCCGCCGTGCCCAGGGAGCGCGGTGATCGCCGCACCTTCGCCATGGTGGTGGACGACTCGATCACGGTGCGCCGCGTGACTCAGCGCCTGCTCGAGCGCAACGGCATGCGCGTCGTCACCGCGCGCGATGGGCTCGACGCGGTGGCGCTGCTGCAGGACAACGTTCCGGACGTCATCCTGCTCGACATCGAGATGCCGCGCATGGACGGCTACGAAGTGGCCGCGCACGTGCGCAACGACCCGCGCCTGAAGGACGTGCCGATCATCATGGTCACCTCGCGCGTCGGCGAGAAGCACCGCGCGCGCGCCATCGAGCTCGGGGTGGACGATTACCTCGGCAAGCCCTACCAGGAAGCGCAGCTGCTGGATGCGATCGCGCCGCTGGTCGAGCGGCGCCGCCTGGCGGTGCGCCAGGCCTCTGCGGGCAGCTGAGCTTTGAGGGGCTGACCGGCTATGGGCGAGCGCGTCAACGAGATCTACAGCCTGCTGGTTCCGCTGGCCGACGGGCGGCTCATCATTCCGCGCGCCTGCGTCGCCGAGGTGATCGGTTTTCAGACGCCGTCCGAGATGACCGGCGCGCCGCCCTGGTACATCGGCACGGTGCCCTGGAACGGCAAGGCGGTGCCGCTGGTCTCTTTCGAAGGCACCTGCGGCCAGACGATTCCGCCGGCGAGCGGCCGCACCCGGGTCGTCATCCTGCACGCGCTCGGCACGCGCGTCGAAGGCGGCAACTTCGCTCTCGTGGCGCAGGGCTTCCCGCAGCTGGTGCGCGTGAGCTCCGACGTCGTGCGCCCCGACAACTCGCGGGCATTTGCCGAGCGGGCGCCGATCATCTGCCAGATCCGCATGGTGAACGAGACTCCGATGGTGCCCGACCTCGAGCGCCTCGAGGAGATGATCGCCGACGAGACGAGCATCGGGGCGTGAGCCGCAGGCTCGCCGCCCTTGCAACCGCCGCCGTCACGCTCCTCGCGGGCTCCGTCGCGGCCGCGGATCCTCAGGCTGCCGCCGAGCAGGCGGAGCTCGAGCGTCTGCGCACCGACTGGGCGCAGCTGCTGCGCTACCGCGACGAGAACCGCAGGCTTCCCCCGCCCGCCGCCGCCCGGCCACGCGTGGTCCTCTTCGGAGACTCGATCACCGAGAGCTGGAATCCCGCAGGCCTCGAGCCCGGTGAGCTCGAGGTGCTCAACCGCGGCATCGGCGGGCAGACCACACCGCAGATGCTGGTGAGGTTCCGGCAGGACGTGGTCGAGCTGCAGCCCGCCGTCGTCCATATCCTCGCCGGCACCAACGACCTGGCGGAGAACACCGGGCCCACGACCCTCGGGGCAATCGAGAGCAATCTGAGCTCGATGGTCGAGATCGCGCAGGCCAACCATATCCGCGTCGTGCTGGCTTCGGTGCTGCCGACGCTGGATTATCCGTGGAGGAGCGGCCTCGAGCCCGCGGGCAGGATCGTGGCGCTCAATGACTGGATGCGTGCCTATGCGAGGCGGCGCAAGCTCGTGTACGCCGACTACTACTCCGCGCTCGTCGACTCTGGCGGCGGCTGCAAAGCGGCTCTGGCCGACGACGGCGTGCATCCGAACCGGGCCGGCTACGCCGCCATGGACCCGATTGCGCGCGAGTCGATCCGGGAGGCTCTCAGGGCCGCGCGATGATGTTTCCCTTTTGACAGGAGTTCGATAATCGTCGAACTCGGGCGAGTTAAGGCCCTGTACGAGGGGTCCCGGAGGCGAAGTTCGATGAACTTCGAACATTCGCCGGTAGCCATCTTACGCGCGCTCCCGGTAAGCGCCGGCGCGGTCACCGGGGCTTGCGGAACTTGAACACCACCTGATCCGTGCGGTAGCGGATTGCCGGATCAAAGACCCGCAGCCGATGCGCGTCGTCCGGGTTGCGCAGCACCGGGCTCTCTCCCTCGAATACGAATCCCGCCGCGGTCGCCTCCGCACGGATGCTCTGCGGGTCGATGCGGTGGAGCGTCTCGGTGTCGCGCAGGCCCGAGCCGGCTTCCGCCGCGTGATCGATGACGAGATAGACGCCGCCCGGCTTCAGCGCGCGGTAGATCGCCGCATTCATGGCTGCGATATCGATCGGCTTCATGAACGAGTCGTGCAGATCGTGATAGTTCTGTGCGGTCCACACCATGTCGACGGGCCCGGGCACCGCGAAACGATCGGCGGCGTCGATGAGCACCTCGACGTTCGCATAGCGCTCATCGCGCCCGAGCGCCCTGCTGCCGGCGGTCTCGCTGGCCGCGCAGTTGGCGAGCTGCTGCGCGGGGATGAAGGCGTACACGCGGCCCCCGGGGCCGACGACACGGCTGAAGATGCGAGTGAAATAGCCGTTACCCGACATGAAGTCGGCGACGCGGTCGCCGCTCTTCAGGCCCGCGAACGCAATCACCTCGGCGGGTTTGCGCAGCGCATCGAGCTGAGCCTCCTGCGGCGGGCGAGCCGGATCGGAGAGGGCCGCGGATAGCACCGGGTCCGGAGTCGCCGGCACCGGGGCGGCTGCGAGCACTGGGGTGGCCGCCAGCATGCACCAAAGAGTGGTCGGCAGGAGCGAGGAGTTCATGTGGATGCCTCCGGCAGCCGAGAGCTTGTGACGCCGCGAGCCTCCGAGTTAAAGTGCGCTTTAAGTCAAGCGGGCGGGAACGGGGGCGCACCATGCGGTCAGGGCTGTCGATCGGACAGGTAGCGCGCGCCGCGGAACTCGCGCCGTCCGCCATCCGCTATTACGAGAAGGCGGGCCTCCTGCCCAAACCTGGCAGGCAATCCGGCCAGCGGCGTTACGGCGCGGAGACCGCCGCGCGCCTCAGGATCATCCAGCTGGCGCGCGCCGCCGGCTTCACGATCGCGGAGACGCGCACCTTTCTCTCAGGGTTCTCGCCGGCGACGACCCCCGCGGCGCGCTGGCGCACGCTGGCCGGGCGCAAGCTCGCCGAGCTCGAGGCGCAGTCGCAGCGGATCGCGCGCATGAAGCGGCTGCTGGAATCGAGCTTTCATTGCGGGTGCGTGCGGATCGAGGACTGCGAGCGGGCGATCGCGGCATCGCGCTGCGGCCCGCCCGCACCATAGGGTGAGGACATGACTGCGAGGGCTCTGGCACTCGCCGCTTGCGCCGTCGCGGCGCTCGCCTTCCCCGGCCGTGCACCGCTCTGCGCGCCGCCCGCGGGCCCGGCCGCCGCAGGCCGCGTCGCTCCGGTCTCCTTCGACACTTCCTGCCTGGCCGCGACGCGCGCGGATTTCGACCGCGGCGTGAGCCTGCTGCACTCCTTCTGGTACGAGGCGGCGCTCGCCATGTTCCACAAGGTGCTCGCCGCGGACCCGGATTGCGCGATGGCCTACTGGGGCGAAGCCATGACCGCGTATCCGCAGATCAACGGCTGGCCGGATGCCTCCGCGGTGGCGGCCGCGCGGCGGGCGCTCGACGCCGCCATCCGGGCCCGCGAGCGAAACGCGCGTGAGACCGACTGGATCCACGCGCTGTATGTGTTCTACGACGGGTTCACGGCCAAGCGCGCGCTCGACCACGCCCGGCTCTATGCCGTGGCGATGTCGGCGCTGTCGCGCAAGTACCCGGACGACCTCGAGGCGCAGGCCTTCTACGCCCTCGCGCTGCTCGCCGCAGATCCTCCCGATGACCTCGCGCTCGTCAACCCGCGCAAGGCCGTCGCGATCCTCGTGCCGCTGTTCACGGCGCACCCCGACCATCCCGGCATCGCGCACTACCTGATCCACGCCTGTGACAACCCGACGATGGCGCAGCTGGCGCTGCCCGCGGCGCGCCGCTACGCGGACCTGGCGCCGGACGCCCCGCATGCGCTCCACATGCCGGGGCACATCTTTGCGCGGCTCGGGATGTGGCAGGAGGACATCCGCTCCAACCTGGCCTCCAAGGCCGCCGCCGAGCGCCTCGCGTCCCTGCACGTCGACGCAGGGCAGGCGGGCGCCATGCCGATGGGCGCGGAGAACCGGCTGCACGCGATGGAATTTCTCGAGTACGCCTACCTGCAGACCGGACAGGATGACAAGGCACGGGCCATCATGGCCGAGGCGCGCACGGTCCCGGCCGCAGACGTGGACCCGCGCTATCCGGGCTATTACGGCGTGGTCGAGGCGCGCTTGCCGGCGCTCTATGCAATCGAGACGCACGACTGGGTGATGGCCGGGCATCTCGAGCCGATCGCCGGCGGCGATGCACAGAGTCAGGAGCTCACGCTCCTCGCGCAGGTCACGGCCGCGGCTCATCTGCACGATGCCGCCGCGGCGGACACGGCGCTGCACGCGCTCGCGGCATTGGCTCGCCGCGATCCGCCGCCGCCCGCCGGCTTGCTCCGGGAGACACTCCCCGCGGAGATCCGGGCCTGGGCCGCGCTTGCCCACGGGAATCTGCCGCGTGCCACCGAGCTGCTGCGCCCGGCCGTCGAGCGCCAGGCACGCGTCGGCAAGGGCGAGGTCGAGCTGCCGGCCGGTGAAATGCTCGCCGATATGCTGCTGCTCGGCGGCCACCCTCAGGAGGCGCTCGAGGCATACCGCAAATCACTGCGCACCGACCCCAACCGCTTCAACGCGCTGCTCGGCGCCGGCGCAGCGGCGCAGCAGGCCGGCACGGGCTCCGTCGCCACACGCTATTACCGCGCCGTGCTCGCGAACTGCCCCGAGGCGAGCGGGCCCGCGCGGGAGCAACTCGCGCACGCGCGGGCGATCGTCGGCGCGACGCAGCTTCCGGACTGAGCCCGCGCGGGAACGGCCGCCGCCGGGAGCTCCCTTCATGACGGTCGGTCACATGGTTCAGTATTGCGGCATGCTCAAAGCCGCGCTCCTAACGGCGACGTTGCTGGCGGCACCTGCCTTCACCGCCGCGCAGTCGGCAGACGCCGGCGACTGGCGCAAGGCCGCGCCGGGCGACAACGGTCTTTCCGCGGAAAAGCTCGCGTCGCTCGCCGCCGACGTCAACGCCGGCAAGTTCGTGAAGATCGGCAGCGTGCTGATCGCCCGCCATGGAAGGCTGGTCTACGAAGAGTACTTCGACGGCGGCGCGGACACCCTGCGCGACACACGCTCGGCCACCAAGAGCATCACGGACGTCCTGATCGGCATCGCGATCGACGAGCAGAAGCTCTCCGGCGTCGATGCGCGCATTCTCGAGCTGCTGCCGGATCGCGCCGCCAGGCTCCAGAACCCCGACGCGCGCAAGAGCCGCATCACGCTCGAGGACTTTCTCACCATGAGCTCGCCGCTCGAGTGCGACGACTGGAACGACGCCTCGCGCGGCAACGAGGAGCGCATGTACACGATCGAGGACTGGGCGCAGTTCATCCTCGATCTGCCCATCCGTGGACGGATGCACGTCGGCGAGAATCCGGCGCCGCCGCCCTTCGGCCGGTATTTCAGCTATTGCACGGGCGGGGTCTTCGTCCTGAGCGAAGTGCTGACCCGGGCGACCGGCATGCGCACCGACCGCTACGCGCAGGCGCGCCTCTTCGAGCCGCTCGGTATCCGCAACGTGTCATGGGTTTTCTCGCCGCTCGGGGTGCCGCAGACGGGCGGGGGCCTCAGGCTTGCCTCGCGTGACCTCCTGAAGATCGCGCAGCTCTACCTGAACGGCGGCCGGTGGGCGGGCAGGCAGATCGTGAGCGAGGCGTGGGTCAGGGCCTCGACCACGCCGCACGCGCAGATCGACGCGGCGACCAACTACGGCTATCTGTGGTGGCTGAAGTCCTTCGGACCGCCGGGGAAGACGCACGCCGCCTTCTTCATGACCGGCAACGGCGGCAACAAGGTGGTCGCACTTCCCGACCTCGACCTCGCGGCCGTCATTACCAGCACGAATTTCAACACCCGCGGCATGCACGAGCAGACCGAAAAAATCCTCGACGACTACGTGCTGGCCGCCGTGGCCCCGTGACACGCCGGACTACCTGAGCGGATTGCGCCGCTCTCTAGAGATCCCCGAACTGGCGCTGCAGCAGCGCGAGCGCCGCGATCGCCGCCGTCTCGGTGCGCAGCACGCGCGGCCCGAGCCGCAGCGCCGTGAATCCCGCCGCCCTCGCGCCCTGCTCCTCCTCGTCCGTGAGCCCGCCTTCCGGCCCGACGAGCACGGTGAGGCCACCGCCCGGGCGCGGCACGTCGCCGAGCGTCGCGGCGCCGGAGGGAGAGAGCACCAGGCGCGTGTCGCCGGCAGCGCCCGCATTACCCCTGAGGAATTCCGCGAGCGGCACCGGCGCCGCCAGCGACGGCAGGCGGTTGCGGCCGCACTGCTCGCAGGCGGCGATCACGATCGCGCGCCAGTGATTCACCTTGCGGTCGGACTGCTGCGCGGTGAGGCGCACGACACTGCGCTCGGTGAGCACCGGCACGAGATGCGACACGCCGAGCTCGGTCGCCTTCTGCACCACCAGATCCATGCGCTCGCCGCGCGAGATGCCCTGCGCCAGAGTGAGCGGCAGCGGCGATTCGCGCTCGGTGCCGGCGCGCGCACCGATCGCGACGATCACCTCGCCGCCGTGCGCTTTGTCGATGCTGCTCTCGTACTCGCCGCCGCTGCCGTCGAAGACGACCAGCGCCGCGCCCACCCGCAGGCGCAGCACCCGGGTGATGGGGCTCGCGGCGCTGCCTTCCAGCCTGACGCGCTGGCCGGCGAGGAGCGGCCCCGCGACGTGCACGCGCGTCAGGCGCATGTCGCGAGCTCCAGACCCTCGCGGGCTACGTCGACCATGAGATCGATCTCCTCCGGGGTGACCACGTAGGGCGGCATGAAATAGACGACGTCGCCCACCGGGCGCAGCAGCACACCACGCTCGAGCGCGTGGGCGTAGACGGCGAGGCCGCGGCGCTCAGCCCAGGGGTAGGGCGCGCGGCTCGCCTTGTCGCGCACCATCTCGATCGCGACGATCATGCCGCGCTGACGCACCTCGGCGACGTGCGGATGGTCCTCGAGCTCGCGTGCACGGGCGCCCAGGTGGGCCGCGAGCGCGTGGTTGCGCTCGAGCGTGCCGTCCTCGCGGAAGATCGCGAGGCTGGCGCGCGCGGCGGCGCAGGCGAGCGGGTTGCCGGTGAAGCTGTGCGAGTGGAGGAAGGCGTTGAGCTTCACGTACTCATCGTAGAACGCCGCATAGATCGGCTCGGTCGTCATCACCGTCGAGAGCGGCAGGTAGCCGCCGGTCAGGCCCTTCGAAAGGCACATGAAATCGGGGCGGATGCCCGCCTGCTCGCAGGCGAAGAACGTGCCGGTGCGCCCGAATCCAACCGCGATCTCGTCCGCGATCAGGTGCACCGCGTGGCGGTCGCAGGCCGCGCGCAGCAGCGAGAGATACACGGGGTCGTACATGCGCATGCCGCCGGCGCATTGCACCAGCGGCTCGACGATCACCGCGGCGGCTTCGTGCGCATGACGCTCGAGGGCCGACTCCATGTGCGCGAACTGCGCGCGCGAATGCCCGGCCCAGCTCACCCCCGCGGCGCGCTGGTAACAATCGGGCGACGGCACCGTGATTACGTCCATGAGGAGCGGGCGGTAGATCTCCTTGTAGAGCTCGACGTCGCCGACCGCCAGCGCTCCCAGGGTCTCGCCGTGGTAGCTGTTGGAGAGGGTGATGAAGCGCCGCTTGCCCGGGCGGCCGACGTTACGCCAGTAGTGGAAGCTCATCTTCACCGCCACCTCGACGGCCGAGGAGCCGTTGTCGGCGTAGAAGCAGCGGCTGAGCCCGGTAGGCGCGAGCGCGACGAGCTCCTCGGAGAGGGCGATCACGGGCTCGTGGGTGAAGCCGGCGAGGATTACCTGCTCGAGCTGCTCGAGCTGCGCGCGCACCGCGGCGTTGATGCGCGGATTGGCGTGGCCGAAGAGATTCACCCACCAGGAGCTCACCGCATCGAGGTAGCGCCTGCCGGCGTAGTCCTCGAGCCACGCGCCGCTGCCGCGGCGGATCGGAATCGGCGGCAGACGCTCGTGATCCTTCATCTGCGTGCACGGATGCCACACGTGCGCGAGATCGCGCGTGACCAGGGGCGCGTTGGCGGAGCTCATACGGGGAATTGTGGCAGAATCGGCCGGGTAAGCATGACCATCACCACCGCCACCATCCCCGACAGCGCGCCGCTCAGGGTCGACGCTGCGACCGGGCTGCTCGTGGGTGCGCGCCAGGTGCTGTCGCCGCATTTCGATGCGCGTCCGGCCGGGGTGAAGCCCGATCTGCTGGTGGTGCACGGCATCAGCCTGCCGCCGGGAGAGTTCGGCGGGCCGTGGATCGACCGCCTCTTTACCGGCACGCTGCCGCTCGATGCGCATCCCTACTTCCGCGCCATCGCCGGCACGCGCGTCTCCGCACACGCCCTCGTCCGGCGCGACGGCGAGATCGTCCAGTACGTGCCCTTCGGTGCCCGCGCCTGGCACGCCGGGGAGTCCGAGTACGACGGCCGCCGCGGGTGCAACGATTTCTCGATCGGGATCGAGCTCGAGGGGACCGACGAGACGGCCTACACCGACGCGCAGTACGAGGAGCTCGCGCGGCTCGCCGCGGCGCTCTTCGACGCCTACCCCTCGCTCGGCCCGGAGCACGTGGTCGGCCACAGCGACATCGCGCCCGAGCGCAAGACCGATCCCGGGCCGCTCTTCAACTGGCGGCGCCTGCGCACGCTCGTCGAGGAGCGCACGGCGCTGCGCTGACCGAAGGCCCGGCAGATGAGCCGGTTCAGCAGCAGCTTGCGCTAACTGCCCTCAGCTCCGGTCGTGACGCCAGAGAACCTCGGCGCCGCGCTCGTGCCGCGCCAGTACCCGTGCCACTACGAACAGCAGATCCGACAGGCGGTTGAGGTACTTCAGCAGCTCCGGGTTGACCGCCTCGGCGCGTGCCAGCGTCCAGGCGCGCCGTTCGGCGCGCCGGGCGACGGTGCGCGCGAGATGACAGGCCGCGGCGGCCGGCCCGCCTCCCGGCAGGATGAATTCCTTGAGCGGCGGCATGGAGTCGTTGAATTCATCCAGTGACTGCTCGAGGCGCGTCACGTGCTCGGCGCGGATCATCTGGTGTCCCGGGATGCAGAGCTCGCCGCCCAGATCGAACAGCTCGTGCTGTACCTCGGTCAGGGAGCCGGTGACCTGCGGCGGCAGGTCCGGGACCGCGAGCAGCATGCCGACGACGCTGTTGAGCTCGTCCACGGTGCCGTAGGCTTCGACGCGGGCGCTGTCCTTCGGCGTGCGGCTGCCGTCGCCGAGGCCGGTGGTGCCGTCGTCGCCGGTGCGCGTGTAGATCCTGCTCAGGCGGTTTCCCATTGGTCGTATCCTAAGCCATATGGCATCCCTGGAACTCGAAGCGGCGCTCGCGGCCGCGCGCGCCGCGAGCGAGGTCATACGCGCTCACTACCAGCGCAACCCCGCGGTGCGCCTGAAGGCCGACGCCTCGCCGGTGACCGAGGCAGACCTGCGCTCCGAGGAGGTGATCCGGGCCACCCTGAGCGAGCGCTTTCCGGGCTATGGCTTCTACGGCGAGGAGACCGGCCGGCACGCGATGGGTGCGGACAACGTCTGGCTGGTCGATCCCATCGACGGCACCAAGGCGTTCGTGCGCGAGATTCCGTTCTTCTCGACACAGATCGCGTTGCTGCGGGGCGGCAAGCTGGTGCTCGGAGTGTCGAGCGCCCCGGCCTTCGGCGAGCTGGCCTGGGCCGAGGAGGGCGGCGGCGCCTGGCTCAACGACCGCCCGGTGCGCGTCAGCCGCATCGCCTCGCTCGGTGAGGCCGCGATCTCCACGGGGAATCTGCGCAGCCTGGCCGGCTCGCCGCGCTGGCAGCGGTTCGGGAGGCTGGTCCGCGCCGCCGGCTACCTGCGCGGCTACGGCGACTTCGTGCACTACCACCTGCTCGCACGCGGGGCGCTCGAGGTCGTGATCGAGTCCGACGTCAACATTCTCGACATCGCGGCGCTCACCGTGATCGTGCGCGAGGCGGGCGGCACGTTCACGGATCTCGCCGGAAGCGCGATCGATCTCGCGACCACCAGCGTGCTCGCCACCAACGGCGCATTGCACGCCGAGGTGCTTCGGGCCCTGACGAATTAGGCGCTGACGAACACGCGCCGGCCGTCCTGCTCGAGCTCCATCATCGGCGCGAGATAGAGCTCGCTCAGGCTGGCCGCGGTCAGCGCCTCCCTCACCACGCCGAGCGTCCAGCGCCCGTCGCCGTTCAGCAGCAGCACCCGGTCGGCGAAGCGCGCGGCGAGCGTCGGATCGTGCAGCGTCGTGATCACGGTGCGGCCGGCGCGGGCGAGCTCGCGGAACAGGCCGAGCACCACCAGCTGGTGATGGGGATCGAGGTGATTGGTCGGCTCATCGAGGAGGAATATGCCGGGCCGCTGCGCGAGCAGCGCCGCCACCGCTACGCGCCGCTGCTCACCTCCCGAGAGCGTGTCGGTGCGGCGCGCGGCAAAATCGCCCATGTCGACCGCCGCGAGCGCTTCGTGCGCCAGGCGCTCGTCCTCGGCGCTCTCCCACTGCCAGAGCGCCAGATGCGGGTGGCGGCCGATGAGCACCGTCTCCATCGCCGTGGTGACGAAGGCATCCTCGAGATCCTGAGGCAGGAGCCCCAGGCGCAGTGCGATGGCGCGGCGCTTGAGCTCGCCGAGCGGCACGCCGTCGAGCGCCACGTCCCCGGCCGCGGGCTTACGCAGCCCCGCGAGCGTGTGCAGCGTCAGCGTCTTGCCCGAGCCGTTGCGCCCGAGGATCGCGACCACCTCGCCGGGTGCGAACTCGATCGAGAGCCCGCGGACCAGCTCCCGCAGCCCCGCGTGCACGCTCACCGCGTGCGCGGCGAGCCGCGCCGGCGCTGCCGGGCGTGCCGCCGCGGCTCGCCGCGCACGCGGTGAG
>DAHUXE010000044.1 GCA_027307325.1 Gammaproteobacteria bacterium | reverse complement strand
TTCTCGGGCGGCGCGCTGTCGCGCCTGTCGATCTTCGCCATGGGCGTCATGCCCTACATCTCCGCCTCGATCATCATCCAGATGATGTCGATGGTGGTGCCGACGCTGATGGAGCTGCGCAAGGAGGGCGAGTCGGGGCGCCGCAAGATCACCGAGTACACGCGCTACGGCACCGTGATCCTCGCCGCCTTCCAGTCGTTCGCCGCGGCCGGCGCGCTCGTCAAGGGCGGCCTGACGACCATCACCGGCGTGCCGTTCATGGCCATCGCCACCGTCACCATGACCACCGGCACGATGTTTCTGATGTGGCTCGGCGAGCAGATCACCGAGCGCGGCATCGGCAACGGCATCTCGATGATCATCCTCTCCGGCATCGTCGCCGGCCTCCCGGGAGCCGTGGGCAACACCATGGAAGCGGTGAGCAACGGCGAGATGCCTGGGCCCGTGGCGCTGGCGCTGCTGATCCTGGTGCTGGGCGTCACCGCCTTCGTGGTGTTCATGGAGCGCGCGCAGCGGCGCATCCCGGTCGATTACGCCAAGCGTCAGGTGGGCCGGCGCATGTACGCGGGCCAGAGCACCCACCTGCCGTTCAAGATCAACATGTCGGGCGTCATTCCGCCGATCTTTGCGTCCAGCCTGCTGCTGTTCCCGGCGACGCTCGCCAGCTTCTTCGGCGCCAATGCCGAGGGTCCGGTCTCCGGCTTCATGCAGGACGTGGCCGCCGCGCTCGGCTACGGGCAGCCGCTGCACCTGGTGATCTACGCGGTGCTCATCATCTTCTTCTGCTTCTTCTATACGGCGCTGGTGTTCAACGCGCGCGACACCGCCGAGAACCTCAAGAAGTCCGGCGCCTTCGTGCGCGGCATCCGCCCGGGCCAGCAGACCGCCGAGTACATCGACCAGGTGCTCACGCGCCTCACGCTGTGGGGCGCGCTGTACGTGACCGGCGTGTGCCTGGTGCCCGAGATCCTCATCTCCTGGTACGGCGTGCCGTTCCGTTTCGGCGGCACCTCGCTGCTCATCGTGGTGGTGGTGGTGATGGATTTCATGTCGCAGCTCAATGCGCACATGATGTCGCATCACTACCCCGGACTCCTCAAGAAGGCCAACCTGCTCGGCTACGGGCGCACGGGGCCGGGTGGTTAACCAATGAAAGTACGTCCGTCGGTCAAGAAGATCTGCAAGAACTGCAAGATCGTGCGCCGCCGGCGCGTGATCTACGTCATCTGCTCGGACCCGCGCCACAAGCAGCGCCAGGGTTGAGGTAAGGCACACATGGCACGCATAGCTGGTATCAACATCCCGATGAACAAGCACGTGTGGGTCGGGCTCACGCACATCTTCGGCGTGGGTCGCGCGCGCGCACACGCCGCCTGTGAGGCCGCGGGCGTCAACCCCGCCACCCGGGTGAAGGACCTCACCGAGCCGGAGGTGAACGCGCTGCGCTCGGCCGTCGCCAAGTTCGCGGTGGAGGGCGACCTGCGGCGCGAAGTGTCGATGAACATCAAGCGGCTCATGGATCTGGGTTCGTGGCGCGGCATCCGCCATCGCCGCGGACTCCCGGTGCGCGGCCAGCGCACACGCACCAACGCGCGCACCCGCAAGGGACCGCGCAAGCAGGCGGTGAAGCTCAACGCCCCGCCGGGAAAGGCATAAGGCATGGCTGAACAGCAGAAACCTGAAGAGAAGGGCGCAGCAGCGGCAGCCCCGGCCCCGGCGGCGGCGCCGGCGGCAGGCGCGGCTCCGGCAGCGGCGGCCACGCCGAAGAAGGCGAAGAAGGCGCGCAAGAACGTGCTCGATGCCATCGCGCACGTGCATGCGTCCTTCAACAACACGATCATCACGATCACCGACCGGCAGGGAAACACGCTCTCGTGGGCGACCTCCGGCGGCTGCGGCTTCCGCGGCTCGCGCAAGTCGACGCCGTTCGCGGCGCAGGTAGCGGCCGAGAAGGCCGGCGTGGCGGCGCAGGAGCACGGCGTGAAGAACGTCGAGGTGCGCGTCGGCGGCCCCGGGCCCGGGCGCGAGTCCGCCGTGCGGGCGCTCAATAACTGCGGGCTCAAGATCAGCAGCATCTCGGACGTGACGCCCATTCCGCACAACGGCTGCCGTCCGCCCAAGAAACGCCGCGTGTAGAGGCAACGAGGAAACCATGGCGCGTTACATCGGTCCCACCTGCAAGCTCGCCCGCCGCGAGGGTACGGATCTGTTCCTGAAGTCGGGCGTCAAGCCGCTCGAGAACAAGTGCAAGCTCACCGTGCCGCCGGGCGGCCTCAAGAGCGAGCGCCGCCAGCGGCTCTCCGACTACGGCCTGCAGCTGCGCGAGAAGCAGAAGCTGCGGCGCATGTACGGCGTGCTCGAGCGGCAGTTCAGCAACTACTACAAGGCGGCGGCCCGCAAGACCGGCGCCACCGGCGAGACGCTGCTGCGCCTGCTCGAGTGCCGGCTCGACAACGTGGTGTACCGCATGGGCTTTGCCGCGACGCGTGCCGAGGCGCGCCAGCTGGTGAGCCACAAGGCGATCGCCGTGAACGAGAAGCCCGTGACCATCGCCTCCTACCAGGTGAAGGCCGGCGACATCGTCCAGGTGCGCGAGAAATCGCGCAAGCAGCTGCGCATCCAGAGCGCGCTCAACGTCGCGCAGCAGGTGGGGCTCCCCGACTGGGTCGAGGTCAACGACAAGGAGTTTCGCGGCGTGTTCAAGTCGGCGCCGGGCCGGGACGACGTCCTGCCCGACATCAACGAGAACCTGGTCGTGGAGCTGTATTCGAAGTAAGCGGATTTTCTCTTTAGTTTGCGCCGGCTGCGTTGCCGGCAAGGTGAAACTGCAATGCAGGGTTCTGTAAGCGAGTTCCTGAGACCCCGGGTGGTGAAGGTGCAACCGCTCACCGCGCGCCAGGCGCGCGTGGTGATCGAGCCGTTCGAGCGCGGCTTCGGCCATACGCTCGGCAACGCGCTGCGCCGCGTGCTGCTCTCGTCCATGCCGGGCGCGGCCATCACCGAGGCCGAGATCGACGGCGTGCTGCACGAGTACACCAGCATCGAGGGCGTGCAGGAGGACGTGGTCGACGTTCTGCTCAACCTGAAGTCGGTCGCGCTGAAGATGCACTCGCGCGACAGCGCCGAGCTGCGCCTGCACAAGAAGGGCCCGGGCCCGGTCACGGCCGGCGACATCCAGGTCGATCACGACATCGAGGTCGTGAACCCCGAGCTCGTCATCGCCAACCTCACCAAGGCGGGCGAGCTCGCCATGACGCTGCGCGTCGAGCGCGGCCGCGGCTACCGCCCGGCGGCAGCGCGCGTCGCCTTCGAGGAGCAGACGCGCCCGATCGGCCGGCTACAGCTCGATGCGTCCTTCTCGCCGGTGCGGCGCGTCACCTACTCGGTGGACGCGGCGCGCGTCGAGCAGCGCACCGACCTCGACAAGCTGGTGATCGACATCGAGACCAACGGCACGATCGACGCGGAGGAAGCCATCCGCCGTGCCGGCGCGATCCTCAAGGATCAGCTGTCGGTGTTCATCGACCTGCAGGGCGAGGAAGAGGCGGCCACCAAGGTCTCCGAGATGCAGTTCGACCCGATCCTGATGCGCCCGGTCGACGAGCTCGAGCTCACGGTGCGCAGCGCCAACTGCCTGAAGGCCGAGAACATCCACTACATCGGCGATCTGGTGCAGCGGACCGAGGTGGAGCTGCTGCGCACGCCGAACCTCGGCAAGAAGTCGCTCACCGAGATCAAGGAAGTGCTGCAGAGCCACGGCCTGATGCTCGGCATGCGCCTCGACGGCTGGCCGCCGGCGGGTCTCAAGCACGAGGAAGGCAGCCGCGGCGAGGTCATCTAGTTAAATCTTGAAACCGGCAGGTTGTTCGCGGGCAAAAACCACGCTTTTTGCCCGCGAGCGTACTAGCGCCGGTCGGTTGCCCTGCCGAAAAAGCCGCAGGCTTTTTCGGCCAATAGGAAACAAAATATGCGTCACCAACTCTCCGGCCGCCAGCTGTCGCGCAACAGCTCGCACCGCCACGCGCTGATGCGCAACATGTCGGTCTCGCTGCTGCGGCACGAGACCATTCGCACGACGCTGCCGAAGGCCAAGGAGCTGCGCCGCGTGGTCGAGCCGCTCATCACGCTCGCCAAGAGCGATGCGGAGGCGAACCGCCGGCTGGCGTTCGCGCGGCTGCGCGACGCCGAGGTGGTGGAGAAGCTGTTCGCCGACCTGGGTCCCCGCTTCAAGACGCGGCCGGGCGGCTACACGCGGATCCTGCGCATGCAGCCGCGGCCGGGCGACTCGGCGCCGATGGCACTGATGCAGCTCGTCGAGGGTCCGGCGGCCGCCGCGGCCGAGCGGCCGCCCGCCGGGGAGCCGAAGAGGGCTTCCCGCCGCGCGAAACTCAAGGCCGAAGGCAAGGCGTCAGCCAAAGCCGAGGAGAAGGCCGAGCCCAGGAAGAAGGCAAAGCCGGCCGCCGAGCCGGCCGCCGAGCCGAAGAAGCCGAGCCGCCGGAAGAAGGCGCCCGCCTGATCCACTGCGGCTCGTACCGAGCCGGGCAGCGTTTGCCTCTCCCCGCGCCGATCCGCTAGGCTGACGAGCTCAGCCGGCGCTACGACCGGCCCATCGGGGAGGCCCGCCATGAGTTTCGCTTCCGAATTCAAAGAATTTGCGATGAAGGGCAGTGTGCTCGACCTCGCGGTCGGCGTCGTGATCGGTGGCGCGTTCGGGAAGATCGTTTCCTCGCTCGTCGGCGACGTGATCATGCCGGCGCTGTCTCCCATCCTCGGGAGCGTGAACTTCAGCGAGCTGTCGTTTCAGATCGCGACCAACGCGGCGGGCAAACCCGTGCTGTTGAAGTACGGCGCCTTCATACAGACCACCTTCGAGTTCCTGGTGATCGCGCTCTCGATCTTCATCGTCATCAAGGGCATCAACAAGCTCAAGCGCCCCCCGGCGGCGGCGGACGCACCTCCGCCGCCTCCCAGCAAGACCGAGGTATTGCTGCAGGACATAAAGGATCTGCTGGCCAAGCGTTAGCCAGGCAGTGGCCGCCCACAGGGAAGGGCGGCTGAAGGGCGCGTAGCCCGCCGCGAGTCAGGCGTGCCCGGCCGCGGCGGCGCGGAAGGCGTCGCGCGTCAGGTTCTCGCAGCCGGCCGCGGTCACGGCCAGGTCGTCCTCGATGCGGATACCGCCGAATTTCATCAGCTCCGTCACGCGCGGCCAGTTGATGCGGCCAGCCTGGGTCCCGTCGGCACGCGCCGCCTCGAGCAGCTGCGGGATGAAATAGATCCCTGGCTCCATGGTGACGACGAACCCCGGCTCGAGTACCCGGGTCAGGCGCAGGTACGGGTGCCCCTCCGGCCGGGGGATATCGCCGTCGCCGCGCGCCTTCATGAATCCGCCGACGTCGTGGACCTCGATGCCGAGCAGGTGTCCGATGCCGTGCGGCAGGAATACCCTGGTGAGGCCGGTGGCCACCGCCTCCTCGGCACCGCAGCGCACCAGGTCGGCTTCCCGGAGCAGCCGCCCGATCTGTGCGTGGGCCTCGAGCTGCACGTCGCGCCAGTCCACCCCGGCTCGCACGCCCGTGCACAGCCGCTGCTGCAGCTCCTCCATGCGCGCGATCAGTGCGCGAAAGTCTCCGTCCCGGTAGGAATGGGTGCGGGTGATGTCGCTTGCGTAGCCGGCGAACTCCGCGCCCGCATCGATCAGCAG
Source organism: Gammaproteobacteria bacterium (assembly GCA_027307325.1). Lineage (GTDB taxonomy): Bacteria > Pseudomonadota > Gammaproteobacteria > Steroidobacterales > Steroidobacteraceae > 13-2-20CM-66-19. The sequence continues at coordinate 5,742 of DAHUXE010000044.1, read as the reverse complement.
CGAGTGGCGCTCGCGCGGCGGGTGCCGGTCGAGCACCTGGTAGTGCAGCACCGCGCCGCCCTCGTTGAGCGCGATGATCGGGTTGTAGGGCAGTTCCTGCTCGCGCAGCCCGCAGGCGGCGATGAATTCGAGCTCGATCTCGAACTCGGACGCCCCGGCCTCGAAGGCGCGCGTCGCGGCGAGATGCCCGCGCGCGCCGAGGCGGTTGGCGGCCCGCATGCAGACGAGCTCGTAGGAGCTCTTGACCGCACGGTCGTAGTCGAGGGTCCGCATGAGGGTGCGCGGATTCACCGCCGCCGGCCCCCAGGCGCCAATGTCCGGCGTGGCATCGCCGATGTAGGCCGCGCGGGACAGGTCCCGGGGGAGTGCGGCGCGCGCGGCGGCGGCGTCCGCGACGGGCAGGACGTCGAAATGGCGCACCCAGTAGCCGCGCGGCAGACCGGCCGGCTTGTACCAGTAGTCGCGGGGCTGGTGGAGTATCAGCTTCGGCCGTGATCCGGGCTCGAACCAGACGTAGGAGTCGGGCGCATCGGGGAGCGGAACCCAGACCTTGAAGGGGGCGTGCGCCACGAAGGGGTAGGTGCGGTCGTCCTCGAACACCGTGAGTGCCGAGCCCGAATGCACCAGCAACCCCGTGAAGCCACAGGCCGTAAGAGCCCGGCCCGTGCGGTCGCAGAGCGCCGCCAGATGCGCTCCGAAGGACTCTTCCAGCTCCTCGGCTGGACCGGGTTCGATGTCTGACATTCGCCTGTCTCCTTGTCGCGTCGGCCCGACAACGACGGCTTAGGGCACGCGGCCCTTTCCAATCCTACCGGGACTTCAGTAGAATTTACCTTCTCCGCGGCCCGATTAAGAGCCCGGGACGGCCTCGCTTGGCCGTGGTCTTCTCAACACCACTCTTGCTTCCTTCGGGGAAATATCGATGAACACCAAACTTGCTCTTAGCGCAATCGTAGCGGCGCTGATGCTGACGGCCTGCGCGAAGCAGGAAGCCGCAGGCACCGACACCGCTGCTACTCCTCCTGCTCCGGCTGCCGCTCCGGCCGCGGCTCCCGCCGACCAGGCTGCCGCTCCGGCCGCCGGCACGGCGGCTGCTCCTGCTGAGTCGGGCGCTGCTGCTCCGGCTGCGGGCGCGACTCCTGCGGCTGAAGGCGCCGCGGCTCCGAAGCCGGCCGAGGAGCCGAAGAAGTAAGTCCTCGAGGGCTTACGGCTGATAATGCGGCCCGGACGGAGCGCAAGCGCGAGCCGTCCGGGCCGTGTCTTTCTGCAGACCCTGAATCATGTCCGCCGTGACCGTCAGCGTGCGTGATGCACGCGCCCAGCCGGCCGACCGGCTCTGGATCCAGAGCGTCTACCGCGACTATCTCGATGATCTGAATCCCGGCACCGGTCTGTTCCCCGCGCTCGGGGAGGTCGGGCACCGCGAGCCCGACCAGATCGCGCACTGGTTCGGCGATCCGAATACCTTTCCCCTGGTGATCGTCAAGGGCAGCGAGCCGGTGGGCTTCGCCCGCGTGCTGCGCGCGAGTCCCGCGGCGCCGCCGCGGCCGCGCACCGACTATCGCATGGCGGAATTCTTCGTCACGCGCTCGCGGCGCCGTCTCGGAGTGGGGCGCACCGCGGTCGAGCTGATCCTGAATCGCTTCGCGGGACGCTGGGAGATCAGCGAGTACCTGCGCAACGCCGAGGCGGTGCGCTTCTGGCGCCGCGTGGTGGGCGGCTATACGCGCGGCAACTACCAGGAACGCATCGTCAACGGCGAAGTGCACCAGGTGTTTGATTCCGGCGCGCCGCCGCGTCCTGCGTAGGCGCGCCGCCCGCGGCGCAGCCGGCGCAGCCGCCGGCGAGCCGCGCGAGCGAGCGCCGCCTGAGCGCCGCGAGCCACGGAGCGGTGAGCGCCGGCGGCAAAGCGCCTAGCCCCTCGATCACCCGCAGCCGCAGCTTTAGCGACGCGAGCCGCCAGGCGCTGTAGATCGCGCACGCGGCGACCACGATGCCGGCCACCACGCCCTGCAGCACCAGGCTCATACGGGCGCTGCCCCGCCGCCGAGCGCCAGCGCCACGCGATAGGTGACGAGCGACCCGAGGTACGCGAGCGCGAAGAGATACGCCGCCATCGCGAGCGGATAGGTCCAGGAGTTGGTCTCGCGCTTCACCACCGCGAGCGTCGACAGGCACTGCGGCGCGAACACGTACCAGGCGAGGAGCGAGAGCCCCGTGGCGAGGCTCCAGGTGTGGCTGATGATGGGCGCGAGCGCCCCGGCGACGTCGTTCCCACCCGACATCGCGTACACGGTGCCGAGCGCGCTCACCGCGACCTCGCGCGCCGCGAGTCCCGGCACGAGCGCGATCGAGATCTGCCAGTTGAAGCCGATCGGCGCGAACAGGTATTCGAGCCCGCGGCCGAGGAGTCCGGCGATGCTGTACTGGATGGCGGGACCGGTGGCGCCGGGCGGCGGCGCCGGAAAGCTCGCGAGGAACCACAGCACCACCATCAGCGTGAGGATGATGGTGCCGACGCGCGTCAGGAAGATGCGGGTGCGCTCCCATAGTCCCAGCGCCAGGTTCGAGAGGTGCGGCCAGCGGTACTCGGGCAGCTCGAGCAGCAGCGGCCGGTACTCGCCGCGCATCATGGTGCGCTTCAGCACCCAGGCGACACTGAGGGCGCTCGCGACGCCGGCGATGTAGAGGGCGAACAGCACGAGCCCGCGCAGGTTCACGGGACCGAGCTCGCGTTGCGGAACGAAGGCGCCGATCAGCAGCGCGTACACCGGCAGCCGCGCCGAGCAGGTCATGAGCGGCGCGATCATGATGGTCGCGATCCGGTCGCGCGAGGAGGGGATGGTGCGCGTCGCCATGATCCCCGGGATGGCGCACGCGAAGCTCGAGAGCAGCGGGATGAAGGCGCGGCCCGAGAGTCCCACCCGTCCCATGAGCCGGTCGAGCATGAACGCGGCGCGCGGCAGGTAACCCGAGTCCTCGAGCGCGAGGATGAAGAGGAACAGGATCAGGATCTGCGGCAGGAAGACCAGCACGCTGCCGGTGCCGGCAATGACCCCGTCGAGCAGCAGACCGCGCAGCGGCCCTGCGGGCAGCAGCGCCGCGAGCGCGCCGCTCAGGGCGGCGACGCCGGAATTGATCCACGCCTGTGGAGCTTTGGCCCAGCTGAATACCGCCTGGAACATGAGGAACAGCACGATCGCCAGCAGCAGCGGACCGGCCACGGGATTGAGCACGACGGCGTCGATCCGCGCCAGCATTGCCGCGCGCGCCGGCACGCGATAGCCGATCTCATCGAGTACCCGGCGCACCTCGCGCTGCGTGGCCTCGATATCCGCAGCGGTGGCGGGGGGCGGCGCCTCGCGGCGCGCGTGCGCGCGCAGGCCGCCGGCGTATCCGTAGCCGTCGATGGCCTCGACCAGCTCGCGCTCGCCGCCGGCGCGAATCGCCACCGTGGGCACCACCGGCACGCCGAGCGCGCGCTCGAGCGCGGCGCGATCGAAACGGTAGCCGCGCTGTGCCGCGACGTCGCTCATGTTGAGTGCGACGATCATCGGCAGCTCGAGGCGCTTCAGCTCCAGCACCAGGCGCAGGTTGAGGCGCAGGTTCGTGACATCGACGACGCACACCAGAAGATCGGGCGCAGGCTCGGCCGCGTGGCGGCCGAGCACCACGTCGCGCGCGATGGCCTCATCGAGGGTCGCCGGCTCGAGGCTGTAGGCGCCCGGGAGGTCCACCACCCGGTAGGTGCGTCCGGTGCGCGGACCCGTGAGCCGCCCAACCTTCCGCTCGACGGTGACGCCGGGATAGTTGGCGACCTTCTGGCGGCTGCCGGTCAGGCGGTTGAACAGCGCGGTCTTGCCGCAGTTCGGCACGCCGATGAGGGAGAGACTGAGCTGCGGCGCGGCGACCGCCGCGGCCGCCGGGCCGTTCATGGCGCGGAGGCAGCGCGGGGCGATGCGTTCGAGCCAGGGCGATGCAATTCGATCCACACGCTCTCGGCCTCCCGCCGGCGCAGGGCGAGCGTCGTATGGCCGACGCGCACGACGAACGGATCACGGCCCGGGCGTGCCTCGGCGAGTATCTCGACGTGTTCCCCGTTCACGAAGCCGAGCTCGAGCAGCCGCCGCTCGAGCGGGGAGAGGGCGCCCGCGGACGAGCCGACGCTCACGACCCGCCCGGCCGTTCCGGGAGGGAGCGCGGCGAGGCTCACGAAGCCGGGATCAAGAGCGAGTCCGGCAGGAGTGGCGGCGGCGTCCATGGTTGCGAGTATGGATGAGAACCGTTCGCATTTGCAATCGCGTTATGGTGTCTCAGGTCACACAATTGAATCAATTACTTAGCTCGTTGGATCCCACGCCCAAGGTACACCGCAGGCAGGGTCCGGAACGATGCGTAGAGATCCTTATGAGGGCTCTCCCCGTGGGGAGACGCGCATAGGGTCCCAAACCAATGGTTAGGCACTTGCCTAACTATGGCGAAACGGAACCGACGGCGCCCGGCGCCCTCACGCCCCCACGGCGGCACGGCGCCGATCGCCGCGCGCGAGCAGGGGCCGGAGGTAGCGACCGGTGTAGGAGCGTTCGCTCGCCGCGATCGTCTCGGGCGTGCCGGTGGCGATGATCTCGCCGCCGCCTTCGCCCCCTTCGGGACCCAGGTCGATCACCCAGTCGGCGGTCTTGATGACATCGAGATTGTGCTCGATCACGACGATCGTGTTGCCCTCGTCGCGCAGGCGGTGCAGCACGTGCAGCAGCTGCTCGACGTCGTGGAAGTGCAACCCGGTAGTCGGCTCGTCGAGGATATAGAGAGTGCGCCCGGTCGCGCGCTTGGCGAGCTCGCGCGAGAGCTTGACCCGCTGCGCCTCGCCCCCCGAGAGCGTCGTCGCGTTCTGCCCGAGCCGCACGTAGGCGAGTCCTACGTCGGCGAGCGTCTGCAGCTTGCCCGCGGCAGCGGGCACGTTCTGGAAGAAGCGCAGTGCCTCCTCGACCGTGAGCTCGAGTACCTCGTGAACGTTCTTGCCGCGGTAGCGGATCTCGAGCGTCTCGCGGTTGTAACGCTGCCCCTTGCAGACGTCGCACGGTACGTACACATCGGGCAGGAAGTGCATCTCGACGCGGATGACGCCGTCGCCCTGGCACGCCTCGCACCTGCCGCCCTTGACGTTGAAGCTGAAGCGCCCGGCGTCGTAGCCGCGCGCGCGCGCCTCGGGCACGGCGGCGAACAGCTCGCGCAGCGGCGCGAACAGGCCCGTGTAGGTCGCGGGGTTCGAGCGCGGCGTGCGTCCGATCGGGCTCTGATCGATGTCGATCACGCGGTCGATCTGCTCGAGTCCTTCGAGAGCGACGCAGGGTGCCGCTTCGGTGCGCGTGCCGTTCAAGCGCGCCGCGGTGTGGCCGTAGAGCGTATCGACGATGAGGGTCGACTTGCCCGAGCCCGAGACGCCCGTGACGCAGGTGAGGAGCCCGAGGGGAATCTCCGCCGTGACGTTGCGCAGGTTGTTGCCGCGCGCGCCCACGATGCGGATCTGCCGCCCGGGCGCCGGCCGCATGCGCAGCGTTGGCACCGCGATGCGGCGCCGGCCGCAGAGGTACTGGCCGGTGATCGAGGCGGGCGCCGCCTCGATCTCGCGCGGCGTGCCCTCGGCGACCAGATGGCCGCCGTGCGCACCCGCCCCGGGACCCAGGTCCACGACGTGGTCGGCGGCGCGGATCGCCTCCTCGTCGTGCTCGACCACGATCA
>DAHUXE010000043.1 GCA_027307325.1 Gammaproteobacteria bacterium | reverse complement strand
GGCGGCGGCGGGACTCGACCCGCGGCGCTATAACGGCGCCTGTATGGTGGGGCTCACCGGTATCGTGGTGAAGAGCCACGGCAGCGCCGACAGCATCGCGTTCTCGCGCGCCATCGGCACGGCGGCGCTCGCGGCGCGCCGCGGGCTCACCGGACACATCGCGCATGCGCTGCGCGCGCAGGAGACCGCAGCTTGATTCACTCGCGCATCGCCGGCACCGGCTCGCACCTGCCGGAGAAGGTCCTCACCAACTTCGACCTCGAGAAGATGGTCGACACCAGCGACGAGTGGATCCGCACCCGCACCGGTATCGAGCGGCGCCACGTGGCCGCGGACGGCGAGACCACGGTCGATCTCGCCGAGTTCGCCGCGCGCCGTGCGCTGGACGCCGCCGGCCTGGCGCCCGGCGACGTCGATTTCATCGCCTTCGGCACCACCACGCCGGACCTGGTATTCCCCAATTGCGGAGTGCTGCTGCAGGCACGCCTCGGCTGTCGCAACGTGCCGGCGTTCAGTGTGGAGACCGCGTGCGCGGGCTTCATGTACGCGCTCTCGATCGCCGACAAGTACGTGCGCTGCGGCGAGGCGAAGCGCGCGCTGGTGGTCGGCGCCGAGACGCTCTCGCGGATCACGGACTGGAGCGATCGCTCCACCGCGGTGTTGTTTGCCGACGGCGCGGGCGCGGTCGTGCTCGAGCCCGGCAGCGAGCCGGGCGTGCTGTCGACACACCTGCACGCCGACGGCCACTACAAGGACCTGCTCTATTGCGGCGGCGGCGTTTCCAGGGGCTTCGGGCCGAAGCTCACGATCAACATGTCGGGGAACGAGGTCTTCAAGGTCGCCGTGACCAAGCTCGGCCAGGCGGTCGACGAGGCGCTTGCGGCGAACGGGCTCGATCGCAGCGCGCTCGACTGGCTGGTGCCGCACCAGGCCAACATCCGCATCATCCAGGCGACCGCACGCAAGCTCGACATGCCGATGGAGCGGGTCGTCGTCACCGTGCAGGAACACGGCAACACCTCCGCGGCCTCGGTGCCGCTCGCGCTCGATGTCGCGGTGCGCGACGGCCGGATCAAGCGCGGCGATCTGCTGCTGCTCGAGGCCTTTGGCGGAGGCTTTACCTGGGGATCGGCGCTGGTGCGTTATTAGTTTATTGGCCGAGAACGCCTGACGGCGATTGCGGCGGATACCGCTGGCCCAAAAAAAACGCCGCGCGATGCGCGGCGTTTTCATCGGTTCCAGAGATTCTCTTACTTCGATACTGACCGCTTGAACATACGGTCGATCTTCTCATTCGTCGCGTCACAGCACGACTGACTGGCATGGGCCGCAGCCAGCGCCTGGTTGGCGGTGCTCTGCGCGCCACTGGCAGCCTGTCCGGCCGAGGAGGCCGCGCTGCTCGCCGCATCAGCGGCGCTCTTCGCGCCCGCCGCATCGCTCTGAGTCTTGGCCAGCTGAGCCTTCAGATCGTCGACCTGTGCCTGGAGAGGCTTCAGATCCGTACAACCTGCCATTCCCACCAACAGCGCCGCGGCAGCCGCAGCTTTCACAATGCTCGCGCACTTCATACAAGTCCCCTTTGGGTTGTTGATTCGGGATGCCTTGATAACCGATGCGACTCCGGTGGGCAAGTTCCGCCGTCTTCGCCGGGCGACAACTGCAACAAATTTGCCGTGGGAATGCAACTGTGGAGCCCACGTATGTCTTGGCTTCGCGACAGCAGCCGCTCACGCGCGGCACGACAATCCGCGCGACTTGCTGAACGGCGACTGAATGATTTTGCAGCGGAATTACAGCCATTGGCGGGCGCGATGCGCGACGGCGAAGCGCGCGGCGCTTGGGCGTTGATGTCGAAGCGTCGCAGTGTTCCTTAAGAATTCTTAATCGCGCCGATTCGGGCCAGCGTGCGCGCTCGCTCATGTGCGCGCGCGGCACCGGACAGGCTCGCGAGACGCGGCAGTTGCAGCACGCCGTGCAGCGCGTGTCTTCGATGCGAGGTGCAGACGTGACCGATGACTTGGCCGGAGGAGCTTTCGGTCGCGTGCGGGTTTTGCGGGAGATCAGGGAATGGGTACCGGATCGCGGAACGGGATTTCCACGCGAAAGACGGGGCGGGCGAGGGGGAAATCGCGGCTTAGCCCTTGCCGAAGAGGGATATCTGGATATAATTACAGTAGCTGTATATATAAACAGGCATTTCCAAGATGTCCGACCTTACCCCCCGCCAGACACAGATTCTGCGCCTCATTCAGCGATTCATCTCCGATACCGGTATGCCGCCCACGCGGGCCGAGATTGCCGAGGAGCTCGGCTTTCGGTCGGCCAATGCCGCCGAAGAGCACCTGCGGGCGCTCGCCCGCAAAGGCGTCATCGCGCTCGTGCCCGGTACCTCCCGCGGCATCCAGCTGAAAGACACGATCCGCGAGCAGATCGGGCTGCCGCTCATCGGACGGGTTGCCGCCGGTCGGCCGATCTTCGCGGAAGAGAACTTCGAGGCGCGTCTCGCGATCGATCCGGAAGTGTTCCAGCCGCGGCCGCACTACCTCCTGAGGGTCACCGGCATGAGCATGAAAGATGCCGGCATTCTCGATGGCGATCTGGTCGCGGTGCACCGCACCTCCGAAGTCCGGAGCCGCCAGATCGTGGTGGCTCGGCTGGAGAACGAGGTCACCGTCAAACGCTATCGCCAGGAAGGCTCCGTCGTGTGGCTGCTGCCCGAGAACTCCGAGTTCGAGCCGATCAGAGTGGATCTGAAAGAGCAGCCGCTGCTCATCGAGGGCATCGTAGTGGGGGTAGTGCGCCGGGGCCGTGCGAGCGGATTGATGTGACCTCATGCGCTTATGGACGGCGCTCCGAAGCTCGCTCGGCTGCTCGAGCATCCGGCTATCTGGCGCGGTCGCGGCGCTGCACGCCTTAAGACGCTGGCCAGCGGTTTCGCGGCGCTCGATGAGTGGCTGCCCGGCGGCGGCTGGCCGCGCGCCGGACTGATCGAGATTCTCGCCGCGCGCTTCGGCAGCGGCGAGTTGTACCTGTTGTCGCCCGCGCTCGCGGCACTGACGCGCGCCGCGGCGGCGCGCTGGTGTGTGTGGGTCGCGCCTCCCCTGATGCCGGTCGCGCCGGCACTCGCCGCCGCGGGTATTGCCCTCGACCGTGTGGCGGTGGTCGGGGGTACGCGTTCGCTGTGGGCTTTCGAGCAGGTGCTCGGCTCGGGTGCCTGTGATGCGGCGCTCGCCTGGGGTGGGCAGCCGAAACCGCGCGAGCTACGCAGGCTGCAGCTTGCCGCCGAGCGCGGTCGGACGCTCGGGGTGTTATTTCGCCCACGGCGCGCCGCCCGGGAGACATCTGCGGCGGTGCTGCGCCTCGGCCTCACGCCGCTCGCGGCGGGTGTGCGTATCACTCTGCTGAAGGGCCGCGGCGCGGTGCGCAGCACGCTCGAGCTGAGCTGGCCTCCCGGCACGCCCGGGCGCACCCGGGGCTGAAGATGCCCTTGCTTTCCATACCCGGCGCGCGACCCGGGGAGGCGGACGGCTCTGCAGCGCCGGCACCGCATATCGTGCCGCTGCGCGCGCTCGCCCCACCGCATCCGCCTGATGCATCGGCACGCGAGTTATGGGCCGGCGTGCATCTGACTGCGCCCGCGCCAGCAGCGCAGGTGCTGCAGCGGCTCGCGCTGCGTGCTCAGGCGTACACGCCGCGGGTGAGTCTCGAGCCGCCCGACGGTCTGCTGCTCGAAGTGAAAGGGAGCCTGCACCTGTTCGCGGGTGTCGCGGGTCTGCGTCTCGCGGTCGCGGACGAGTGCCGGCATCTTGGCATGCCATCGGTGGTGGCGTTCGCGCCCACACCGCGCGCGGCACTGGCGCTGGCCCGGGCCGGCCGACCGCATGCGGTTCTTGACCTGAGCGCACTCACGGGTGCGCTGGCGCCGCTGCCGCTCGCGACGCTCGGCTGGCCCGAGGACATCCTCGAGCGTCTCGCGCGCTCCGGCGTGCGTACCATCGGTGCGGTCATACGGCTGCCGCGCGCGGGCTTCGCACGCCGCTTCGGCGCGGCACAGCTCGCCGCGCTGGATGCACTCACCGGGCGCACTGCGGACCTGCGGGATGTCGTTCGTGCGCGCCTGCGTTTCCGCCGCCGCCGCGAGCTCGTTTGTGAGCTGGAGAACATCGAAGCGATCCTCGCCGCGCTCGCACCGCTCCTCGCCGAGCTCGGCACGTTCCTCAGGGCGCGCCAGTGCGGCGCGCTCGAGCTCGAATGCCGGCTCGGGCACCGGCACTCGCCGCCGACGAGCTGCCTCATGCGGCTCGCGGCGCCGGCGGCGGACGCGCACCGCCTGGGAGAGCTGCTCGGGGAGCGTCTCGCCGCGCTGACACTGCCGGAACCGGTGAGTGACTGCGAGCTGCGTACCGACGCCCTGGTGCCGTATCGGCCGGATTGCCCGCATCTCTGGCGGCCCGGCGAGCACGGCGGCGGCTTCTCGGGCGAAGCGTCCGGGCTCATCGAGCGTCTGCGGGCCCGGTTGGGAGAGGAGGCGATACATGGCTTGACGCTCCTCGAGGGCCACCGGCCGGAGAAGGCCTGGAGCAGGACCGCGCCACCGGCGATTGAATGCTCCCGGACGCCGCGCCGCTACGAGCCGGCGCGCTCACACCGCCGACCGCTCTGGCTGCTGCCGGCGCCGCAGTCGCTGGCGGCCGAGGACGGGTTGCCTCGGCGCCGCGGTCCGCTGCTTTTACTCGGAGAGCCGGAGCGGATCGAGACCGGCTGGTGGGATGGCGGGGAGATTGCGCGCGACTACTACACCGCCGCGGACAGTCACGGTGTACTGCTGTGGGTGTTCCGCGAGCGGGAAGCGCCGCATGGCTGGTATCTGCACGGGGTGTTCGGGTGAGCGCCGGTCGGCAGAAGCGCAGGCGCGAGCGCAAAGAGAGACTTTCTGGGGCGTGCGCGGCAGGACGCCGCGCCCGCAGCCTACAGGGACGTACTTGCGGCGGCCCCGAAAGTCTCTCTTTGTGATCGCGGCTGCACTCCTGAGCTGAAACGTGGCGCTCTCTCCGACACACCGCGCTTCCAGTACGGCGGCGCTGCCCCGGTACGCGGAACTGCACTGTCTGTCGAACTTCACCTTCCTGCGGGGAGCTTCGCATCCGCACGAGCTGGTGGAGCGGGCGGATGCGCTCGGCTACTCGGCACTCGCGCTCACCGACGAATGCTCGGTGTCTGGAGTGGTGCGCGCGCACATGGCGGCCAGAACTAAGCGCCTGAAGCTCATCGTGGGTGCCGAGTTCCGGCTCGCGTGCGGGTTGAAGCTCGCCGCGCTCGCCATCGACCGCGGCGGCTACGGGAGGCTCTGCCGGCTCATCACGCGTGCGCGGCGCGCGGCGGTGAAGGGTGACTACACTCTCACCCGCGCCGAGCTCGAGGCAGCGGCTCCCGAGGGGTGTTTCATCCTGTGGCTGCCGGGACCGCGGATCGAAGCCGGGGAGGCTCGCTGGCTCGCGGAGCGTTTTCCAGGGAAGCTGCGGATTGCGGTCGAGCTGCTGCGCGGCGGGGAAGACGGCGCGCGCCTCGCGGAGCTTACCTCACTCGGCGCCGGGCTCGGCATCCCGCTGCTCGCGAGCGGCGACGTGCACATGCACGTGCGAGCACGCCGCCGCCTGCAGGACGCGCTCACCGCGATCCGCCTCAATATACCGATCGCGGAGGTCGGCTCGCAGCTCTATCCGAACGGCGAGCGCTACCTGCGCGAGCCGGAGCGGCTGACGCGGCTCTATCCACCCGCGCTGCTCGAGGCGGCGGCGGAGCTCGCCGACGGCTGCCGCTTCTCGCTCGATGAGCTGCGTTACGAGTATCCGCGCGAGATCGTCCCGCCGGGTGAGACCCCGGAGGGCTATCTGCGCCGCCTGGCCTTTGATGGCGCCGGGCGGCGCTGGCCCGGCGGGATCCCGCGGAGCGAGCACTTGGGCCTCGAGCACGAGCTCGCCCTCATCGGCGAGCTCGGCTACGAGCCGTACTTCCTCACCGTTTACGACGTCGTGGCCTTCGCCCGCAGCCGCGGGATCCTGTGCCAGGGGCGGGGGTCGGCCGCCAACTCCCGCGTGTGCTATTGCCTCGGAGTCACTTCGGTGGACCCGCAGCGCGGGGCGGCGCT
>DAHUXE010000035.1 GCA_027307325.1 Gammaproteobacteria bacterium | reverse complement strand
CGCGCCGCCGCTTACCTTCGGCGGCGAGCGAGGTGTTGGAACAGCAATGAAGCAGCGCAAAGCGTCGACTGACAGCGACCCTGGGCCCCGTCTTCAACGTCTCAACGAGTATCTCGAGAGGAATTTCCCGGACTTTTTCGCGGAAGCGCGCTTCCAGGTCGGGAACGACGACTACTTTCTCTACGCCCGCTTCGGGCAGTACCTGGCGCGCACCATCGAGCAGAATCGCGCCTCGGGTAAGGTGATCAACCGCGGCTTCACGCTCCTCAACCGCATGGCACGCGCCTCGGCGCGCTCCCCGAGCATCCGCCAGATGCTGGTTTCGGGCCCGCTCGAGTACATCGTGGATGCGCCGAAGGCGCGGGCGCTGGCCCAGAAGCGCCTCTCGGCCGAGGCGCAGGGGTATCTCGAGAGCCTGTGCGAGTGAACTAAGCCGGCGGCTCACGCACCGTGAGCGGCAGCTCGAGGAGCCGCGTGCGCCGTACGACCTGAACGGTGAGCCCGGCACCCGGCGGCACGCGTGCGAGCTGGCCATGCAAGGCGTCGATCCCGTCCACTGGCTGGCCGTTCACCGCCACGATCAGGTCTCCGGGGCGCAGGTCCGATTGGGCGGCCGGCCCGTCCTTCTCGCGCGACAGGATCTCTACGGCGCGCCTGGCGCTTAAGGCGAGGGCGCGCACCAGCCGCAGGTCGAGCGGGCGATCGCGCGCGGCGACGCCGAGCCAGGCGCGCCGCACCCGCCCTTGGGTGAGGATCTGCGTCAGCACCCACTGGGCGGTCGCCGCCGGAATCGCGAAGCCGATGCCCTGCGCCATGGGGATGATCGCGGTGTTGATGCCGGTCACGGCCCCGTGAGCATCGACTAGCGGACCGCCCGAATTCCCCGGATTGAGAGCCGCCGTGTGCTGCACGATGCCTTCGATGAGGCGGCCCTGGCGGCTGCGCAGCGAGCGGCCGAGCGCGCTCACGACCCCCGCCGAGACGGTGGATTCGAATCCATAAGGGTTGCCGACCGCTACCACGAGCTGCCCGGCGCGCAGCGGCTGCTTGCCTGCGAGCTGTGCGTACGGGAGCGCGGCCGCCTGGGCGCGCAACACGGCGAGATCCGTGGCCGGATCGCGCCCAACGACCACGGCCGTCACGGTGCGCCCGTCGACGAATGACACGCGCGCCTCCTCGACGCGCTGCACGACGTGCTCGTTCGTGAGGAGATATCCGTCGGGCGTCACCATGACTCCGGAGCCCGCGCCGCCGCGCGCCCGCGCTGCCTCTTCGGCCCCGCCCGTGTAGACGCTGACCACTGCCGGCCCGACCTGCTCCACGGCGCCTACCACCGCCGCCGAATAGGCGTCGAGCGGCTCCATCGGGGCGTTCGCGCCCTGGGCTTCGCTGTCCAGCATGACGCGAGGCATGGGGACCTGCCGCGCGAAACTCAAGTCCCTCGGCCCAGGATTCCTGCGAGAATCTCCGCCGCTCGCATGATCTCGCTCGCCGAAACCGCCATTCTGCTGGCCGCCGCGGTCGTCGCGGTCTCGCTGTTTCGCTTCCTGCGCCTCTCCTCGATCCTGGGTTACGTCGCCGCCGGGCTGGTCATCGGCCCGTGGGGCCTGAATCTCATCGGCGACGTCGGCCGCATCACCAACGCTTCCGAGTTCGGAGTGGTGCTGCTGCTCTTCATCATCGGCCTCGAGCTGCAGCCGACGCGGCTGTGGGTCATGCGGCGCACCGTGTTCGGCCTCGGCGCCGCCCAGGTCGCGCTCTGCACGGCGCTGCTCGGGGGGGCGGCCTGGTCGCTGGGGCTGCCCCCGGTCGCCGCCGGTGTCGTCGGCTTCGGCCTGTCGCTCTCCTCGACGCCGCTGGTGCTGCAGCTGCTGGCCGAGCGCGGCGAGCTCAAGTCCCAGCACGGGCGCGCGGCCTTCGGCATTCTGCTGTTCCAGGACCTCGCGGTGCTGCCGCTGCTCGCGATCCTGCCGCTGCTCTCGCCGAACGGCGCGCCGCACCCGACGGGCGGGGCCTGGTGGGTAGGGCTGCTCAAGCTCCTGGTGGCGATCGCCGTCGGTGTCATCGGTGGCGGACGGTTGCTGCTGCGGCCGGCGCTGCGGATCGTGGCGCGGGTGCGCGTGGCCGAGGTATTCACCGCGGCGGCGCTCCTCACCGTGATTGCGACCGCGCTGATCGCCAATCAGGCGGGACTCTCGATGTCGCTCGGGGCCTTCCTCGCCGGCATGCTGCTCGCCGACAGCGAGTTCCGCCACGAGCTCGAAGCGGATCTCGAGCCCTTCAAGGGGTTGCTGCTCGGCCTGTTCTTCGTGTGCGTCGGAATGTCGGCGAATCTCGGGCTGCTCGAGTCCGAGCCGCTGAAGCTGCTGGCGCTCACGCTCGCCTTCCTCGTCGTCAAGACTCTGGCCGTCACGGCGCTCGGGCGCTTCGGCCGCTGCCGCGGAGATGAGGCCTGGAAGCTCGGCTTCACGCTGCCGACCGGGGGCGAGTTCGCCTTCGTGCTGTTCACGCTCGCCGCACGGCAGCGCCTGCTCGATGCCAGGACGGCGGACCTGCTGGTGCTCGCGGTGACGCTCTCGATGATGCTCGCGCCGCTGCTGCTGCTCGCGGAGGAGGCGGTGCGCGAGCGCTGGCTCAGCCCGCCGCAGGCACCGTACGATGCGATCGAGGAGCGCGACACCCCGGTGATCATCGCCGGCTTCGGCCGCTTCGGACAGATCGTCGCGCGCATACTGCGCGTCAAGCGCGTGTCCTTCACCGCGCTCGACAGCAGCCAAACCCACGTCGACTTCGTGCGCCGTTTCGGCAACAAGGTGTACTACGGCGACGCCTCGCGGCTCGACCTGCTGCGCTCCGCCGGCGCCGCTACGGCCCGCGTCCTGGTGCTGGCGCTCGACGACGTCGAGGCCTCGGTCCGCACCGCGGTGCTGGCGCGCGAGCAGTTTCCGAACCTGAGGGTGTTCGCCCGCGCCCGCAATCGTCAGCACGCCTTTGCGCTCATGGATGCGGGCGTGACTGTGATCGTGCGCGAGACCTACAGCTCGAGCCTGGAGATGGCGGGCCGGGTGCTCGAGGCGCTCGGCACGACGGCGGGCGCGGCGCGCGAGGCCGTGCGCCGCTTCCGCGAGCACGACGAGGCGACACTCGCCGCGCAGTACGCGGTCAAGGAGGACGAGAGCAAGTTCCGCGCCACGACGGTCGAGGCCGCGCAGCAGCTCGAGAAGCTGTTCGAGGCCGACGAGAAGCCCGCCGATGGATGAGGCGCGCGCGGTGCGCGAGTACTGGTTCGGCGCCGAGCCGCTCGGCGCGGACGGGATCGGGCGCCGCATGGATTTCTGGTTCGGCGCCGGGAGCGCTCGCCACGATGAGGAGATCCGCACGCGCTTTGGCGGGCTGCTCGAGCACGCCGCCGCCGGGCGCCTCGCCGCCTGGGCCGACGGGCCGCGGCGGCGCTTGAGTCTCATCATTCTGCTCGACCAGCTTCCGCGCAACATGTTCCGGGGATCGGCGCGCGCCTTCGACCACGACCCGCAGGCGCTCGAGCTCGCGCTCACCGGCATGCAATCGGGCGCCGATGGTGCGCTCGACTTCGCCGAGCGGCTCTTCTTCTACATGCCGCTTCAGCACGCCGAGAGCCTCGAGGCGCAGGACGAGTCCCTCGCGGCCTTTCGCCGCCTGCTCGCCGAGGTGCCGCCAGAGCTGCACCCCATCTTCGCGGATACGCTGCGCTTCGCCGAGGAGCACCGCTCGATCATCGAGCGCTTCGGGCGCTTTCCGCATAGAAACGCCCTCCTCGGGCGCGCGAGCAGCCCGCAGGAGGCCGAGTGGCTGCAGCAGGGCGGAGAGAGGTTCGGGCAGTGAGGGCGCGGTGCGCCGCGCTCAAGGCTCCCTGGCGATCAGCCTTGGCGATCAGCCCTCCGGACGGACGAGCCGCTCAAGCCGGTGAATCTGCCGCTCGAGTGCGTGCTGCGCCTCGAGCAGCTCGACGGCGAGCGCCGCGCCGCTGGCGTTGACGCCGAGATCGCGCATCAGCCGCCCCACGAGCAACAGGCGTCGCAGCGCCGCCGCGGGAAACTCCCACTCCTCGGGCACCTTGCCGCGCGGCGACACGACCCCGAGCTCCGCGAGCTCGTGCACGGCGCCCGCATCGATGCGGCATACGCGGCAGATCTCCGTGAGCGCGATCCATTCGCCGTCTCCCAGCACCTGCCCGGTCGTGATGTTCGTCACCTGCACCATGGGTCACCCCGTGAGATCGGCGCGCGGATTGAAGTCGAGCCTGGCGCGCATCTCTTCGTAGACCGCCTTCGCCTCGGCGGACGTCGCCGGCGGCAGCACCACCTTCAGTTGCACGTACTGGTCCCCGGCGGGCTTTCCCGGCAGCCCGCGGCCGCGCAGCCGCAGCTTCTGCCCGGACTGAGCGCCCGAGGGGATGTGCATCTCGACCGGGCCACCGAGGGTCGGCACCGCGATCGAGGCTCCAAGGGCGGCTTCCCAGGGGGCGACCGGCAGCGTCAGCGTGACGTCGCGGCCATCCGCCTGGTAGAGCCGGTGCGGGAGGAGGTGGGCCTCGAGGTACAAGTCCCCGGCGCGCCCGCCGGCTGCGCCGGGCTCGCCCTGGCCGGCGAGCCGGATCAGCTGCCCGTCGGTGACTCCCGCCGGGATCGTGACCCGCACGGTGTGGGTGCGCACCTCGAGGGTACCGTCGCCCCTGAGCTCCGGGCGCTTGAGCTCGAGGGTGCTCGTCGTGCCGTGGAAGGCCTGCTCGAGAGCGATGTCGATGCGCGCGTGATGGTCGCGGCCGCCGCGGCGGGTGGCCCCGCCGAAGGGCGACCCGCCACCGAAGAGCGAGGAAAAGAAATCGCTGAAGCCCTGCTCGGCGTGAGCCTCCTCGTCCGGGCCGGCGCCGTAGCGTGCGCGGCCCGCGCGCGCGCCTCCCCCGCCGAACTCGAATCCGCTGCCCCAGTCGGGCGGCGGCCGGAATTGCTGCCCGGTCTTCCAGTCGCTCCCGAGCTGATCGTACGCGGCGCGCTTCTCGGGGTCCTTCAGCACCTCGTACGCCTCCTGTACTTCCTTGAAGCGCTCCTCGGCGTTCTTCTCCTTGCTGACGTCAGGGTGGAATTTGCGCGCGAGGCGCCGATACGCCGTCTTCACCTGCTCGGCGGTCGCGGCCCGCTCGACGCCCAGAATCCTGTAGTAGTCCCGGTATTCCATGAGCGTCAGATTCTATCCGGGGGAAAAAAAGCGCCGCGAGCGGGGGAAGTCGCATCGCGGCGCGCAGTAGCGAACACGGGGAAGTTGCTCGCTTTCGTCAGGCCACGGACGCATCAGGGGAGCGTCCGACGAACCTCGCGGCGATCATCCGATTCGCCGCACCCGTGTAGGAGCAAAGCCTGTGCCAATGACGTAAGTCATGAAAGAACATGGCTTTATGGCGGAATCTGACCCGGCGCCGGGGTGACGAGAATTGTCACTTTGGAGCGAAGAGCAGCAGAGATCGTCAGCGCGGGATCACCGGCACGCAGGGCTGAGACTGCGCCTTGAGCCGTTCACAGATTGCCCGCGCTTGCTGCTCGCCTGCCGTCCGGGCCTGCAGCCGGTAGAGCTCGCCCGATGAGGTGCCGGCGCGAACGACCTGCGGCGCGAGGCCCGAGAGCTGCGCCCCGAAGCGCAGCTTCAGCCGCTGCCATTCGCGGTTGGCGCTGCCTGGCGTGCCGAAGGCACCGAGTTGAACCGCATAACCCCTGCCGGCCGTACCGCCCGGCGCAGGCCCCGCGGCCGCTGCGGGCTCTGCCAACGCTCCCGCGGGAACCGTCGGTGAAGCGCTCGCGAGACGCAGGAGCTTTACCCCAGACGGGCGGGAGGCGGTCTGGCCCGGAACCTGCGGCTCCATCCGCGGAATTGATCCGAGCGCGGAGCTCTCGACGCGGATCCGCGCCTCCTGCGACCAGCGGCCGTTGGGATGGGCCGCGAGAAATGCCCGGTAGGCCTCGCCAGTACCGAGCTTGGCGGCCTGGCTCCAGTCGCGATCCTCGGCGAATTCCCCGACTCGCTCCCGCGCCTTCGCCGCAAGCTCAGCGTCCGGGTGCTGCTCCATGAAGTGCTGGTACGCCTCGCTGGTGCCGGCGGCCTCGGCGGCGCGCCAGTCCTGCTGCTCCCCGCTGCATCCGCCAATTGTGAGCAGCGCCGCGGCCAGCGCGGTCCTCGCTGCTCGGAATGTGATCGTGGTCGGCATTCTCACCCCCCGGCGGCCCGTATTATGAACCTGCAGCTTCCCGGGAGCACCGTAGTGGGTGAGGACACGCAACGACGCAGAATGCTCGACCAGCTCGGCGACTCGCCGACCTTCGTCGCGCCCGGCAGCCGCGTCGCCGGCGACCTCGAGACGTTCGGCCCCCTGGTGGTCTGCGGGTCGGTGCGCGGCGACGGCCGGGTCGGCGGCGCGCTCAGCATGGCGGCCGGCTCCGAGTGGCACGGCGAGGTGCATGCGCAGGCCGCGGTGATCGCCGGCCGCCTCACCGGCAGGCTCGTGGTCGAGGAGAAACTCGAGGTCGGCGCCACGGCGGTAATCCAGGCCGACGTCGTCGCCCGCACGATCGCGATCGCACGCGGCGCGGTGATCGAGGGGGCCGTGACCGTGACCAGCGGCCAGCCGGTGCTGCGCTTCGAAGAGCGGCGGCGCCACAGCATCGACGATCGCGAGCCGGCGCAGCCCTCAGGCTCGCCCGCCGCAAAGGCCGCCGGCCTCTTCGGCCATTAGACCAAGCACGAAGCGCTCCGCGAAGGTGAGCCCTGCAAGCGAGTCGATGAAGCCGCAGTGACCGCCATGGCGCGTGACCGTGACCGTGAGCGCAGCGGATCTCGCGAGCCGCGCCAGCCCCCCCGCCGGAATCATCGGATCATCGAGCGAGGTGAGAATGTGGGCGGGCACGGTGAGTGAGGCCAGCCGCTCGCCGGTGATCGAGTACCCGTTGAGATAATCCTCGAGCGTTGCGAACTCGGAGTGGCGGCGCACCAGCTCCGCCGTCATCGCGCGCAGGCCGCCGCGCACCTTCGCGAAGTCGTAGCTGCCGGGCCAGGCCGCCTGTTTCTTGCGCAGCGAGCGCCACCACTTGCGCACGAAGTACCCCTGGTATCCCGGCATCGCCGTCTCGAGCGCGACGAGCGTCTCGGCCGGCTCGAGCACCGGCGATATGGCTATGATTCGGGCGAGATCGAGCGACGACTCGCGCGCCGCGGCCGCGACGCGCAGCAGGAAATTGCCCCCGAGGGAGAAGCCGACCCCACTCAGCGGCCGGCCCGGGAAATGCGCCTGCAGCGCCTGTACTGCGCCGATCACTTCCGGCAGGCGGCAGGAATGAAACAGGTCGCGGTTCAGGTGATGGGTGTCGCCGTGGTCGCGCAGGTTCAGCCGCACCACCTCGAAGCCGCGCTCGAACAAGAGCTGTGCGAGCGACAGCACGTAGATCGACTCGGCGCTCCCCTCCCAGCCGTGCAGCACCAGCGCAGTTCTCCCGGTGCTGCGCGCCGGGCTCGACACGAAGCACTGCAGCCGCACGCCCGCGCCGCATTCGAGCAGCAGCTCGCGCTGCGCACCGACGAGCGGCGCCGCCCGGCGCTCGATACGTGCGCGCCGCACGAAGGTGGTCGCAAGGATCGACTGTACGTGGGGATTGCGCAGCCACAGCGGCGGGCGGAATGCCTCGTTCACGGGATAGGGGCACGCCGCGGTCGACACGTCCATACCTGCCGGGGAGGCGCTCAGGCCGCGCCAGGCACGGCGCCCGGCGCGCTGCGCAGTGCCTGGTACAACTCGGCGAGCCGCGCTGCCATGGCCGAGGAGGACCAGCTGCGCGCGTACCCGCGCCCGCGCTGCGCGAGCTCCCGGTGAAGCTCGCGATCCTCGAGCACGCGCGCCACCGCCGCGGCGAACGCGTCCTGCTCCTCCGGAACCACGAGCGCGCCGCTCCCCGGTACGAGAATCGAGCGCGTACCGAGCTCGGCGGTCGAGACGACGGGCGCGCCCTGTGCCATCGCCTCGAGCAGCACCAGCCCCTGCGTCTCGGTGCGCGAGGCGAACACGAACACGTCGGCGGCCGCGTAGCAGTCGAGCAGCGCGGTGTCGCGATCGAGATAGCCGGCGAAGTGCACGTGGCGCGCGAGGCCTGAGCCCGCCACCTGCGCCTCGAGCGCCGCGCGCGCCGGCCCCTCGCCCGCGATCACCAGCACCGCCTGCGGCACGCGCGCCAGCACCCGGCGGAACATCTGCACCAGAAAGCCGATGTTCTTCTCGTGCGCCACGCGCCCGATATAGGTGACGAGGCGCGCATCCGCCGCAAGGCCCGCGGCGCTGCGGAACGCGCGCCCATCCCCGGGGCGGAAGCGGTCGGCCGGGAGCCCGGTGGGCAGGACGTGAATCGGCGTGGTCACCCCGTAGCCCGCGAGCACCGCGCGCATCGGCTCGGACGGGGCGATGAGCGAGCGCACGTCGTCGCACTGCGAGCGCGTGAAGCTGCGGGCGAGGAAGCGCCCGACAGCCCGTGGCAGCACCGGCAGGTAGTGGTGCAGGTACTCCTCGAAGAAGGTGTGATAGGTCGCGACCGCCGGGATACCGGTGCGACGCGCGAAACGCACGCCGGCGTAGTGGGCGATGAAGGGTGTGTGGATGTGCACCAGGTCGAAGCCCGCCGGCCGCAGCTCCTCGAGCACGCGCGTGAGCGCGCCCCAGCGCATGCGGCGGTCCTCCGGGTCGCGCGGCACCCCCGCCGACGCCACGCGCAGCACGCCCGGCTCCTCGGCCGCCGCGGGCGGCATCGCATAGCGCGGCGCCACGAGCTGCGTGTCGATGCCGCGGGCCGCCAGGTCCTGGCGGAAAGTGCGGATGGAGGTGGAGACGCCGTTGACGCGCGGGAAGTAGACGTCCGAGATGAACAGGACGCGCAAGACTAATCGTGGACGCGCCGCCGGCGCGTCATCGCATGGACTGGCATCCGGGAGATTCTAAGCCAGAGACGTGCCGAGTTCCGCGAGTGCAGCGCCGATTGCCGCCCCGGCAAGCACGTCGGACGGGTAGTGCAGGCCGAGCACCACGCGCGACGCGGCAATCAGGGCGGCGAGCGGCACCAGCACCCAGCCGAGCTCGGGGAAGTGGGCGGTGGCCTGCCAGGCGAAGGACACGGCGTGCAGCGTGTGCCCGGAGGGAAAGCTGTAGCGGTCGAGCGGCGCGCCCCTGAGGTCGATCGAGGCGTGGGTGATGAAGGGGCGCTCGCGCACGAACATGCGCTTCAGCAGCGCGTAGAGCGTGAGTCCGAGGACGCCCGTGAGCGCCATCACCATCGCCGGGCGAAGCGCGCTCGCACCGTAGAGGATCGGCAGCAGCACGATCAGCAGGTACCACAGGATCCCGTCGCCGAGGCGGCTCGCGATCCGGAACAGCTGGCGCGGAACGGCAAATTGAGCCCCGCGATTCAACGTCCGCGTCAGGCGGTACTCGGCCACATCGATGCGAGCCATGAAGGCGTTGAGAGGGGGCGCTTTCATACGCCATGGAGCTTCGCGCTGCAGCGCGACAAGGGCGTGACAGGGGCATGAAACTTTTGTGGCTACAAGGGCTTATTGCCCTTTTATGTACGATGCCTCACATATTCCGGCGCTTCACTGAATCGAGGCTCGCAAGCAGCGCCGCCGCGAAGCGCTCGGCCGAGCCGCTCGCGTGGGCGAGGAACAGCGACGGCTCGGTGAGCTCGAGCTCGAGCAGTCGCGGCGCCCCCGTGGCATCGCGCAGCAGATCGACCCGCGCGTAGACCAGCGTCCCGAAGGGTGCCGCGGCCAATATGCGCTCCGCGGCCGCGAGCTCGTCCGCCCCCGGTGTGCGCGCGACGATCTCCTCGGGCGCGAACAGCCCCGCCGTCGACGGCGCACCCGAGGGCAGCAGGGCGCCCTTGCGGATCGCGTGACTGAAGCGCCCGCCGATGTACATGAGCGCGGTCTCGCCGTGCGCGTCGACGCTCTCGAGATAGGGTTGCAGCATCACGCTGCGCCCGGCGGCGAGTAGCGGCTCGACGTGGTCGAGGATCCCGGCGCGGGCCCCATGCGCATGCCGGCGCGCATCGCGCGAGCCGGCGCCGACGGCCGGCTTCACCACCAGCTCCCGGCAGTCAGTCGCGGCGAGGAACTCATCGCGCGTCCCGCCGGCGTCCTGCCCCGGCTCGGCGTACCAGGTGGCGACCACGGGTGCGCCCGCGCGGGCGAGCTCGCCGAGATAGTGCTTGTCGGTGTTCCAGCGCACCACCGGCAGCGGATTGACGAGAGTGCTGAGGCGGGCGACCCGCTCCGCCCAGGCGAGGAATTCCGGCAGCCGCTCGGCATAGTCCCACGCCGAGCGCGGCACCACGAGATCGAAGCGCGCCCAGTCGACCCGGCCGTCGTCCCAGTCGACGATCTGCGGCTGCGCTCCCGCGGCCGAGAGCGCCGCGGTGAGCGGCGGCATGTCCTCGTCCAGTCCGCGCGCGGCACGCGCGGTCACCAGCGCCACGAGGCTCGTCAATCGCGGATGCCCGTGCCGCGGTCGAGCAGCGCCACCGCGGTCGCGAACAGCGCCGCCGCCGCCAGCACCATCAGCGCGAAGGCGACGCCGATATTGACGTCGGACGTGCCGAGGAAGCCGTAGCGGAACGCGCCGACCATGTGCAGGATCGGGTTCACGTACGACACCCGGCGCGCCCACTCGGGAAGGAGCGAGATGGAGTAGAACACGCCGCCGAAATAGGTGAGCGGCGTCAGCACGAAGGTCGGGATCCAGTTCACCTGCTCGAAGTTCTTGGCGAACAGCGCGTTGAGAAAACCGCCGAGCGCGAAGATGAGCGAGGTGAGGAGCACGGCGGCGAGAATCGCCAGCAGGTGGTGCACGTGCAGGTGCGCGAAGAACAGCGACACGACCGTGACCGCGACGCCCACCAGCAGTCCCCGCACCACGCCGCCGCAGGCGTAGCCCGCGACGATCACCCAGTTCGGCAGCGGCGACACCAGCATTTCCTCGACGTGCTTGCCGAACTTCGCGCCGAAGAACGACGCCACGACGTTGCCGTAGGAGTTGGTGATCACCTGCATCATGATCAGCCCGGGCGCGATGTACTGGCGGTAGTCGAAGCCGTCCATGGCGCCGACGCGGCGGCCGACGACGTTGCCGAAGATCACGAAGTAGAGCGTGGCGCTGATCACCGCCGGCACGATGGTCTGGCCCCAGATGCGGATGATGCGCCCGTACTCGCGGATCACGATGGTCTTGAAGCCGATCCAGCGCACGACGTTCATTCCGGCCGGCGGGGCGGCGGCGGGCAATGCCACCGTACTCATCGGTGCGCCTCCGCCGTGGCGCGCGCAGCGCCCGCCGCGCCGCGGGCCACGCCGGGTGCGGCCTCGACCTGCGGATCGTCGACGCCGCGCCCCTCGACCAGCGCCATGAAGATCTCCTCCAGGCGGTTCACCTTGTTGCGCATCGACAGCACCTCGATGCCGAGCGCCGACAAGCGCGCAAAGACGCCATTCAGGTTCTCGTCCTTCGAGACTTCGACTTCGAGCGTGTGGTCATCGACCAGCGTCGTTTCAAAGCCGTCGAGGCGCGGCATGGCGGCGAGCGGCTCACGCACGTTGAACACGAAGGTCTGCACGTGCAGCCGGCGCAGCAGGCTCGACATGCGGTCGCGCTCGACGATGCGCCCGCCGTTGATGATGGCGATGTTGCGGCACAGCGTCTCGGCTTCCTCGAGGTAGTGCGTCGTGAGGATGATGGTGGTGCCGCGGTCGTTGATCTCGCGGAGGAAATCCCACATCGAGCGGCGGATTTCGATGTCGACTCCCGCGGTCGGCTCGTCGAGGATCAGCAGGCGCGGCTCGTGCATCAGCGCGCGCGCGATCATGAGACGGCGCTTCATGCCGCCGGAGAGCGCGCGCGAGATGCCGCCGCGCTTGTCCCACAGCTGCAGCTGCTTCAGATACTTCTCGGCGCGCTGCCGCGCCACCGGGCGGGGAATGCCGTAGAAGCCCGCCTGGTTCACCACGATGGTGAAGGGCGTCTCCCACATGTTGAAGTTGATCTCCTGCGGCACGACACCGATGCAGGACTTGGCCACCTCGAGTTGGGCGTCGATGTCGTGGCCGAACACGCATGCCTGGCCCGCGGTCTTGTTGATGAGCGAGGTGATGATGCCGATGAGCGTGGTCTTGCCGGCGCCGTTGGGCCCGAGCAGCGCGAAGAAATCCCCCTGCTCGACGTCGAGGTCGATGCCCTTCAGGGCCTCGACGCCATTGCGGTAGGTCTTGGTGAGTCCGCGGACGGAAAGAGCGTTCATGGCGAGAGCATCGGGGCTGGCCGGTTCGCGCGCAAGTCACACGAGGGGGTATTGACGCCGCACGGACGCAACGGGGACTTTCGTCAGCTGGCGGCCTTGCGCAGCTCGCCGCCGACGCTGGCGGAGCCGCCAACAGCGGGCTCGTGGAATGACCAGCCGTCTCGGCCGCGTTCCTTGCTGGCGTACAGCGCGAGGTCGGCACGATGCACGGCGGCCTCATGCGAGTAGTCGCCGCCGGCAAGGACTGTCGTCACCCCGATGCTCACCGTGACATACGGCCGCGTGCTGGATGCGCTGTGCGCGATGCCGAGATCCGCCACCGCCTGCCGCGCCCGTTCGGCGGCGGACGCCGCCTCGGCGTGATCGCCGCCAATCAGGATCGCCGCGATCTCCTCGCCGCCATAACGCGCCACCACGTCGAGCGGGCGGCGCGTCACGGCCGCGCGGATGGCGGCCGCAACCTGCTGCAGGCAGCGGTCGCCGGCCTGGTGCCCGTAGCGATCGTTGTAGGCCTTGAAGTGATCGATGTCGATCAGCATCACGGACACCGGCAGCCGGTCCGTGTGCGCCTGCCGCCACAAGCTCTGTGCCTGCTCCTCGAGAGCGGCGCGGTTGAGCAATCCCGTGAGTCCGTCGTGGGTCGCAACATCCGCCAGACGCTGCCGCTCGAGGAAGGCGACACGGTTGGCGTATTCGAGTGCGTAGCAGCCGGCGCCGCCGATGAAGTTCGCGCACAGCAGCACCCACAGCGAGTAGATCGCCACCGGCGCCGCGATCGCACCGAGCAGCGCCGCGGCGGAGTACGCGGCGATCAACAGCAGGTTGCAGCGCAGCGCTGCCCTGAAGGTGAGGCCGAGCATGAAGAAGTAGAAGAACGCGACCAACAGCAGTCGCGCGGCCACGAGCGCCGTTTGCGCCGGAGTCGCCTCCACCGCCATGAGCACCGTGCCGATGCCGAACAGCGGCGCCGCGGTCTGGATCGCCGGCTGATACCAGCGCAGGTACAGCCGCGGCGTCGTGAGCACCATCATGATGAGCACCAGCGGCAGCTGCAGCCCGAAGCGCACGATGTCCGGACGCGCCAGACGCGGGCCGACCAGGATCCAGTGATCGATGACCGCAAACCCCAGCGTGGTGGTGAGGGCGACCGCGAGACTCATGCGCACCCATGGCCGGGCGACCGCGCGGTAGCTCAGCAGGAACTGATGCTCGAGATCGGCATCCGTGAAGCGCAGGCGCAGACGCCTGTTGTCGGCACGCTGCGCGGCCTGCGGACTGTGTTGTTGTTCGGTGCGCAACCGCCGCCTCCCTGACGCGATTGACGCGCTCTAGCCTAACGGATCGCGCTCCGGCTTTGGCTCCACTTCCGGGGCAGGTCTTCGCACGCCTGCGTCATGCTCCGCAAGCAATTGATTTAGCTAAATTATCGGGATGGTCGTCCGTCCGCTCAGTCGGCAAAGTAACGGGCCAGGTACGCGTCGAACGTTCCCCGATCGCTCGCCTCGATGCGGCGCTGCGCCAGAAGTGACTCCTGCGCCTCCCCGGCGAGCTCCTTCAGCCGCTCCTCGTTCGGCGGGTACAGGTCGAGGAAATATGCCTTGTGCGTCTCCGACATGCGCAGCGCGAGGTCGAAGAACGACTGCCCGGAGGCGAGCTCGCTCATCAGCCGTGCCGACGGCGTGAGCGCCACGTCGGCGACCTTGGCGGCCTGCGTGGCGAGCGCCTGGCCGTAGGGCCGCGCCGCATCGCCCCGGTCGAGGATCTCGCACAGCCCCGCCATCGAGTCGAGCAGCTCCCGCGCCCACTCGCGCATCGGCACCTTCCTGCCGTCGCGCTCCAGCGTGAGCCCGGGCTCGCGGCCGCGGCGCGCCACCGTCAGGTGGTTCGCATCGAGCGCGGCCTGCTCCGCGATGCCGATGGGCGGGCTGTCCTTGAGCAGACACAGCGCGAGGAACGCCTCGAGGAAGCGCAGCTTGTTCTGATTCACGCCCACGGGGTCGAAGGCGCTCACGTCGAGGGCGCGCACCTCGACGTACTCGACGCCCGCGCGTCTCAGGGCCTTGGTGGGCCGCTCGCCGGAGCGCGCCACGCGCTTGGGCCGGATGAAGCTGTAGTACTCGTTCTCGATCTGCAGGATGTTGGCGTTCAGCTGGCGCCATTCGCCGTTCACCTTGACACCGAGCGCCTCATAGGGCGGGTGGGGGCTCGTGATCGCACGCTGCAGGTCGTGCACGTACTCCCCGAGATTGTTCACCGACACGGTGAGCCCCGCCTGATTGCGGTTGCGGTAACCGACGTCGCTCATGCGCAGGCTGGTGGCGCAGGGCTCGTAGGCCGTGCCCATGCCGAGCTCCGGCAGCTGCACGTTGCGTCCCCGCAAGAACGACTTGCACACCACCGGCGAGACCCCGAAGAGGTAGAGCACCAGCCAGCCGTGGCGGCGATAGTTGCGCAGCAGATCGAAGTAGCTCGCCGAGACGAACCCGCTCCCGCCGGACCGCTCGCCGCGCAGCGCCGCATAGGCCTCCCAGAACGGCAGCGGGAAGGAGTAGTTGAAATGCACGCCCGAAATCGCCTGCATCATGCGGCCGTAGCGCAGCCCGAGGCCGTTGCGATACACGGTCTTCATGTGGCCGACGTGCGAGCTGCCGTACTGCGCCAGCGGGATGTCGGCGTCGCCGTCGATGGCGCACGGCATACTGGTCGCCCACAGCAGCTCATCTCCCAGATGGCGATAGACGAACTGGTGCAGGTCGAGCAGGTACTGCAGCAGCTCCCAGGTGTGAGCGAACGCCGGCGTCACCAGCTCGATCAGCGACTCGGAAAAGTCGGTGGTGATGTGCTCGCTGGTGAGCGCCGAGCCGAGCGCCGCCGGGTGCGGCGTATGTGCGAGCCTTCCCTCCGGCGTGACCCGCAGCGACTCCTTCTCGACGCCTTTGCGGCCGCCCTGCAGGATCTGCGGCTCGCCGCTGTTGACGAGGGAGGCGAGACGTCGCTCGAAGACGCGATCGATGCCAGGGACGCTCATGGGATCGGAGCGCGCGGCGCTACCAGCGCCTGCGGCCGCTGAGCACCTCGTACAGCATCTGCAGATCGCCTCGCAGGCTGTAGAAGGGATAACGGAGGGTCGCCGGCGCATTGCGCTCGAAGAAGAAGTGTCCGATCCACGCGAAGGCGTAGCCGACGATCGGCACCGCCAGCAGCAGCGCCAGGCGTCCGCTGAGGAGCGCCGCGGCGGCGAGCGCGAGCGCGAGCAGCGTGCCGCTCACGTGCAGACGGCGCGACGTGCGGTTGGCGTGCTCGCCGAGATAGAACCTATAGAACTCGCGAAAACTCGCGAAACGCGACCGGCCGGATTCCTCGTGGCTGCTCATGCCGTAACTTGTGGGTTGCGGTTGTTGTTTGCGAGTCCTTTGAGGCATCTTGCCGCCTGCCGGGCGGTCGGCGCAAATGCCGCCGCGGGAGGTGAGCGCATGATCGGCATCATCGGCGGAACGGGCCTCTACGCCATGCGCGCCCTGGGGAGCCTGCGCGCGCACGAGGTGCAGACACCCTTCGGCGCGCCCTCCGGCCCGCTGCTGCGTGGCATGCTCGCCGGGCGCGAGGTCGCGTTCCTCGCGCGCCACGGCGCGAACCATCGGCTGCTGCCCGGCGAGATCAACTTTCGCGCCAACATCTGGGCGCTGAAGAGCATCGGCGTGCGCACGGTGATCGCGGTCTCGGCGGTCGGGAGCCTGCGCGAAGAGATCCGCCCCGGCGACCTGACGCTGCCCTCCCAATACCTCGACTTCACCCGGGGAACGCGCGCCGCGAGCTTCTTCGGCGGCGGAGTGGTCGCGCACGTCTCGAGCGCGCAGCCGGTGTGCGCGAGCACCGCGGCGCTCATCGCGCGCGTGGCGCGCGCGCTCGGACACAGGGTGCACGAGGGGCGCATCTACGCCTGCATCGAGGGGCCGCGCCTCGGGACGCGCGCCGAGAGCCTGTGGCTGCGCGGCGCCGGGGCGGACGTCGTCGGCATGACCAACGTGCCGGAAGTGTTCCTCGCTCTCGAGGCCCAGCTCGGCTACTGCGGACTCGCGCTCGCCACCGACTACGACGCCTGGCTGGAGGATCCCGCACAGCACGGCTCGGCGGCGCAGATCGTCACCCTGTTCCGCGACAACCTCGAGCGCGTGCAGGAGCTGCTCGCGGGCGCGGCGGCGGAGTACGTCGAAGACGAGTCGCGGCCGTGCCGCCACGCACTTCGCGGCGCGCTGCTGACGCCGCTCGAGCAATTGAGCGCACAGCAGCGCGCCCTGGTGGATTTCCTGCTGCTTTGACGACGCTAACCAGCACGCGCGGCCCAGAGAGCCGGTGACGGGACCCTCGCGCGAGGCTCCCGACGTATCAGGGCGCAGGGCCGCGCTCTGCCGGTCAGCGCTCCACGATCGCCGTGACCCCCATCCCGCCGGCGGTGCACACCGACATGAGGCCGCGCTTCGCCGCAGCGTTGCCGGCGAGGAGCTTCGCGAGCGTCGCGAGGATTCGCGTGCCGGTGGCGGCGAAGGGGTGGCCGAGCGCGACGCTGCCGCCCTTCACGTTGAGCCGGCCGCGATCGACGCTGCCCAGGGCTCCCGGCAGCCCGAGCGCGTCGCGGCAGTACTCCGGCGTCTCCCACGCCTTGAGAGTGCACAGCACCTGCGCGGCGAACGCCTCGTGGATCTCGTAGTAGTCGAAGTCCTGCAGCTTGAGATTTGCATCGCGGAGCATGGCGGGCACCGCGTAGGCCGGCGCCATCAGCAGGCCCTCCTTGCCGCTCACGTAGTCGACCGCCCAGACCTTGCCGTAGGAGAGATACGCGAGCACCGGCAGGTTGCGCTTCGCGGCCCACTCGGGAGTCGCGAGCAGCACGGCGCTCGCGCCGTCGGTGAGCGGCGTGGAGTTGCCGGCGGTGAGCGTGCCGTCGGCGGCGAAGCTCGGCTTGAGCTTCGCGAGCTTCTCGACGCTGGTGTCGGCACGAACGTTGCTGTCGGTCTTGAGGCCCGCGAACGGGACCACCAGGTCGTCGTAGAACCCCTCGCGCCAGGCAGCCGCCGCCTTGACGTGGCTCTCGTAGGCAAGCTGGTCCTGCGCGGCGCGCGTGATCTGCCAGCGCTTCGCCATGAGCTCGCAGCTCTGACCCATCGACAGCCCCGTGCGCGGCTCGAGTACCGCCGGCAGCACCGGCCGGAAGTGCCGCGGCCGCAGCCCGAAGAAGGGACTGACGCGCTGCCAGGCGCTGCGGCCGCGGTAGCTGGCGAGCAGCAGCTGCTGATAGGAGCGCGGATAGACGATCGGCGCGTCGCTGATCGAGTCGGTGCCTCCGGCGAGGCCGGCGTCGATCTGGCCGAGGGCGATCTTGTTGCCGATGGCGATCGCCGCCTCGAGGCTGGTACCGCAGGCGCGCTGCAGATCGAGCCCCGGCGTCTGCGGATCGAGCCCCACCGCCAGCACCGACTCGCGCGTGAGGTTGTAGTCCTTCGAGTGCTTGATCACGGCGCCCGCGGCCACGTCGCCGAGGCGCTCGCCCTGGAGCTTGAAGCGCTCGACTACCGCACGGAACGCGGCCGTGAGCATGTCCTGATTACTGGTCGTCGCGTAGACCGTATACGAGCGGGCGAATGGAATGCGTACGCCGCCGACGATCGCGACGCGCCTGGCTGCTTGACCGACGAGCATGAACACCCCCCCGAAGCGCGGCAGGTTAGAATGCCATGGTCCACAAGGCGTTGCCATCTGATCCCATGGGCGAGCTCACCACCATCATGGCCCGCGACGGTCACGAGTTTCAGGCGTGGCTCACGGCAGCGCCCGGCCGCCCGCGCGGCGCAGCGGTGGTGATCCAGGAGATCTTCGGCGTCAACGGCCATATCCGCGCCGTGACCGACAGCTTCGCCGCCGCCGGCTACACCGCGATCTCCCCCTCGCTGTTCGACCGCGTGCGGCGCGGGATCGAGCTCGGCTACACGCCGGGGGACATGCAGGAGGGCGCGGGTTACCGCAAGCAGATCAGCCCCGAGACCGCGCTGAAGGACGTAGCGGCCGCGGCGGCGGTAGTCAGGCACTCCGGCCGCACGGGGGTCATCGGCTACTGCTGGGGCGGAACGCTCGCCTATCTCGCGGCCTGCGAGCTGCCGCTCGCGGCCGCGGTCGTCTACTACGGCCGCCTCGGCGACTATCTCGAGCGCAAGCCCCGCTGCCCGGTGCTCTACCACTACGGGAGCGAGGACCGCAGCATTCCGCTCAGCGAGGTCGAACGGATCCGCGCGGCGCAGCCGGCCGCCCCGGTGCACGTCTACGAGGGCGCCGGCCACGGTTTCAACTGCGAGCAGCGTGACAGCTACGACGCCGCGGCGGCGGCGCTGGCGCGCACGCGCACGCTCGATTTCCTCGCGCGCTGCCTCGCCGGCACGGAACCGGCGGCGGGTGGGCGCGCCTAAATCAAGGACACAGGACTGCCATGAAGCTTCGAGACCCCGATCTGCTGCGTACCCGAGCCTTCGTCGCGGGCGAGTGGGTGGATGCCGCCGGCGGCGCGAGCCACCAGGTGCTGAATCCGGCCACCCGCGAGCCGCTCGGGACGGTCCCGGACATGGGCGCGCCCGAGGCCCGGCGCGCCATCGAGACGGCTGCGGCGGCCTTCCCGGCCTGGGCGGCGCAGACGGCGCGCGAGCGCGCCGTAATCCTCAAGCGCTGGTTCGAGCTCATCATGGCCAACCAGGAGGATCTCGCCACGCTCATGACCGCCGAGCAGGGCAAGCCCCTCGCCGAGTCGAAGGGCGAGATCGCCTACGCCGCTTCCTTCATCGAGTGGTTTGCGGAGGAAGGCAAGCGGCTCTATGGCGACGTGATCCCCGGCCACCAGGCCGACAAGCGCATCCTCGTGCTGCGCCAGCCGGTGGGCGTGGTGGCCTGCATCACTCCGTGGAATTTCCCGGCGGCGATGATCACCCGCAAGGTGGGCCCGGCGCTCGCAGCCGGCTGCACGGTGGTGGTGAAGCCGGCGAGCCAGACGCCGTATTCGGCGCTGGCCCTCGCGGTGCTCGCGGCGCGCGCAGGGCTCCCTGCGGGAGCCCTCAACGTCATCACCGGGGATGCGGCGGCCATCGGCGGCGAGATGACCGCGAACCCGATCGTGCGCAAGGTGAGCTTCACCGGCTCGACCGCGATCGGCAAGAAGCTGATGGCGCAGTGCTCGGGCACGGTCAAGAAGCTCTCGCTCGAGCTCGGGGGCAACGCGCCGTTCATCGTGTTCGAGGACGCGGACCTCGATGCCGCGGTCGCCGGCGCGATCGCCAGCAAGTACCGCAACACCGGCCAGACCTGCGTGTGCGCCAACCGCCTGCTGGTGCACGCGCCGGTGTACGAGGAGTTCACGCGCAGGCTCGTGCACGCCGTCGGGCAGCTGCGGGTGGGCGATGGACTGAAGGGTCCCACCGACCAGGGGCCGCTGATCGATGCGAAGGCGCTCGCCAAGGTGGAGGAGCACATCGCCGATGCCGTGTCGAAGGGCGCCCGCGTCGTCACCGGCGGCAAGCGCCACGCGCTCGGCGGCTCCTTCTTCCAGCCGACCGTGCTGACGGACGTGACCGCCCGGATGCTTCTTGCGCGCGAGGAGACCTTCGGCCCCGTGGCGCCGCTGTTCCGCTTCGCGACCGAGGCCGACGCGGTGCGCATGGCCAACGACACCGAGTTCGGCCTCGCGGCCTACTTCTACACGCGCGATCTGGCGCGCTCGTGGCGCGTGGCGGAAGCGCTCGAGTACGGCATCGTGGGCCTCAATACCGGCATCATCTCCACCGAAGTCGCCCCGTTCGGCGGCATCAAGGAATCCGGCGTCGGCCGCGAGGGCTCACGCTACGGGATCCTCGACTACACCGAGCTCAAATACCTGTGCGTCGGCCTGAGCTAGCCGGGCGCCGTCCGCAGCGCGCAGCATCGGCCTCATGCGCTACGTGAGCTCGCCGGACTTCCAGCACGACGGCGCCGAGCGCATCGGCATCCTGCTGGTCAACTCCGGCACCCCCGA
>DAHUXE010000026.1 GCA_027307325.1 Gammaproteobacteria bacterium | reverse complement strand
CGATCTCCGCGCAGCGCCGCGCCGCCTCGCGGCCGAACACCACCAGGTCGAGGAGCGAATTGCTCCCTAAGCGGTTCGCACCGTGTACCGACACGCAGGCCGCCTCGCCGACCGCCATCAGCCCCGGCACCACGCTGTCGGGATCACCGCCCTTCGGACACACCACCTCGCCCCGATGGTTGCAGGGGATGCCGCCCATGTTGTAATGCACCGTCGGCTGTACCGGAATCGGCGCGTGTGTCACGTCGACGCCGGCAAAGATGCGCGCCGTCTCCGAGATGCCCGGCAGCCGTTCGTGGATCACATCCGCCCCGAGGTGCTCGAGATGCAGCTCGATGTAGTCGCGCTCGGGGCCTGCGCCGCGGCCCTCGCGGATCTCGACCGTCATCGCCCGGCTCACCACGTCTCGCGAGGCGAGATCCTTGGCGTTGGGCGCGTAGCGCTCCATGAAGCGCTCGCCCTTGACGTTCGTCAGGTAGCCCCCCTCGCCGCGCGCTCCTTCGGTGATCAGGCAGCCGGCGCCGTAGATGCCGGTGGGATGGAACTGCACGAACTCCATGTCCTGCAGCGGCAGCCCGGCGCGCAGCACCATTGCGTTGCCGTCCCCGGTGCAGGAGTGGGCCGAGGTGCACGAGAAGTAGGTGCGGCCGTAGCCGCCGGTCGCCAGGATGGTGACGTGCGAGCGGAAGCGGTGCAGCGTCCCTTCCGCGAGATCGAGCGCCACCACCCCGCGGCACACGCCGTCCTGCATGATGAGGTCGATGGCGAAGTACTCGACGAAGAAGGTCGCGGCGTGGCGGATCGACTGCTGATAGAGAGTGTGGAGCATCGCGTGGCCGGTGCGGTCGGCGGCGGCGCAGGTGCGCTGCGCGATGCCCTTGCCGAAGTGCGTGGTCATGCCGCCGAACGGCCGCTGGTAGATGCGCCCGGTATCGGTGCGCGAGAACGGTACGCCGTAATGCTCGAGCTCGATCACGGCCGCCGGCGCCTCCTTGCACATGAGCTCGATCGCGTCCTGGTCGCCGAGCCAGTCGGAGCCCTTGACCGTGTCGTACATGTGCCAGCGCCAGTCGTCCTCGCCCATGTTGCCCAGGGCCGCGGAGATGCCGCCCTGTGCGGCGACCGTGTGGCTGCGCGTGGGGAAGAGCTTGGTGATGCAGGCCGTCGACAGGCCGCTCTCGGCGAGCCCGAGCGTGGCGCGCAGGCCCGCGCCGCCCGCGCCGACCACCACGACGTCGTAGGTGTGATCTATGAAGCGGCCGGCGCTCACGCCCCGCCCCCGAGCGCCACCTTGAGAACGGCGAACACTCCGGCCGACGCCAGCAGGGCGTGGAGGAAGCTGAGCACGGCTAGCGTCACGGTGCGTGTGCCCGCTGCGGGCACGTAGTCCTCCACGATCACGCGCAGCCCGAGCTGCGAATGCCAGCTGGCCACCAGCACCAGAAGAATGAGGAACAGGGCCGTCCAGTTGCCTCTCATCCAGGCCGTGACGGTCGCATGATCGAACGACGGCAGCGCGAGCAGCGACACCACGAACCACGCGGTGAGCGGCAGCAGTGCCACCGCGGTCAGCCGCTGCACCCACCAGTGGTGCACGCCCTCCTTCGCCGAGCCTGCGCCGAGGACGCGCCGCAGCGGGGTGCGCAGGCTCACGGCGCGTGACCCTTGAGCACGAAGGCGCCGTAGCCCAGAGCCAACATCAGTGCGATGCTGATCGCGACTACGAGGTACGCGCTGCGCTGCGATTGGGGGCGCTCGAGCCCGCGGCCCGTGTCCCACACGAGGTGGCGGATGCCGGCGACCATGTGATAGCAGAAAGCGCCGATGCAGGCGGCATACACGGGCTTCATCAGCGGGAGCGACAGCAGTTGCGCGGCGCGCGCCTGGGCGGCCGCGCCGCCCGCCACGCTCGTCAGCCAGTACACCAGCAGCACGAGCCCGACCGAGAGTCCCACCCCGGTCATACGATTGAGGATCGACGTCGCCAGGCTGTACCGGGACATCTTGTACACCGACAGGTGCGGTGAAAGTGGTCGGGCCGTCATAGGCTAGAAGTCGATGCAGCGCCCGTTCTTCTCCCAGTCGCCGAAGCGCGTCGGGTCCGGTCCCGGCGGCCCGCCGAGCTCGCGCGGGGGCGGCGCCGCGGGCGTACCCCGCAGGCTGGCAGTGGGAACGACTGGACGGCTGGGCGGGGAAGAAACGGGGGGGACGGATGGAGGCCGTCCCGGCCTCTTGCTTTGCGACGTCGACATACTTATTTAGTCTGCCAGAATTCGCGCATCACGGCCACGGAAAGCCAAGGAAAAACAACGCTCAACCCTATGTATCCCCAATGGAATACGGTTCCTCTCGAGTCTCTCGGCGCGCTCCGCATACGCGGCCGCGACGCCGTCGGCTTCCTGCAAGGGCAGCTCTCCAGCGACCTGACACAGCTCGATGCCGGGCGCTCGCTGCTCGCCGGCTACCACAACCCGCAGGGCCGTGTGCTCGCGCTCATGCGGCTCCTCGAGCCCGCACGCGGCGAAGTGCTGGCCCTCCTGCCACGCGAGCTGGTCAGCCCCGTCATGAATCGGCTGCGCAGTTTCGTGCTGCGCTCGAAGGTCGAGCTGGCGGACGACTCCCTTAGCTGGCGCATCGAGGGCCTGGTCGCAGGAGGGGCGGACGCGCCGGTGCCGGCCAGCGCGGCGCATCTGCCGGCCGCGGCGGGTGCGGTTGCGCGCCTCGGCGAATCCTGGGTAGCGCGAGTCGGCGAGCGGCCGGCGCGCTGGCTCAGCGTGTCGCCGGCCGGCGGCGCACACGGCGCGGGCGCCTTCGCGCGCTGGGAGCGGGCGCTGCCCGCGCGCTGGCAGCGGCACGCGATCGAGAACGGCGAACCACAGGTGTACGCGGCCACGTCGGGAGAATTCGTCGCCCAGATGCTGAACCTCGACGTGCTCGGCGCGATCGCTTTCGACAAGGGCTGCTACACCGGCCAGGAGGTCATCGCACGCGCTCACTACCGCGGGCGGGTCAAGCGCCGCCTGCAGCGCTTTCGCAGCGGCGAACCGTTGGGCCTCAAGCCCGGCGATGCCGGCGAGCTCGCCGACGGACGAGTGTTCCGGGTGGTGGACGCGGTGCCGGCTGCGGACGGCGGCTGCGAGTTCCTGGCGGTGGCGCCGCTTGCGAGCGCCGCGGCGCGCGCCGACGAAGGACCCGCGGCGGCAGGAGGTCCGCGCCTCGACGCCGCGCAACTGCCCCTGCCCTACGAGCTGCCCGAGTAAGCCATGAGCACAACGCACAGGAATCCCTCGAGCCGCGACACGCACGCCGGCGGCTGCCTGTGCGGGGCGGTTCGTTATGAGGTCGCTGGTCCGCTGCGCCCGGTCGTGTTTTGCCACTGCACCCAGTGCCGGCGCAGCACCGGTCACTTCATGGCGGCGACCGCCGCGCGGCATCGCGACTTTCGCCTGCTCGCCGGCGAGGAGCTGCGCTGGTACACGTCCTCGGACTCGGCGCGCCGGGCCTTCTGCGGGCACTGCGGCTCGACGCTCTTCTGGCAGGCCAACGGACGCGACTACGTCTCGATCGCCGCCGGCACGCTCGACGGCGCCACCGGCCTCGCGGGCGCCTGCCATATCCACGTCGCCGGCAAAGGCGACTACTACTCGATCGACGACCGCCTGCCGCAGAGCGCCGACGGAAATTTCTCGGTGCCGATTCCGCAGCGCTGAGCCGGAAGCGTACGGGATAGCCTTTTGGGCGATGGTTAGGCAAGTGCCTAACTATTGCCAAAGGGATGTATCAACGCTCAGGGGATTCGGCCTAGGCTTCCGGCCGCATGTGCGGAAACAGGATCACGTCGCGGATCGAGGGCGAGTCGGTGAAGAACATCACGAGCCGGTCGATGCCCACCCCTAACCCTGCGGTCGGCGGCATGCCGTACTCGAGCGCACGCACGTAGTCGGCGTCGTAGAACATCGCCTCCTCGTCGCCCTTCTCCTTGCGCGCCGCCTGGGCGCGGAAGCGCGCCGCCTGGTCCTCCGGATCGTTGAGCTCGGAGAAGCCATTGGCGATCTCGCGCCCGGCGATGAAGAACTCGAAGCGGTCGGCGATGAAGGGGTCCGCATCGTTGGGCCGCGACAGCGGCGAAACCTCCACCGGGTAGGCAAAGACGAAGGTCGGGTCGAGGAGTGCGCTCTCGGCGGTTTTCTCGAACAACCCGATCAGCAGCTTCCCAGGGCCGTCGTCGCTGCTGTACGCGATGCCGAGCTGGTCGCAGCGCTTGCGCAGGTAGGTAGCATCCCGCAGCGACAGCGGATCGATGCCCGGATTGCTCTCGACGATCGCCTGCTCGACCGTCACGCGCCGGAAGGGTTGCGCAAGGTCGTACTGCCGCCCCTGGCAGGTGAGCTGCAGTCTGCCGTTGAGCGTGTCGGCGAGCCCGCGCGTCGCCTTCTCCACCCAGTCCATGATGTCGCGGTAGTCGGCCCACGCGAGATACAGCTCCAGCATGGTGAATTCCGGGTTGTGCTGGGTCGAGAGGCCCTCGTTGCGGAAGTTGCGGTTGATCTCGTAGACGCGGTCGAGGCCGCCGACGATCAGGCGCTTCAGGTACAGCTCCGGCGCGATGCGCAGGTACATGTCGAGGTCGAGCGCGTTGTGGTGGGTGCGGAACGGGCGCGCCGCGGCGCCGCCCGGGATCGGCTGCATCATCGGCGTCTCGACCTCGAGGAAATCGAGCGCGTCGAGGAAGTCGCGCAGATAGCGCACGATGTGGGCGCGGGTGCGGAACACCTCGCGGCTCGTATCGCTCATGATGAGATCGACGTAGCGGCGTCGATAGCGCGTCTCGGTGTCGGCGAGCCCGTGCCACTTGTCGGGCAGCGGCCGCAGCGATTTCGTGAGCAGGCGCAGCTCATCGGCGCGCACCGACAGCTCGCCGGTGCGGGTACGGAACAGCAGTCCGCTCCCGCCGAGGATGTCGCCCACGTCCCAGCCCTTGAACGCCTCGTACACCGGGCCGAGCGTCTCCTGCTGCAGGTAGAGCTGAATCTGTCCAGTACGGTCCGCGATCTTGGCGAAGCTCGCCTTGCCCATGAGGCGCTTGAACATGAGGCGGCCGCCGACGTGCACGCGCGTCGGGTTGGCCTCGAGCCACTCGCCGCTGCGCTCGCCATAAGCGGCCTGCAGCTCTCCCGCGAGCGCATCGCGCCGGAAGTCGTTGGGGTAGGCCCCGCCCGCGCCGGCCGCGCGCCGCAGCTCGGCGAGCTTGGCGCGCCGCTCGGCGATCAGCTTGTTCTCATCGCCGCCTTCATCACCGCCCCCGGGGCCGCTGCTGTGGTTGCCGTTCTTCTTCATGCGCTTATACGCCCGCCTTGAGGGATGCCTCCATGAACTGATCGAGATCGCCGTCGAGCACCGCCACCGTATTGCCGACCTCGACGCCGGTACGCAGATCCTTGATGCGCGACTGATCGAGCACGTAGGAGCGGATCTGGTTGCCCCAGCTGACGTCCGATTTCGAATCCTCGAGCACGCGCGCGGCGGCGTTGCGCTTGTTGACCTCGAGCTCGTAGAGCTTCGCCTTGAGCATCTTCATCGCGGTGGAGCGGTTCTTGTGCTGGCTGCGCTCGTTCTGGCAGGCGACCACGATGCCCGTCGGCAGGTGCGTGATGCGCACCGCCGACTCGGTCTTGTTGACGTGCTGGCCGCCGGCGCCCGAGGAGCGGTACACGTCGGTCTTCAGGTCCGCCGGATTCACCTCGATCTCGATGTCGTCGTCGACCTCGGGCGAGACGAACACCGAGGCGAACGAGGTGTGGCGGCGGTTGCCGGAGTCGAATGGCGATTTGCGCACCAGACGGTGCACGCCGATCTCGGTGCGCAGCCAGCCGTAGGCGTACTCGCCCTGCATCTCGACGCTCGCGCTCTTGATGCCCGCCACCTCTCCGGGACTGGTGTCGATGACTTCGCAGCGGAAGCCGCGCGCCGCGCCCCAGCGCAGGTACATGCGCAGCAGCATCTGCGCCCAGTCCTGCGCCTCGGTACCGCCGGCCCCCGCCTGGATGTCGAGAAACGCGTTGTGCGAATCCATCTCGCCCCGGAACATGCGCTTGAGCTCGAGGTGCCGCACCTCGGTCTCGAGGCGCTGCGCGTCTCGCTCGATGTCCTGCGCGGCGCCCTCGTCGCCCTCGGCCTCGGCGAGCGCCAGCAGCTCCGCGGCCTCGCTTATGCCGCGACCGGTGCGGTCGATCTCCCCGGTGTCGCTCGTCAGCCGCGCGCGCTCACGCCCGAGCTCCTGGGCGCGTGCCGGGTCGGACCACACCGCCGGATCCTCCAGCTCGCGTCCGACCTCCTCGAGGCGCTCGAGCTTGCGGTCGTACTCAAAGAAACCCCCGTAGCGAGCCGATGCGCTCGCCGAGATCCTTGAGATGACGCTTGAGTTGATTGACTTCCATGGTCGTCCTGCGGGTGTGCTGCCTTGGGATGCTAACACTGCCGCGGCCGGTTCAGCGAGCAACGGGCAGCAGGTGATCGACCAGCAGCTGCAGCCGCCGCTCGCCCTGATATTCGTTGACGTCCAGCCGGTAGACGAGCTGCACCAGCCCCTCCGGCATGGCGCCCGCGGCGCCTTCAGCGAAGTGGTTGAAGACCACCGCATCGAACGAGCGCCCGCTCGAGAGCGGCTCGACCCACATCTTCACGTGCCGCTCGCCGATGAGCCGCGCGCTCCGCACGCTGAAGACGCCGTCGAAGGAAGGCTCGGGAAACGCCTGGCCCCATGGGCCCCCGGCGCGCAACGCCTCCGCGGTGTCGAGCGCGATCTCGGCAACGCTCAGTTCGCCGTCGGTCTCGATCGTCTCCGCCCCGGCGCGCCCGGCAGTCCAGCGCGCCACCTCCTCGTCGAAGGCACGCGCGAACTCATCGAGCCGCGCGCGCTCGAGAGTGAGGCCCGCCGCCATGGCGTGCCCGCCAAAGCGACCGATGAGCTGCGGGTGGCGCGTCGCTATCGAATCGAGCACGTCGCGGATGTGCACGCCGGCCACCGAGCGGGCCGAGCCGCGCAGCGTGGCGGGATCCGCGGCGGCGAAGGCGATCACCGGGCGGCGCACGCGCTCTTTGACGCGGCTCGCGACCAGCCCGACGACACCCTGGTGCCAGCTCTCGTCGAACAGGCAGACCCCGCTCCTCTGCGGGGCTCCTGGGTCGGGGTCGGCGAGGCGACGCACGGCCGCGAGCGCCTCCTGCTGCATGCGCGCCTCTATCGTCCGCCGCTCCTCGTTGAGCTCGTCGAGCCGTACCGCGAGCTGCTGTGCGACGGACGTGTCGTCGGCGAGCAGGCACTGGATGCCGATCGTCATGTCGTCGATGCGGCCTGCGGCGTTCAGGCGCGGCGCGACCCCGAAGGCGAGATCGGCCGCGGTGAGGTCGGCGGCACCACGCGCGGCGATCACGAGCAGCGCCCGGATCCCGGCGACGCAGCGCCCGGCGCGGATGCGCTTCAGGCCCTGCGCCACCAGAATCCGGTTGTTCGCATCGAGCGGCACCACGTCCGCCACGGTGCCGAGCGCCACCAGATCGAGCAGCTGAGCCACGACCGGCGCCCGCGCGCCACCCGGCTCGTCCTGCGCGAGACGCCGCTCGAGCGCGGCCATGAGGTAGAAGGCAACCCCGACGCCGGCGAGCGCGCGGCTGCCGAAGCGGCTGCCGGCAAGGTTGGGGTTCACGATCACGTTGGCGTCAGGGAGAGCGGCGCCCGGAAGATGATGGTCGGTGATCAGCACGTCGATGCCCCGGGTGCGCGCGGCGGCAACGCCGGCGTGACTCGAGACGCCGTTGTCGACCGTGACGATCAGGGTGGGCGAGCGCTGCGCCGCCAGCGCCACGATCTCGGGGGTGAGGCCGTAGCCGAACTGGAAGCGGTTGGGTACGAGAAAGTCCGCTGCCGAGAACCCGAGGCTGCGCAGCGCGCGCACCATGAGCGCGCTGCTGGTGGCGCCGTCGGCGTCGAAATCGCCGATCACCAGTACACGGCCACCGGTGCGGTGCTTGAGGAGCAGCTCGACCGCCGCCGGAATGCCTTCGAGCGAGCCGACCGGCAGGAGTCGCGCGAGGGAGAGGTCGAGGTCGGCTGCCGTTCGCACCCCCCGCGCGGTGTAGGCGCGCGCCAGCACCGGGTTGAGGCCCGCCGTCAGCTGCACGTCGGCCCGGCAGGTGCGCCGCACCACGGTAAGCCTCATGCCCGGCGCACCTTCACAGGAACGCCCCGAGGCCGGCGCGCGCACGGCGCCAGCGCTTCAGGCCACTGCGCCTGCCAACCGCGACCCGCGTGTCGTTCGCGACCAGCGTCAGCCGCTCGAGCGAGCCGCCCGTGAGCGCCGCGACCGCCGGCCGCACCAGCCGCCGATCGAGCGCTGCCG
Source organism: Gammaproteobacteria bacterium (assembly GCA_027307325.1). Taxonomy (GTDB): domain Bacteria; phylum Pseudomonadota; class Gammaproteobacteria; order Steroidobacterales; family Steroidobacteraceae; genus 13-2-20CM-66-19. The sequence goes on along the minus strand of DAHUXE010000026.1, from coordinate 8,042 downwards.
CCGCTGCGGACAGGGCCCACGGCTCCTCACGCGGCAGCGTGCCCGAGAGCTCCGCTACCACCACGACGCGCTCGGTGTCTGGGTCGGCGAAAACATCAGCGGGCGGGTCCGGGAGCGGCCGCAGCACGTGTCCGGCGAGCCGCAGCAGGCCCGCGACGAATGCATCGGCGCCGAAGGCTCCCAGCGCGCCGTGCCGGTGGCCGTTGACGGCCGCAGCCCGCACGGCCGAGGCGGGAAGCTCCTCGCCGCTGGCGCCCCACAGCCACAGCCCCGTGACCGCAGCGGCCCCGCGCGCCGCGCGCGAGCGGTTGAGCGCCGCTCCGTGCAGCCACATCTCGATCTCCGCCATGAGTCGCAGCAGAGGCGCCGCAGCGGGCCCCTGCGGCACCACCAGCACCCCGCCCGCGCAGCGCGCGGGCTCGGTCGTGGCCAGGGCCGCGATTCCCGGGGTGACGGCGAGGAATTGCCCGTCGCTCAGCGGCTCGAGCGCGAGCCCCGAGCCGGCGAAGGTGCGCTGAAATGCCTCGGCGAACGCGGCCTGCTCGTCGGGCGCGAGCCTCACGATGCCACGCCGGTCGAGATGCACCCGCGTGAGTCCCGCGACGAGCTCTACGGGTGTCGCGATCCAGCGCGTCGCGCCCTCCGCGCCCGCGCGCGCAGTGGCGCCCCGCACCCCGTCCCCGGCGCCACTCGCCAGGGCTGCGACCGCCGCCACCGGCACGCCGGCGAGATCGCCACGGCCGAGCCAGTGCGCCAGCCACGCGCGCCAGCTCCCGGCGAGCCGCTCGCGCTCGCCGAAGCGCGCCGCGTACTCGAGACCCGCGAGCGCGCCCGGGTCCGCGGTCAGCTCGCCCGGGAGCTCGCCCGACTGGAGGTACAGATCGGTGATGACTATCACAGCCTCTTGCACGGGCAGTATCGTACCGCCCGTGAAGTTCACACTCGAACCCGGCGTGCCCCCCCATCTGATCCGCGGCTACTCGGGCAACGAGATACGCATCGGCGAGAGCACGGTGCACGGCAGCTGCATCGTCACCGCCGACACCCTGATCACGCAGTGGGAACCGCAGAGCTTCGCGGAGCTGCGCCCGCGGCACCTCGAAGCGCTGCTCGCCCTCGCCCCCGAGCTGGTGCTGCTCGGCACCGGTCCGACTCAGCAGTTCCCGTCGGCGGAGATTCGCGCGCTGCTCGGCTCGCGTGGCGTCGGGCTCGAGGCTATGCACCTCGGCGCCGCGTGCCGGACGTTCAATGTGCTGGTGCAGGAGGAGCGGCGCGTGGCCGCGGGGCTGTTTCTGCGTTAGGCGCCAGAGGCGGGGCCCGATACGCAGCCCCGGGCGGGCGGCGTGGGAAAACCCTCGGCAGAAGACACAGGGGGAGGCTCAACCAACCAAACAATCATTCGAAGCTGACAGACTCGAACAATTGCACTGTTTTTCTTGTTGTTGACGACCCGTTGTTGCTCTTGTTTCGACTCCCTCCTCCCTGTGCCTTCTGCGGATGGCCCTCCCCGGTAACCTGTCGTCGTTGAGAGACAGGGCGTGCATGGTAAACAGGTCGCAGATGCCCGCGCAAGCGGCTTGACATCCAAGGACTTTCACACGCGTCCTCCCGGCCCTGCGAGCGAAGCTTCGGGGAAATGACCCCGCCCGGTGTGTGTTTGGACGCATCTCTTTCAATTAAGTAATTACTATAAAACAATAACTTATGAGAGATATCTAGGTTTATTGTGAGATTCGATTTCTAGGCCGTGCCGCCGAGGAGCGGCACGAAGGCGACGGCACCGAGGGACTCGCGCTCCATGCGTTGCTCGCGGCGAGTGAAGCGCACGAGCTCCTGCTCGCCCTCCGGACCTAAGGGCACGATCAACCGCCCCCCGACCTTCAGCTGCTTGAGCAGTGCATCGGGCACGGTGAGCGGGGCGGCGGCCACCAGGATTCCGTCGTAAGGCGCATGGGCCTTCCAGCCGAGGGAGCCGTCGCCGTGCCGGAAGCGCACGTTCCTGATGCCGAGCTCCTTCAGCCGCTCCCGCGCCCGCGCGAGCAGCGGCTCGACGCGCTCGATCGTATAGAGGTGGGTCACGAGCGGCGCGAGTACCGCGGTCTGATAGCCGCAGCCGGTGCCGACCTCGAGCGCGTTGTCGAGCGCACCTGCGCCAGACGGTGCACCTTCGAGCAGCGCCTCGGTCATCCGCGCCACGATGTAGGGCTGGGAGATCGTCTGGCCGAAGCCGATCGGCAGCGCCGTGTCCTCGTAGGCGCGGCTGCCGAGCGCCTCGTCGACGAAGATGTGGCGCGGCACGTTACGGATCCGATCGAGCACGGCGAGATTGGCGATGCCCTGCTCACGCAGCCGCTGCACCAGGCGATCACGGGTGCGCGCCGAAGTCATGCCGATCCCGGTCATGCGCAGGTCAGTCATCGACGCCTTCCAGCCAGGCGGTGACCGCGGGCAGCGCGCCGTGGCGCGTGAGATCGATGTGCAACGGCGTAACCGACACGAAGCCCCGGGCGACCGTATCGAAGTCGGTGCCGGGACCGGCGTCCTGCTCGGGCCCCGCCGGTCCCACCCAGTACACGGGCCGGCCGCGCGGATCCTGCGCGCGCATCACCGGCTCGGAGCGGTGCCGGTAGCCGAGGCGGCTGGCGCGGAAGCCGCGCAGGTCGGCAAGCGGAACGTCCGGCACGTTCACGTTGAGAATCAGCGCCGGCTCGAGCGGCTTCTTCAGAAGCTGCGCGACCAGCAGGCGCGCGACTTCGGCACCGGTGGCGAAATGCCCGCCGCCCGCGCCCCCGGTGCACAGCGACACCGCGATGGTGGGGAGTCCGAGGAAGCGGCCCTCGAGCGCCGCGGCGACGGTGCCCGAGTACAGCACGTCGTCGCCGAGGTTCGGGCCGTCGTTGACGCCCGAAACGACCATGTCGTGCTCGAAATCGAAGAGTCCCGAGATCGCCAGGTGCACGCAGTCGGTGGGTGTGCCCGGAACGAAATACACGCCGGGCTCGGATTCGAAGACGCGCAGCGGCACATCGAGGGTGAGTGAGTTGCTGGCGCCGCTGCGGTTGCGGTCCGGGGCGACGACGGTCACCTCGGCGAGCGTCGCCAGGGCCTCCCGCAGGCGGCGGATGCCTTGCGCGCGAAAGCCGTCATCGTTACTGATCAGGATTTTCAAGGGAGCGTTATTCGCGGAGCCGCTGCGCGCGAGCGCGTGACTATATACTTTTAATGACGGCGGGCGGAGGTAGCGTGGCTCAGACGGGCGGTGACGATGACGCGGACGATGCAGGCGAGGGTGCCAGGCTGTTCCGTGACGCGGTTCGCGGGGTCAAGCCGCTCGCCGGCAGCGGCGCCCATGCGCCGCGGCGACCGAAGCCCCGGGCACGCGCACACTTCACGCGCGCGGACCGCGCCGCAGTGCTGCAGGAAAGCCTCGCCGCCGAGCCCTCGGACCCCGCCCTCGCCGGCGGCGAGGAGTTGGTGTATCAGCGACCCGGCGTGCAGCCGTCCGTCGTACGCCGGCTGCGTCGCGGCGAATACCGGGTCGAGCGCGAGATCGATCTGCACGGACTCACGGTCGCCGAAGCCAAGCAGGCCCTGCGGCAGTTCCTGATCGACGCGCTCGACCGCGAGGTGCGCTGCGTGCGCATCGTACACGGCAAGGGCCTGCGCTCCGGTCACCGCGGGCCGGTGCTCAAGGCCGCGGTGAGCGCGGTCCTGCGCCGCACGGGTGCGGTGCTCGCGTTCGTGTCGGCGCGCCCGGCCGACGGTGGAACCGGCGCCGTGTACGTTCTGCTTGGATAGGCCCGGACACAGCTGCTCATCGAGTGACAGCTGCAATAGGTAGAAAACCCTACTCCGACACCGCGGGATCCTTCACGAGCTCGCGCAGCACCGCCGTGGCGAAGCTGCCGCGCGTGAGACGGAATCGCAGCACCACGGCGTCCGGTTCCGCGACGCACTCGAGCTCCGCCACGCGCAGGCGCAGGCTGCGGCGCTCCTGAACCATGCCGGCCGCCGCACACAGCGCGCACTCGGTGGCAAAACCAGCGCCGATCCGCCCCTCGAGCGCGAGCACGCCGGCGCCCGTGCGGGGCTCCCCTGCTCCCCACAGCGGCCCCGTGGGGTGAATCTCGAGGCGCGCGCAGCGTGCCGCCAGTGTTTCGTCGGCGGACTCGACTGCGAAGATGCTGCCGCGGCCGTCGAGATTCGCCAGGTCCCCCGCGAAGAGCCGCTCCCAGCTGCCGTCGCCGACGCGCGCGGCCAGCACCGCGTTGAATACGACACTGCGCGCGGCCGAGAGCCTGAACCCCCGCTCGGCGGCCGGCAGGCGCGCCAGGTTCCCGGCGCCGGGGTCGAGATTCGCACCGTCGCGCCCGAAGCGCTGGGGACCGAAGTAGTTCGGCACTCCGCGCGCGGCGATGGCCGCAACCCGCGGAGCGAGCCGCTCGGCGAGCCACGCCCCGGCACCCTCGGCGGCGCGCAGGCGCACGGCGAAGCGGTTTCCGGCGAGCGCGCCGCGAGGGAGCTTGCGGTTGTGCGCGTGCGCCTCCAGCACCTCGAAACCCTCACCGCGCACGCTGCGCAGGTCGAGCGGCGTACGTGGACGCGGGACCGAAAACCACTGAGTGGCGACGGCGCGCCGGTCCTTGAGCCCCGCGTAGCCGACCTCCTGCGGCCGGCAGCGCACCAGGCGTGCGAGCTCGCGCGCCACCCACGGCGTATTGGCGCCGACCTTGCGCACCTTGAGGAGCAGGTGTGCACCCGCGCCGGCGGCCGCGAAGCCGAGGTCCTCCTCGACCACGAAGTCCTCGATGCAGGCACGCAGCACGGCTTCGGCCGCCGGCGCGCCGTGCGCGCGCGGCGGCGCGAGCGCCGCCGACCGCGCCGCATCAGCCGCGCCTGCGCTCACCCGTCAGCCCTCGGAAAGCAGCACCACCGCCTGCGCGGCGATGCCCGCGGCACGGCCGAGGAATCCCAGCCCCTCGGTCGTGGTCGCCTTGAGATTGACGCGCTCGAGGGGCACTTCGAGGAGGCGCGCCACCTCGCGACAGATCGCGTCGCGGTGCGGCGCGACCCGGGGCGCCTCGGCGATCACCGTCAGATCGGCGTTCACTACCGCCAGCCGCCGCGCCTGCAGAAGCGCCAGGACCGCGGTGACGAAGCGGGCGCTGGCGGCGCCCTTCCAGCGGGGATCGCTGTCGGGAAAGTGCTGGCCGATATCGCCGAGCCCGGCGGCCCCGAGCAGCGCATCGCACAGCGCGTGCAGCACCACGTCCCCGTCCGAATGCGCCACCACACCCTGGCTGTGCGCGATCCGCACACCCCCAAGCATCAGATGATCGCCGGGGCCGAAGGCATGCACGTCGAGTCCGGATCCGATTCTCACGGCTTAGCTCCGCGCACGCAGCACCGCCTCGGCGAGCGCGAGATCCTCGCCGGTGGTGAGCTTGAGGTTGGTCGCCCTGCCCTCGACCAGCAACGGACTCACGCCGCCCCACTCGAGCGCCTGCGCCTCGTCGGTGGGGTGCCGCCCGGCGGCGTGCGCCGCATCGAGCGCTGCACACAGCGGCCCGAAGCGGAACATCTGCGGCGTGAGCGCCCGCCACAGAGCGGCGCGGTCGACGGTACATGCGACGGTGGGGCCCTGCTGCGCGCGCGCGTCCGTCTGCGCCTGCTTGAGAGTATCCGCAGCGCGAATCGCGAGCAGCCCGCCGCTCCCGTGCGCGGTTACCCGCACGATCAGCTCCTCGAGGTCCCGCGGATCCAGGCAGGGCCGTGCCGCATCGTGCACCAGCACCCAATCACCCGCCGCGGCGCGACCTGCGAGCGCTGCGAGCCCGCGGCGCACCGACACGCTTCGCTCGGCACCCCCGGGGGTCGCCGAAAGCCGCTCGCTCCCGGCACGGGCGGCGACCCGCTGCCAGTCAGAGTCGGATTCCGCGATGACCACCACGGCGTGCGCGCAGCGCGGATCGCCAAGAAACGGCGCCAGCGCCCATTCGATGACGGTCCTGCCGAGGAGAGGCGCGTACTGCTTCGGGGTGTCGCCCTCAAAGCGCCGGCCGGAGCCCGCTGCGGGCATGACGAGCCAGTATTTCACTGGCTGAAAGCCGCCTGCGGCGCTTTCAGCTTCACCGAGCCGCGGTCCGCGTCGGCGGAGGCGCGTCGGCCGGGCGGGCGGGCACTACCTGATAGAAGGTCTCATTGCGGGCAATCATGCCGAGATCGCTGCGGGCGCGCTCCTCGAGCGCATCCATGCCGGTCTTCAAGTCGCGCACTTCGGCGGCGAGCTGGCGGTTACGCTCGGCGAGCTGGGCGTCCTCGGCCTGCTGCGAGGCCACCGCCTGCCTGAGGCGCTCCACCTGGCGCACGCCGTTGTCGGAGACCCAGATCCGGTATTGCAGCAGGATGAGGACGACAGCCAGCGCGGCGGTGAGCCACTTCATGGGATCCACAGGGTAACAGAGGCCGCTCGCGCCGCGAAGGGCATCACGGCCGCACGCCGAAGGCATCCCGGCCGGCGAAGCGCACCTGGCCGAGCTCCGCCTCGATACGCAGCAGCTGGTTGTACTTCGCGATGCGGTCCGAGCGCGACAGCGAGCCGGTCTTGATCTGGGTGGCGGGAGTCGCCACCGCGATGTCGGCGATGGTGCTGTCCTCGGTCTCGCCGGAGCGGTGCGAGATCACGGAGGCGTAGCGCGCTTCGGTTGCCATGTCGATGCAGGCGAGCGTCTCGGTGAGCGTGCCGATCTGGTTTGGCTTGATGAGGATCGCGTTGGCGATGCGCCTGTCGATGCCAGCGCGCAGGATCTTCGTGTTGGTGACGAACACGTCGTCGCCCACCAGCTGCAGCTTCCCGCCGAGCACGCGCGTGAGCTCGGCCCAGCCGTCCCAGTCGGCCTCGCTCATGCCGTCCTCGATGGTGACGATCGGGTACTTGCCGGCGAGGCCGGCGAGGTAGCCGGCGAACTCCGCGGCGCTGAAGCTGCGCCGCTCCGACTCGAGCTCGTAACGGCCGTCGCGGAAGAACTCCGAGCTCGCCACGTCGAGCCCGAGGCAGATATCGCGCCCGGCCCGGTAGCCGGCCGTCTCGATGGCCTCGAGGATCAGACCGAGTGCCGCCTCGTTGGATTCGAGGCTCGGAGCGAAGCCGCCCTCGTCGCCGACCGCGGTGGACAGTCCCCGGTCGGCCAGCAGCTTCTTCAGGGTGTGGAACACCTCGGCGCCGTAGCGCAACGCCTCGCGGAAGCTCGGCGCGCCCACCGGCAGGATCATGAACTCCTGGACGTCGAGACTGTTGTTGGCGTGCGCGCCGCCGTTCACGATGTTCATCTGCGGCACCGGTAAGACCAGCTCGTGCTGCCGGGGCAGGAGCGCTGCGAGATGCCGGTAGAGCGGCAGCCGGGCATCGGCGGCCGCCGCCCGCGCCGCGGCGAGCGAGACGCCGAGTATGGCGTTCGCGCCGAGACGCCCCTTGTTGTCGGTGCCGTCGAGCTCGATCATGCGCGCGTCGAGCGCGGCCTGATCGCGCGGATCCCTGCCCGAGACGGCGTCCCGCAGCGCGGTATTCACGTGCTCGACCGCCTTGAGCACTCCCTTACCGCCGTAGCGCTGCCGGTCGCCGTCGCGCAGCTCGACCGCCTCGCGGGTCCCGGTAGATGCGCCCGAGGGCACCGCCGCGCGCCCGAGCGCCCCGGAATCGAGCAGCACGTCGACTTCGACCGTGGGGTTGCCGCGCGAGTCCAGGATCTCGCGGCCGCGGACTTCCGTGATACGGCTCATAACAGTGACTCCTCGAAGGGTGCCGCCTTGACCGCCCGATCGAGCGCGGTAAGCGTCGCGAGCAGCGGCTCCATGCGCCCGAGCGGCCAGGCATTCGGCCCGTCGGAGAGCGCTTCCTCGGGCCGTGGGTGCGTCTCCATGAAAAGTCCGGCAAGACCGGCGGCGACCGCCGCCCGCGCCAGCACCGGGATGAACTCGCGCTGCCCGCCGGAGGAGGTGCCCTGCCCGCCCGGAAGCTGCACCGAGTGCGTGGCGTCGAACAC
>DAHUXE010000020.1 GCA_027307325.1 Gammaproteobacteria bacterium | reverse complement strand
GTCCGCACTGCGACAGTGGTTTCGTCACCCTGCTGACGCAGGACGGCGTTCCCGGCTTGCAGGCGCGGCGGCACGACGGCGCTTGGATCGACATCCCGCCGGTCGATGGCACGCTCGCGATCAATTTCGGCAAGGTGCTGGAGCGCTGGACGGGCGGCCGCATCCGCGCCACCGAGCACCGCGTGATCGGCAACGCGCGGCAGCGCTTCTCGATTCCGTTCTTTTACGAGGCGCGCGCCGACGCCGAGATCCGCCCGCTGCCGCTCGACGATCCGCGGGGCTTCGAGCCGTTCCTGTACGGCGATTACCTGTGGGAGCGCATCACGGGCTTCGTCGAGTTCCGCGGCATGGAGCGGCAGCGGCGCCGCGCAGGCAGCGCCGCCGCGATCGGCTGAGAGCCGGCCGCGGCAGCCGTCGCACCCGGGGAGTGGACACGCCGGGGCGGTCAGCGGTAGTTTCCCCTGCCGCCAAGGAGAACCACCATGCGCCGCTACCTTCCGCTCGCCGTGCTGCTGACGCTGGCGGGCTGCTACAACATGCCGGGGGGCGACGTCACCGCGGACGGCAGCGGGGCGAATACGGTCAATGGCTCGATCCACGTGCCCGCCGGAACGCATAGCGGCGGCGTGGGCACCGTCAACGGCTCGATCCGCATCGATGACAACGCGACGGTCGCCAGCGCCGGCACGGTCAACGGCTCGGTGGCGCTCGGCACGCATGCCGCGGCCGACACCGTCGGCACCGTCAATGGCTCGATCACCCTCGGCGAGGGAGCGCACGTCGCACGCGACGTGACTACCGTGAACGGCTCGATGACCCTGAAGAGCGGCGCCGATGTCGGCGGACCGCTCTCCAACGTCAACGGCCGCATCCTCCTCGACGATGCCCACGTGGCCGGCGGACTGCGTACCGTGGACGGCGATATCGAGGTCGGCCGCGGCTCGCACGTCGAGGGCGGCATCCTGGTCAAGCGCGGCGGGGGCGGTTGGTTCAACTTCAGCGCCCACAAGCCGCGCATCGTGATCGGGCCGGGCGCGGTGGTGCAGGGCGACCTGCGCTTCGAGCGCGCCGTCGAGCTCTACGTGAGTGACTCGGCGACCACGGGCCCTATCACGGGCGCCACCGCGATTCGCTTCCCGGGCGCGAGCCCAGGTAGTTAACTGGCTGAAATCGCCTGCGGCGATTTCAGCAGAACTACCTCGTCACTTCGCAGATGCGGCGGGCGAAAAGCGGGGCTCGATGCGCCTGCGCTGCGATTACCTCGGCAGCCGAGCACTCCGGAACAAGGTCGGCGCACGGCTTTTTCGCCCGCCAGGCAAGCCGGCACGCTAGCCCCGGGGGCGCGCCAGCGCCAGCGGGTTCGGCCCGGGCTCGGCGACTTTCACCATAGTGTTGCGGTCGCGGTGCACGAAGGGCTCCTCACGCCCGCGCACCCTGAGCACCGTGTCGAGTACGTAGCTCCAGCTGCCATCGGGGTTGAAGACGATCTCGATGCGGTAGGAATCGGTGCGGAAGGCGTATTCGAGGAAAGCCGTCGAGCAGATGCCGTACTCGGTCTGGCCGCGCTGCGCCGTGAGCACGAGCTCTGTGGCATCGGCGCTCGCGTGCCCGGCGGCGAGCGCTACCTGGCCGCGCGGGATGCTGAGCGTCTGCATGACCAGCCCCGTCGCGGGCTCCCACAGCCAGTAGCCGGTCTGGTCGTGAAAGGTTGCATCCTCGCCGGGCGCGAGAATGTGCGTGTGATAGCGCAGCCCATAGAGGAGCTGCGGGCCGTTCGACTGCGCGTCGATCGGCTCGAGCACGATCCGCTCGCTGTACTCGCGACGCTGTGGCCCGTCGGGCTTCGGATTGATGTCGATGCCGGCGCGGCTCTCCCAGGTGCCCGCCAGGCGGCGGAGCGGCCCTAAGTTCGCGAGGGTGTCGGGGCTCGCTTCCTGCTCGGTATAGATGTCTTCGGGGAACGGGCTCATCGGACGCTCCTCGCCTCTCGGCGCCAGTCTAATCGAAACACAGGGTGCCGATGCGCTGACGGTCAGCGCGCCGGCCGACGACGTGCGCGCGGCGCGACTTTCCGCGCGACGCTCGCGAAGTACCTGCAGCTTCCGCTGACCGGGCACTCGCCGCACTTCGGGTTCCTCACCTTGCATAGCTGCCGTGCATGTCGCTGCAGCAGCAGGTAGGCGCGGGTGCGCGCCCCGAGCGTCGCGGGCAGCTGCGCCTCGATCAGCCGCTGCGCTTTCGCGTAGGTCGCGGTGTACTTCGCTCCCTGCTACGCCAGTGAGCTTCCTGCCGGGCCGCCCGCCGTGCCCTCAGCGTCGTGTCCGGACCACTCGAGCGGGGCAACCTTCGGAATCATGAACACCCAGCCTACCACCCCGAGGACGCTCACGGCCGCGGCGACCAGGAAGGCTGACGTGAAGTGCTGGCTCCGCCCGACCAGAAACCCGGTAAGCGCCGGGGCGATCACGCCGGCGAAATTGCCGATGCCGTTCTGAATCCCGACCCAGCGGCCGGCGGCGCGAGGGCCGGCGAGAATCTGCGGTATTCCGAACACCCCGGGCGAGTTGGCGCCATCGAGGACCTGGTAGGCGAAGATCGCCGCGAGCGCCCACGGGGCGGGCGCGAGCGCGATGCATACCATGCATGCCACGAAGCCGACGTGGGTGGCGCCCATGACCGCCTTGTAGGCGAGATTGGCGCGCCCGTGGCGTGCGACCACGCGGTCGATGAGCCAGCCCGCGGCGAGTCCACTCAGCGCGTGCACGAGGTAGGCGAGGAAGGTGAACCCCGCCATCTTCTCGGTCGAGAAGCCGTGCTCGCGCACCACGTAGAACGGCAGCCAGCTCAGCGTGAAGTAGAAAGCATAGTTGACCGAGAAGAGCCCGAGGCTCGTCCCCCAGAGCTCGGGCCGCCGCAGCAGTGCGCGCATGGGCGGATCGGCGCCCGCGCTCGCCGTGAGCGGCCGCGCCGGCAGGCGCACCCGCGACCAGGGCAGGAGCCACAGCAGCGACAGGGCTCCGAAGACCCAGAAGCTGCTGCGCCAGCCGTAGCTGGCCATGAGCATGCCGCCGGCCAGCGTGCCGACCGCAGGACCGAACAGGTAGCCGAACGCCACGATGCCGTTGGCGAGACCGATCCTCTCCACCGGCACGACGGTCGCCAGCAGCTTCGATACGGAGGGAAAGCCGACGCTCTCGCCGACGCCGAGCAGCAGCCGCAGCGTGAGCAGCGCGGCGAAGGAATGCACCACGCCCACCAGCATGGTCGCGCAGGCCCAGAGTGCGAGTCCGGCGGCGAGCAGGCGCTGGGCGCCGAAGCGCTCGACGAGCCACCCGACCGGGAACTGCAGCAGCGCGTACAACCACCAGAACGCCGACATCAGGAGGCCGAGCTGCTGCGGCGAGAGGCCGAGGTCGTCCTGAATCAGGTGCGCGGCCGTCGGCACCGCACCCCGATCGATGTAGTTGATGAAGAGGGCCGCGGCCAGCAGCCCGACGATGGTCCAGCGCGCAGCCGTGCCGGGGTCGGACGCTGCTTCGCTATGCGTCAACCCGCGTAGTCCGCGAGCTGGCGATCCAGCATGCGCTTGAGCGCCTCGAAGTGCAGTTGCGTGCGATCCTGGCCGCCGACGCTGCCGCAGTGGGCGAACTGCTCGAGCGTCGTGCGCACGACCGGTTCGGGCAGGACGGCGAGGGGTCTGCCGGTCGCGAGCGCCAGTACCTGTACCTGACACGCGCGCTCGAGGAAGTACAGCCGCTCGAACGCCTGGGCCGCCGAGTCTGCGGTCACCAGCACGCCGTGATTGCGCAGCATTCCCACCGACTTGCCGCCGAGTGCGCGCGCCAGACGCTCGCCCTCCTCGAAGTCGAGCGCCAGGCCGTTGTAGTCGACGTAGGCGATGCTGCCGTGGAAGCCGACGGCGGTCTGCGAGGCGCTCTCGAGGCGCCCGCCGGCGAGCATACCGAGCGCGGTTGCATAGGGCATGTGCGTATGCAGTACGCAGTGCGGCTGGGGGCTGAGCCGGTGAGTCGAGGCGTGGATGTAGAGCGCGGTGTCCTCGATGAGCCCGCGGCCGGCGAGGAGCTTGCCGGTGAAGTCGACCTCGAGCAGGTCGCTTGCCTTCACTTCCGACCACAGCAGCCCGAAGGGCGCGAGATAGAAGCGGTCGGTGAAGCCCGGCACGAGCATCGTCATGTGGTTGTCGATGCCCTCATGGAAACCGAAGTGCGCCGCCAGCCGGTGACAGGCCGCGAGGTCGATGCGTGCACGGCGCTGGGCCTCGCCCGGCACCGAAGCGAGTTGTGATGAGGCGCTCATCTGCTCTCGAACTTTATCGCAAGCTGCGCGCAACCGCTCACCGGGGTCGCGCCGGCGGGACGGTAGTAGGGCGCCCCGGAGCGGGCGATCCTGAGCGCCGCCTCATCGAGGCCGGGGTCGCCCGATGAGCGCGTGACGACCGGGTCCTGGGTGAGTTTACCGGTCTCGTCGGCACAGACGCGCACCTCGGCTGCGCCCGGGGTGGCGTGCGGCCCCGCCGGCACCGGCAGCGACGGGCCCGGGGTGACAGCGGCCGGACTCTGAGCGCCATGGCCGCGGCCCCACTTCCACGCGATCTCCTGCCAGGACGCCATGGCCGATCCCTCGCCGGCGCGCACTGCCGGGAGAAAGCGCAGCTTCATGACGCAGCTCAAGGCTGCGGCGTCGAGACTCTCGGAGCCCGAGGAAGACTTGATCGAGGGCTGCGAAGGCACGCCGCTCGGACCCACTACCAGGACGACCAGCGTCGCGGCGGGCTCCTGGACATCCGTCTGGATCAGACCCGGGCAGCGCTCCCTGGACTCGTAGCCGACCGCAACGCTGGCTTCGCGCAGCTCGACACCCGCGGGCGGCGGCGCGCCCCAGGCCGGTGTCGCGAGTACGGTGAGGAGCGCAAACCGCCGGATGTCCATCGAGACCCCCTTTGCGGCGTCATTCTAACGTGGCGAGCCGGGCTGATGACTGGCCGGCCCACACCCAGGGGTCTCGCAGTCACCTTCCTCCTCGATCTGGACCGTGGTGTGCTCGACCCGCAGCCGCTGCTCGAGGCGGGCATGGATGGCGGCGAGCACCTCGCCACGCCCGCTGCCGGCGGCGAGGCTGGCATGGAGCGTGACCGTCGGGCGCTCGCCGGTCATCGACCACACGTGCACATGGTGTACGCCGATGAGGCCGGGCACATGCCCGATGAGCTCCGACTCGATGGCCTGCTCATCGCAGCCGGCGGGGGCGCCTTCGAGCAGCACGTGGGCCGACTCGCGCGTGAGTCCCCAGGCAGAGCGGAAGATGAGCGCCGCGACCGCCAGCGAGAGGAGGGGATCGGCCAGCGTCCAGCCGCCCGCGATGATCGCGAGCGCAGCGATGCTCGCGGCCGCGGATCCCAGCAGGTCGCTCAGTACATGCGCCCGCGCGCCGCGCTCGTTGAGCGAGTGCCCGCCAGCTAGCGCGAGCAAGGCGGCGAGGTTGGCCGCGCCCCCGATCAGAGCGATCGCGAGCATCAGCCGGCCGTTGACCTTCGGCAGCGCCATGAGGCGCACCACGGCCTCGTACACGACCCAGGCCGTGAGCGCGAGCAGCACCTGGCCGTTCACGAAGGCGGCGAGCGGCTGGTAGCGGCGGTGCCCGTAGGTGCGCCACACGCTGGCCGGACGCCGCGCGACCCGAATCGCGACGATCGCGAGCACCAGCGAGGCCGAGTCGGCCAGCATGTGCGCGGCTTCCGCGAGCAGCGCGATCGAGTTGGCGAAGTATCCGCCCAACGCCTCGACCAGTGTGAAGCTGCCGAGGATGAGCAGCGCGACGGTGAGCCGCCGCTCGCCGGCCTCGGTGCCGTGGGAGTGGCCCGCATGGCCGTGGTGGTGATCGTGATGGTGATCGTGAGCGTGGTGGTGATCGCGCCCGTGATCGTGGTGTAGATCCGTCATACTGCCGGAGTGTGGCCCGCGGTGATTGCCACGATACGACGGCAAGTGTGCAGGGGCAAGTGCCTGCCGGTCGGTGAAATACGGTTGGGGGGTATGGTATAGGTGTGCGGCAGACGGTGCTGCAGGCCGCTCCGTGACGCCGCCGGCGGACGGGACCTCGAGCCGCCGAGTGCCGGGTGCCGCCCACGGCCTTTGCGGCTATTCTTGGCGGCGTGACTACGCCACTCGATCTCGTCGCGATCGGCCGCGTCAGCGTCGACCTCTATGGGCAGCAGCTCGGCAGCCGGCTGGAGGACATCGCGACTTTCGCCAAGGGCGTCGGCGGCTGCCCGGCCAACGTCGCCATCGGCGCGGCGCGTCTCGGGCTCAAGGCCGCGCTCATCACGCGGGTAGGGGATGAGGCGATGGGACGCTTCGTGCGCGAGCAGCTCGAGCGCGAGGGCGTCGATACGCGCGGCGTGCAGCTCGACCGCGAGCGACTCACCCCGCTGGTGCTCCTCAGCGTGCGCGACCCGGAGACCTTTCCCCTCGTCTTCTACCGCGAGAACTGCGCCGACAGCGCGCTCAGCCCCGCCGATATCGATGCCGGGCTGATCGCCTCGGCGCGCGCGGTACTGCTGACCGGCACCCACTTCTCCCTGGAGTCGGGTGCGCGCGCCCAGCGCAAGGCGATCGATGTGGCCCGCACGCACGCCGCCAGGGTCGTGCTCGATGTCGACTACCGGCCGAACCTCTGGGGAATCGGCGGACACGGCGCGGGTGCCAGCCGCTATGCCCGCTCGGCGCGCGTGACCGAGGCGCTCTCCGCCGTGCTGGCGGATTGCGATCTCATCGTCGGGACCGAGGAGGAGCTGCACATCGCTGCCGGCGTCGAGGATACGCTGGCGGCCGTGCGCCACATCCGCGATCGCTCGCCCGCGGTCATCGTCGCTAAGCGCGGCGCTCAGGGCTGCGTGGTGTTCGAGGGCCGCACGCCGAAGCGGATCGAGGACGCGCTGGTGGTTGCCGGCATGGACGTCGAGGTCTACAACGTGCTCGGCGCCGGGGACGCGTTCCTCGCGGGCTATCTCCTCGGCTATCTGCGGGATGAGCCGCACGAGAGGAGCGCGCGCTACGGGAACGCGTGCGGTGCGCTCGCGGTATCGCGGCTGCTGTGCTCGTCCGAGTTCCCTTCGCGGGCGGAGCTCGAGCACTACCTCTACTCCGGCAGCGAGCGGCGCGCGCTGCGCGCCGACCCGCAGCTCAACCATCTCCACTGGGTGACGACGCAAAGGCGGGGCCCGCAAAGCGTGTGGGCGCTGACGATTCCGGCGCGGGCGGAGAGCGGCGAGGCAGCGGCTGCTGCCGGGGAAGCGGCGGAGCGGCGTTCGCGGCTCGAGCAGCTCGCCGTCGGCGCCGCCGCGCAGGTTGCGGCGGGGCGCGCGGGTTTCGGCGTGCTTCTCGAGGGCCCGGCAAGCCCGGTGGTCCTGCGCCGGGCGCAGGAGGCGGGCCTGTGGCTTGCGCGCCAGGTGGCGCAGCCGGCGTCGAGGCCGCTCGAGTTCCCGGGCGCCGGGAGTCTCGCGGTGCACCTCAGCGAGTGGCCGACCGGCGTCACGGCCGCCTGCCGCTGTCAGTATCACCCGCAGGATCCGCGCGAGCTGCGGGACGCGCAGGAGCGGAATCTCCTGCGGCTTGCCGCGGCCTGCCGCGCGCAGGGACGGGAGCTGCTCATCGAGATCAGCCCGGGGGGTGTGGGCGTGCTGCAGGCCGACACCGACGCCCGCGCCCTGTCGCGGCTCTACGAGCTCGGCATCCGTCCGGATTGGTGGGCACTCGAGCCGCAGCGGCGCGAGACGAGCTGGGAGAGTTGCGCGCGGGTGATCGGGGCGAGCGACCCCTGGTGCCGGGGGATCCTCGTCGCACTCCGCGGGCCGGCCGGACAGGAAGCGCCGCTCGTCGCGACCGCCGCCGCGAGTCCCGTCGTGCGCGGCTTGATCGCCGGCGGTAGCATGATCGACGATGTCGCAGCGGCGTGGCTCTCGGGACAGAAGTCCGCCGAGTCGGTGATCGCAGAGATTGCCGGGCGTTTTCGCGCACTGGTCGATGCCTGGAGCGCGGTACGCGATCCGCGGCTCGACCGGGCGGATGGGGGCGGGCGTTGACGGCAATTCGGCTCACGACGGCGCAGGCACTGGTACGGGCCATGGCGGCCCAATGGACCGAGCAGGGCGGCGAGCGGTGCCGGGTGTTCGCCGGCGTATGGGCCATCTTCGGGCACGGCAACGTGGCAGCCCTGGGCGAGGCGCTGCACGCCGCGCGCGACGTTCTGCCCACTTTCAGGGCTCACAACGAGCAGGCCATGGGCCACGCCGCGGTCGCCTACGCCAAGGCCCTGCAGCGGCGCCGCATGATGGCGTGCACCACTTCGATCGGCCCGGGCGCCACCAACCTGGTGACCGCCGCGGCGGTGGCACACGTCAACCGTCTGCCGCTGCTCCTTCTGCCAGGGGATGTGTTCGCGAGCCGCGCGCCCGATCCGGTGCTGCAGCAGATCGAGGACTTCGGCGACGGGCTCGTCACGGCCAACGACTGCCTGCGGCCCGTGTCGCGCTATTTCGACCGCATCACGCGGCCCGCGCAGCTGCCGGGCGCCTTCTCGCGGGCCATGCAGGTGCTCACGGACCCGGCGAGCTGCGGCCCCGTCACGCTCGCGCTTTGCCAGGACGTGCAGGCAGAGGCGCACGACTGGCCGCGGAGCTTCTTCGAGGAGCGCATGTGGGTTGCGCGGCGCCCGCCGCCGGATGCGCGCGAGCTTGCGCAGGCTGCGCAGCTGGTGCGCACAGCACGCAGGCCGCTGCTGATCTGCGGCGGCGGCGTGCTGTATTCCGAGGCGGGTGCGGTGCTCGGCGCCTTCTGCGAGCGTCACGGCGTACCGAGCTGCGAGACGCAGGCGGGCAAGTCCGCGCTCGCTGCGAGCCACCCCCTGAATCTCGGCGGCATCGGCGTGACGGGCACCACGGCCGCCAACACCCTGGCCGCCGAGGCGGACGTGATCGTCGCGGTGGGGACGCGCCTCACGGACTTCACGACCGGCTCCGCCGCGCTGTTTGCGAAAGGGCGCCGCATCGTGGCGCTCAACGTGCAGCCCTTCGATGCCGCGAAGCTGGATGCGCTGCCCATGGTCGCGGATGCGCGCGAGGGTCTCGCGCGTCTCAGCGGGGAGCTCGAGGGCTGGGTCGCACCGGGTGCGTGGACCGCTCGAGCGCACGGCGCGCTCGCCGGGTGGCTGCGGACGGCGGCGTCGTTCACCGCGCCCGCCGCCCCAGTGGCGCTGCCCTCGGATGCGCAGGTGATCGGCGCGGTGCAACGAGCGGCTGCGCCCTCCGACATCGTCGTGTGCGCCGCGGGCGGTCTGCCGGGAGAGCTGCACCGCCACTGGCAGGCCGGGCAGCCGGGCGGCTACCACCTCGAGTATGGCTACTCCTGCATGGGCTACGAGATCGCCGGCGCCCTCGGCGTGAAGCTCGCGCACCCCGAGCGCGACGTGATCGTCATGGTGGGCGATGGCTCCTACCTCATGCTGAACAGCGAGATCGCGACCTCGGTGCGCCTCGACGCCAGGCTCATCGTCGTGCTGCTCGACAACGGCGGCTTCGGCTGCATCGAGCGGCTGCAGCACTCGACGGGAAATGCGAGCTTCAACAACCTGCGTGCCGGGCGCACTCCGGCGGTCGATCTCGTGGCGCACGCGTGCAGCCTCGGGGCACTTGGCCGCGCCGTGAAGAGCACCGCCGAGCTCGAGAGCGCCATCGCCGCCGCCCGCCGCGCCGACCGCACCTCCGTGATCGTGATCGCGACCGACCCCGCCGCCAGCACCAACGCCGGTGGCTGCTGGTGGGACGTCCCGATTCCCGAGGTATCCGCGCGCGCCGAAATCCGCGAGGCGCGCGAGGAGTACTCCGCGGCCCTCGGGCGGCGCACGGACGAGGCGTGAGCCATGCAGGTCCGCCTCGGCGCCAACCCCATCATCTGGTCGAACGACGATCTCAGGGAGCTCGGCGCCGATATCACGCTCGAGACCTGCCTCGCCGAGGCGCGCGCGGTGGGATTCGAGGGCATGGAGCTCGGGCACAAGTTTCCGCGCGAGCCGCGCGCGCTCCAGGCGGTGCTCGAGCGCTTCGGCCTGAGGTGCGTCTCGGGCTGGTATTCGGCGGAGCTCATGGTGTGGGGCGTGCGCGAGGAGCTGAAGCGGCTGCGCCCGCATCTCGAGCTCCTCGTGGCGATGGGAAGTCCGGTGCTGGTGTTCGCCGAGGTGAGCCAGGCCGTGCACGGCGACCTGAAGCGTCCGCTGTCCGAGCGGCCGCGGCTCACCACTGGTGACTGGCGCGAGCTCGGCGGGCGGCTGACCGAGGTGGCCGCGGCGACCGCGGCGCAGGGCCTGCGGCTCGCCTATCACCATCACATGGGCACGGTGGTGCAGAGCGAGGAAGACATAGAGGCGCTGATGGCCGCGACCGGACCCGAGGTGGGGCTGCTGCTCGACACCGGGCATGCGGCGTTTGCCGGCGCCGATCCCGCGGCGCTGGCGCGGCGCCATGCGGCGCGGATCGTACACGTGCACGCCAAGGACGTACGCCCGGAAATCTGCGCCGAGGCGCGCAGCGGCAACTGGAGCTTCCTGCGCGCCGTGCTCGCCGGGGTATTCACGGTGCCCGGCGACGGCGGCGTCGCCTTCGAGCCGGTGTTCGCGGAGCTGCGCGACTATGCGGGCTGGGTAGTGCTCGAGGCCGAGCAGGACCCACGTGTCGCCGATCCACTGACCTATGCCACACTCGGCTATCGCAACCTCAAGCGCCTCGTGTCGGAGAGTGCCCGGTGACCTCGAGACTCCTCGTCAGGCCCGATCTCTCGGCCAACGCGCCGCAGGTGCACCGGATCACCCCGCAGAGCGCGGGCTGGCGCTACGTCGGCTTCGAAGTATTCGATCTCGCTCCCGGGCAAACGCTGGCGCGGCTGCTTCCCGATCGCGAGCAGTGCCTGGTGCTGCTCTCGGGCACGGCGGCCGTGCGGGTGGCGGGCGAAGACTTCGGCGTGCTCGGCGCGCGCGCGAACCCCTTCGCCGGCAAGCCGTTCGCGGTCTACGTGCCGCCGCGGGCCGAGGTGAGTCTCAGGCCCGAGAGTCACTGCGAGCTCGCGGCGGGCTCGGCGCCGGCCGCGGGCCGCTTCCGGGCACGGGTGATTCGCCCCGATGACGTGCGCGAGGAGGTGCGGGGCAGCGGCACCAACACCCGCTACGTGTACGACGTGCTGCCGGAAGGCGCCGCGGCCGAGTCGCTGCTCGTCGTCGAGGTCCGCACGCCCGGCGGGCACTGGTCGAGCTACCCGCCCCACAAGCACGACTCGGCCGCGGCCGGCGAGAGCCGGCTCGAGGAGATCTACTATCACCGGCTGTCGCGTCCGGGCGGCTTTGCCTTCCAGCGCGTCTTTACGGACGACCGCTCGCTCGATGAGACCATGGCGGTCGAGGATCGCGATCTGGTGCTGGTGCCGCGCGGCCACCACCCGGTGAGCGCCCCGTATGGGTTCGACCTCTACTATCTCAACGTCATGGCAGGACCGGTCCGGCGCTGGCGCATCAGCTACGCGCCGGGCTACGAGTTCCTGACCCGGCCCTGACGGCGCAGCGTATGGCGACGCTCGGCATGGCGGTACTCGGGTGCGGGCGCATCGGCCGCCTGCACGCGCGCAATCTCGCGCGCCACCCGCGCGTGCGGCTGGCACAGGTGTTCGACGTGGCGGGGGAGGCGGCGCAGCAGGTTGCGGCCGAGCTCGGCGTCCGCAGCGCTCGCAGCGTGGACGAGATCTGGGACGAGCGCAACGTCCGCGCGGTGGTGATCGCCACGCCCACCGATACTCACGTGCCCCTGATCGTGGCGGCGGTCAAGGCCGGCAAGGCGGTATTCTGCGAGAAGCCGATCGACATGAGCCTCGAGCGTGCGCGCGCCTGCTGGGGCGAGATCGCCGCCGACGCGCCCGTCGTGATGATCGGCTTCAACCGCCGCTTCGACCCGTCCTATCGTGCGTTGCGCGAGCGGCTCAAGCTCGGGGAGATCGGCAGGCTGGAGCTTGCGGTCATAACCAGCCGCGACCCTGCGCCCCCGCCCGCCGGCTATCTGCAGAGCTCCGGCGGGCTGTTCCGCGACATGACCATCCACGACTTCGACATGGCGCGCTATCTCGCGGGGGACATCGCCAGGGTGCATGCGTTCGGCGCGAACCTCGTCGATGCGGAGATCGGCAGGCTCGGCGACATCGATACCTGCGCGATCTCGCTGCGCGCCAGATCCGGCGCGCTCGTTCAGATCAACAACAGCCGCCGCTGCGTGTACGGCTACGATCAGCGCCTCGAGGCCTTCGGCTCGGGCGGCATGCTGCAGGCGGGCAACCGCCACGAGACCTCGGTCGCATCCTGGAACGCCGAGCGCACCACCGGGCGTGACGTGGTGCTTCATTCCTTCATCGAGCGCTACGCCCAGGCCTACGAGGCCGAGATGGATGCCTTCGTCGCCGCGCTCGCGGAGGGGAGGCCGGTGAGCCCGGATTTCGCCGACGGTGTGGAAGCGCTCAGGCTCGCCGTGGCCGCCGGCGAGAGCCTGCGCACCGGGCGCGTGGTCGAGCTCGGGCCTTAGGCCGCCCGCAGGGCGAGCCGGGTGCGCGTCTCGGCCGCGGAGAGTACCCGCGCGCCGAGGAGCTCTACGATCTTCACGGCGCGCTCGACCAGCTGAGCGTTGGTCGCCAGCACGCCCTTCCCGAGGTAGAGGTTGTCTTCGAGGCCCACCCGTACGTTGCCGCCGAGCAGCACCGCCTGAGCCACCATCGGCATCTGCAGGCGCCCGACCCCGAAGGCGGACCACTGGACGTCCGGCGGCAGGGCGTCGCGCATCGCCAGCATGGCCTGCGCCGTCGCGGGCGCACCATAGCGGATGCCGAGGCACAGCTGAAAGAGCGCGGGCGCAGCGATGAGGCCCTCGCTCATCAGCTGCCGGGCGAGCTCGATGTGTCCGAGCTCGAAGACCTCGATCTCGGGGCGCACGCCGCGCGCGCGGTATTCCGCCGCGATGTCGCGCAGATAGCGCGGCGTCGTACCGTATAGCGCCTCGTCGAAGTTGAGCGATCCGCAGTCGAGGCTGGCGATCTCGGGTCGCAGCTCGACGACGTGCGCAATGCGCTCGCGGGGGCCGACGAAGTCCGTGCCCTTGGCGAAGGAGAGCGGCGCTTCGTCAGGTCCCAGCACCAGGTCACCACCCATGCCGCCCGTGAGATTGAGGATGACTTCGACGCTCCGGGCGCGGATCCGGTCGACCACCTCGCGATACAGCGCGGTGGCGCGGCTCGGTGCTCCCGAGGCGGGATCCCGCACGTGGATGTGCACGATGGCCGCCCCGGCCGCATGGGCATCGAGCGCCGCGGCTGCAATCTGCGCCGGCGTCACCGGAACATGCGGGCTCTTCCTGACCGAGTCGCCCGAGCCGGTGATGGCGCAGGTGATGAATACCGACTCGCTCGGCACTGCCGCCCTCCGACGCCCCGGTAGTCGAGCAGCATAGCGCCAAAGCCCGCACAATAGCGCCCGGATCATGACCAGGAACCGCTCGGCCGGCTGGGGAATGGGTGCGCTGCCGCGCATCGTGCGCGGCGAGGGCAGCTACCTCTACGACGCCGCGGGCCGGCGCTACCTCGACGGTTCGGGGGGCCCCGCCGCATTCAGCATCGGGCACGGCAACCGCGAGGTGAATGCGGCGATCGCCGCGCAGCTCGAACGGGTGGCGTGCGGCTACCGCTATCTCTTCAGCAGCGAGCCGCTCGAGGAGCTGACGAGCCTGCTGCTCTCGCTCTGCGGGCCGGAGTTCGGGCACGTCCTGTACTCGGGCAGCGGCTCGGAGGCGGTGGAATCGGCGCTCAAGGTGGCGCTGCAGTACTGGGACGCCCGCGGGCTGGCGGGCAAGAAGCACTTCATCGCGCGCGAGCGCTCCTACCACGGCAATACGCTCGGGGCGCTCTCGGTGTCGGGATTTCTCGAGCGGCGGCGCCCGTTCGAGGGAAGCCTCCTCGATGCATCCTTCGTGTCCGCCGCCAACGCCTATCGGCCGCCGCGCGCCCTTGCGGGCGCGGCGCTCAGCGAGGCGCTCGCGGACGAGCTCGAGAAGAAGATCGAGGCACTTGGCGCCGAGCGTGTGGCGGCCTTCATCTTCGAGCCGGTGGTGGGGGCAGCGGGTGGGGCGGTGCCGGCTCCGGAGGGCTACGCCCGTGCGGTGCACGCCGTGTGCGCGCGCCACGGGGTGCTGGTGATCGCCGATGAGGTGATGTGCGGCTCCGGCCGCTGCGGCACGTGGCGCGCCCTCGAGCAAGACGGGATCGTCCCCGACATCATGGCGGTGGGCAAGGGACTCGCGGGTGGCTACATCCCGCTCGCGGCGACGATCGTGAGGCGCGAGCTCGGCGATGCGATCGTCGCCCGCCAGGGGGCTATCCTCACCGGCCACACCTATTCCGGCCACACCACCGCCTGCGCGGCCGCACTCGCGGTCCAGCGCATCATTCAGCGCGAGGCGCTCGTGAGAAGGGTCCGGGAGCGCGGCACGGTGCTGCTCGCGGAGCTGCAGGCCGCCCTCGGACGCTTCCGCCAGGTCGGTGACGTGCGCGGCCGCGGCTATCTCATCGGCATCGAGTTCGTGCGCGATCGCGCGACGCGCGAGCCGTTGCCGCCCGAGCGCGCCTTTTCCCAGGCACTCGGGCAGCGCGCGTTCGCGGACGGGCTCATCATCTATCCGTGCGCCGGCAACGTCGGCGGCGCCGCGGGAGACACGGTGATCGTGGCGCCGCCCTATAACGCGAGCGAGGGGGAGCTGGCCGAGCTCGTCGAGAGGCTGACGCGCGCAATCGAGCGCACGCTCGCGGGAGGGTGATCACGGCACCCGCTGCTCTTCAGAAATTCTGTGTGACCTTAAGGGCGATCGTCCGCGGCTGTGTTGGAATCACGTACGGTTGCGGCCCGCAGGTCGTCGTCGCGCACTCCACATAGCGGGTCAGCTCGGCGCGCTTGTCCGCAATGTTGTTGATGATGAGCTGCAGCGACAGATTGTCTTTCGACGCACCGGCCGACAGGTCGAGCAGCGCGTATGCCGGCAGTTCTCCGAGCGCCATCTGATCGACGCGCCGCAGCAGCGGCTCAGTGCTGGTCTGGTACATCCCCGAGAGTTGCGCGAATCCCTCCCACGATCCGAGCGGAAACATGTAACGCGCCACCAGGTTCAACTTGACTTTCGGGGCGACCGGGAGCTGGCTTCCCGAGGGTGCTTCGGGACCCGTGAGCGTGACGCCGTCGGCATACGTGATCACCTGGTTGGGACAATTGGTGGTCAGGATGGTGGTGCCCGGGAGGTAATTGCTAGCCGCGTTGTTCGCAGGGCCGCAATAGTCGGTCGTGGTGACTGCATGCAGATAGGTGAACGCGCTGGAGAGCAGCAGACCGTTCACCGGTGCCCACTGCAGATCCGACTCGAAGCCTTTGATCTGCGCCGAGGCTGCGTTCTGTACGACAGTCACGCTGTTGGGACCCAGGAAGAGGAACTGGAAATTGTCCCAGTTCTCGAGGAACGCCGCGGCATTCCAGCGCAACCGGTGATCGAGCCACTGCGTTTTCCAGCCGATCTCCCAGTTCACCAGGGTGTCGGCCTGGTACGGCGGATAGACGGTGTTCAGGGTCGCGTTGTACACCCGGTTTACGCCGCCCGGCCGGAACCCGGTCGAGTAGGTGAAATACAGCAGCTTGTCCGGATCGAGCTTGTAGGTGAGATTGGCCCGATACGTGCGGCCGCTGTCCGAGACATCCTGATTAAGGTCGGTGCACGGCGCCCCGTGGAACGGCTGATAGTTCGGGTTTCCGCCCACTCCAACAGGTCCGCACGCCCACTGTCCGGATGCATGCGCGGTTTGCGGCGGTCCGGACGTATAGCCGCCGGCCCCGATATAGGCCTGATAGTTGGCCGAGTAACCGTAGAAGCCCTGGATGGAATTGTCGTAGTCGTAGAAACGGATGCCGCCGGTGACCGCCCACTGGTTGGTGATGTCCCAGACCACCTGACCGAATGCGGCTCGATCACGATCGACGCGCTCCTCGTCGGTGAGCCAGACCGAGTTCCCAGTGAGGCCGGGAATGCTGAAGCTCGCGGCGAGACCCTCCGGATTGGTCGCCTCGGGAGCGTTGATGTTGCCGGGTATGGTGTACTGCTCCCAGATCTCGTGCACCTGGCGCTCGGCGAACAGGCCGACGATTCCCTTTACCGGCAGGTTCTGCGGTGTCGTGAGCCGCAGCTCGTGGCTCCACTTGGTGTAGACACCGTTAGTGATCACGAACTCGATCGGGTTTGCGACGAACGAGCCGGGGGGGAAAGTGGACGCCGCAGCGCCGGTGCAGTAGCTCCCTATTCCGTGTGCCTGCACATAGTTGTAACCGGCCTGGGTCAGCCAGTTGCATCCGGACCCGAAGAACTTGTCGTAGAAGTAGCTGTAGTCGCCGTATTCGCTGAGGGTGTGCTCATTGCGGTCGAACCAGCCGCCGGCATAGGTGAGGTCGAAGTCGCTGATCTTGCCTTCGATCGTGAGCGAGGTTTGGGTGAGTCTGTCGTGCGAGCCTTCCGGGCCATAGTGCACCAGGCTGAGGTCTGCGACCGCCGGGTCGAATGCGAATACGCCGTTGGAATTCTGCTGTTGACCTATAAACTGCGGCGTCACGGTCCAGTTGTCCCCGAGCTTGAACAGCGCGGTTGCACGGCCGCCCAAAGTGGCGACCGTGTTGTACTGGGTGTTCACGTAGGGGGCATTGCTGATCGTATCCCCTGAGGTTGGAAACGTTCTGACGCCGTCTACGATACCGGCGGTGACATTGGTCCCCGCGACGTTGCGAATGTAGCCCGCGTCGTGCTCGTCCCACGCCACCAGCCGGATCGCCGCGGTGGGCGACAACGGGACGTTCACGTAACCTTCGGCGATCCATCCCTGACCCCCGTGATCCACGGTGTTGCCGGTAAGGTCGTAGCCGGCGGAGAACTTAGCGGGATCGGGCTTGTTGGTGATGATGCGGATCGTGCCTGCTTCCGAGCTCGCGCCATACAGCGTGCCCTGCGGGCCCTCCAGCACCTCGATGCGCGCAATGTCGTAGACGTGGATGTCGGGTGTGCCGTCGATAGTGGTGATCGGCAGCTCGTCGATGTACGTGCCGACGCTCGGCTGCGAGGCCGAGTGGTTGCCGTCCTGACCGCTCACTACGCCGCGCATGTACACGTGCGTCGTGCCGATGCCGGTGCCACCCTGGCCGAGTCCCTTGACCGTCGTGACGCCCGAGAGGTTCTTGACGTAGTCGTCGATATCCGTGATGTGCAACTGCTCCAGCTTCTCGGCGCCCAGAGTCTGGATGCTGATCGGCACGTCCTGGAGGTTCGCGACGCGCTTCTCCGCCGTGACCACGACCTCCTGCAGGCCGCCAGCCTCCGCGCCCGCCTGAGCCGGCTGAGCCTGCTGCGCGTACGCCGCCGGAATGGCCGCGAGAACTGCAGACGCCAGTGGCCAGTTGATTCGGACAGGCAGAGGATGTCCCGCCGGACGGGACGCCACGCGCAACAGCTTTCTGCGACGACTACGTGTCATGGAAGCGCTCCCCCGAAGTCAGCGCGGCCCGGGTAGGCCGCTCTTCGAATCTATTTCATTCTATTGTCACATCTGTCGGCACGTCCGGGTAGGCGGTCAGCACCGATCCAAGCGCCAGCTTGAGCGGCTCGAGCCAGGGCTCGTAGTGTCGCCATTGTTCAACGCCCGTCGTAAAGATCGGCTGTCGCACCTGTTCGGAGCTGGCGGTGCGGACCGCGCGCTCGTTGTCGTAGAACCTGAGGCAACTCTCCTCGAACTCGAGGCCGCAAGCTCCAAGCAGCCGCCGCACCTCGGCCTCCGTGTTCGCCACCATGTCCTCGTGGAACACCCGATGCACTCTTCCCGGGAGCACTGCATCAAAGTGGTGCATGAGCGCGACGTAGTCGCGGTAGTAGGACCCAAGATCCTCGAGCGCATAGGTAAAGCCCTGGCCGCGGGCGAAGTGTTGCTTGAAACAGGAGAAGCAGCAGCCCATGGGGTGGCGCCGCGCGTCGATGATCGTAGCGTTCGGCAGAATGAGATGAATTAAGCCGACATAGAGGTGATTGCTCGGCATCTTGTCGATAAAGAACGGCGCGGCGCTCTTGCGCAGGGGGCGGGTGCCGTCGAGATAGCGCTCGGCGAGCGCACGCAGCTCCGCGGTGCCGAGAGCGGCCACGGCCTCGAAGAAC
>DAHUXE010000018.1 GCA_027307325.1 Gammaproteobacteria bacterium | reverse complement strand
CGCCGCGGCGGCGCGCTCGCGCAGCTTGCGGCCGGGCGCTTCGCCGGCCCATGCGCCGGGATAGATGTCGCGCACGACGCTCAGCCACTCCTCGGCCTCGGCGCGCGTCGCGAAGTAACCCATGTGCAGGCGAAAGCGCTCGCGGCCCTCCTCGAAGCGGCGGCTCACGAAGAAATTGAAGCGCTTGAGCTCGGGCAGATCGGTCTGCGCCAAAGCCATCGGCGTGCTCGATGAGCACAGATTGAGGACGAAGGGCCCCGCTGCTGAGGCGCGCGGCACCGATTCGCCGGTAGTGGCGCCGGACGTTGCGTCGGCGGCCAGCTCTGGCTGTGATGTCATTAACTTCCCCGGAACTCGAAACCGGAACTCGAAACCGGAACTCGACCAATCCCTGATAACGTCCCCGGCGTACGGGACTTTAGGGTTTTGCGGCGGGGACTGGGAGTGCGAGCGTCGCGCTTTTAGTTGCGCGATCGTGGCAGCCCCGCCGTCGTAGAACCCTTGGTCCGTTAGACCGGTGGCTTTGCGTCCCCGTCTTTCGACGGGTTTGCCCTTGCAACACCTGCAGTGTCAAAGCGTCGCGGTTTGCAGTCAAGTGCCGCGTGCGCAAGCAGGCACGACGCTTGACATATGGTGCGCCACACAGAGGCGCGTGTCTTTATGTCTCACCGCGGCGCAACGCCCGCAGGTGCTGCGTCCCAGAAGCGGCCGGCGCTCACCAGGCGCGCGCGATAGAAGGCCTCGCTCAAGTCACCGTACGCGACCGCGCTGCCGGCGCGCGGCGCGTGAATGAAGCGGCCGGAGCCGGCGTAGACACCTACGTGATCGACGCCGCGCGAGTGGATGTGGAAGAAGACGAGGTCACCGGGCGCGAGCCTGGCGAGCGGCACCGCGTGCGCGGCACGCTGCTGCTCGCGCGCGGTGCGCGGGATCGTGAGGCCGACACGCTCGTGCACGTAGAACGCGAGCCCGCTGCAGTCGAAGCCCGCGGCGTCCGCACCGCCGAAGTGGTAGGGAGCCCCGACGAGCGAAACCGCGAGCGTGGCTATTGCAGCGCCGGTATCGGAGCGCTCGGCGGGGCGGCGCGCAGGGCTTGCGCAGCCGGCGAGCGCGCACAGCGCGAGGGCCGCGGCGCCCAAGCCAAGCGCGCGGTGCGTCCGACGCATCAGCGGCCGCGGGCCGCCTTGCGCTCCGGCGCGGGCGCTGCCACAGGAGGCGCGAGGCGCGCGAGCGCGTCGATGCCCGGATCGAGGTACCGCTGGACGCCTTTGCGGCCCGAGCGGGTCGCGCCCACCATCGCCGCCGCGACCCGGCGCGCGGGGATGGCACGGAAGGCGGCAAGCCTCCCGAAGAGCAGCGGATTCACGAGCGGCATGAGCACCGTCCCCGCGAGCTCGAGCGGGCGCATCTCGTGGCGCCAGCCGAGCAGCAGCCCCGGCTGCAGGATGTCGAGTGCCGCGAAGCCGAGCTTCTCGAGCTCCTCCTCCATCTCTCCCTTGGTGCGCAGATAGAAGTTGCGCGAGCGGGAGTCGGCGCCCACGCTCGACATGACGACCAGGCGCTGCGCGCGCGCCGCGAGTGCCGCGCGGGCGAAAGCCACCACGTAGTCGACGTCGACCTCGCGGAAGCTCTCGCGCGAGCCGGCACGCGCTATCGTGGTACCGAGGCAGCACAGCGCGACGTCGCAGGCGACACCCTGCAGCTGCGTCTCCAGGCGCTCGAACTGCACGATGCGATTGGCGAGACGCGGGTGCTCACGCGCCAGCGGCCGGCGTGTCACGGCGATCACCCGGCTGAAATCCGCGGCTCCGAGCAGCGCTTCGAGCACATGGCCGCCCGTCAAACCGCTCGCGCCGGCGAGCAGCACGACCTTCGACTGGCCGTTTGACATCGGTATGCCCCGTTACCGTTTGAGCGTTCTTATGCGCGCAGCTTATTACAAACCGAGCCGCAGCTGCGCCCCGGCGGGTCCCGGGGGGCGGAACAGGGTCGTATCGAGCGCGCCGCGCGTCATCGGGTCGAGGTTCAGGCGCTGGCAGGCGAGCCTGAAGCGATTGCGGAGCAGCAGCGCGTACGGGCCCGTACCACGCATGCGCGAGCCGAAGCGCGGATCGTTGTCGCGCCCGCCGCGCATCTCGCGGATGAGGGAGAAAACGTGCGCGGCGCGATCGGGGTAGTGCCCGGCGAGCCATTCCCTGAAGAGGTCCTTCACTTCGTAAGGCAGGCGCAGCAGCACATAGCCGGCCCAGCGCGCGCCCGCTGCGGCACAGACCTCCAGAATGCGCTCCATCTCGTGGTCGGTGATGGCCGGGATCACGGGCGCGACCATCACGCCGCAGGGTACTCCCGCCGCGGCGAGCGCTGCGAGCGTGCGCACGCGCGCCGCGGGGGAGGCCGCGCGCGGCTCGAGCTTGCGCTTCAGGTCGTCGTCGAGCGTGATGACCGTGAGCGCGACGCTCACGAGATTGTCACGGGCGAGCGAGGTGAGCAGATCGAGATCGCGCAGCACCAGCGAATGCTTGCTGAGGATCGAAACCGGATGACGCGCCCGCTCGAGCACCTCGAGAATCGAGCGCGTCACGCGCATACGGCGCTCATCCGGCTGGTATGCATCGGTGTTGATGCCGAGCATGATGGGCTTGCAGACATAGCCGGGGCGCGACAGTTCGGCTTCCAGCACCCTGGCGGCGTCGGCCTTGTAGAAGAGGCGTGTCTCGAAGTCGAGTCCCGGCGAAAGGCCGAGGTAGGCGTGGGTCGGACGCGCGAAGCAGAAGGGGCATCCTGTGGAGCATCCCCGGTAAGGATTGATCGACTGATCGAATCCAACATCCGGCGAGTCGTTGGTCGTGATGATGCCGCGCGCCTTGTCCGGCTCGAGCGTCGTCGCAATGGAGTCGGGTTCCTCTTCCAGGTACCAGCCGTCGTCGACGGCGGTGACTTGCTGCGCGTCGAATCTTCCGGGCGGATTGGAGAGGGCCCCGCGGCCCTTCAGAGCCCGGGGGCGCGAATTCATACGGGTCATCGATAGCACTGTACGCCCATACAGTATTGGCGTACAGCGGCGGTGCGCGCCAACGGGTCCGCCTCGCCACGGGTTAAGCACTTGCTTAACTATCGCCGCGGGGAACCCCTCACGCTCCGCTGCTTACTTGACCAGCCGCAGCGAAAAGGGATACCGATAGTTGACTCCCTCGCTCGCCTTGATCGCGGCGATGAGGGTGAGCGCGAGCCAGGCGACGAAGAGCGCCGTGCCGAGCAGGAAGCCGATGAACACCAGCGTCAGTACGCCGCAGACCACCGCGCCGATCGACACCGAGATGTTGAAGTTGAGGCTCTCGAGAGCCTGCTCGCCGACGAAGGCCGAGCGGTTGCGCCAGCTGTGCCAGATGAGCAGCGGCACCACCACGTTGCCGATGAGCGGCATGACGAGCCCCGCCAGCGCCGCGAGATGCGCCAGCATTCCCCAGGTGCGCTCGTTCTCGCTCGGCGCCGCACCCGGCGCCGAGCCCGCGCCGGGCTCGCCCATGTCGACCCTCCCTACTGCAGGCTGGAGCGATAGCGGATCGTGACGCCGTAGCTCCGGCCTGGCTGCGCATAGTATGCCGCCGTCTGATAGCTGCGGTCGAAGACGTTCGCCGCCTTCGCCTCCAGCGTCCAGTCGCGGGCGAGCCGCCACTGCGTCAGCAGGTCGACCGTCAGGTAGCCCCCCATCGGCAGCGTGTTCGCGAGGTCGTCGTAACGGCGTCCCTCCCAGCGCGCGACCACACCCACCGATCCAGCGGCGCCGCCCGCAGCGGCCGCACGCAGCAGCCGGCGCACGGTGAGGCTGGCGCTCTGTTGCGGGCGGCGGGGCAGCAGGTCGTCGTACCCGGCTCCCGCAGAGACGTTGAGCGGCTCGAGCCCGGTGAGCTGTCCTCCCACCACCCAGTCGGCGCCGCGCCAGTCGCCCTGCACCTCGACGCCGCGGATGCGCGACCTGTTGATGTTGAGCGGCAGGAAAGTCAGCGGGTCGATCGAGATCTCCTCGTCGATGGTGGTCTGATAGGCGTGCACCGACCAGCGCAGCGCGCCGCCGGCGCCCTCGAGCCCCGTCTCCCATGACTGCGAGGTCTCGGGCTTCAGGTTCGGGTTGCCGAACCCCGGGAAGTAGAGCTCATCGAAGGTCGGCGCGCGGAACGCCGTGCCCCAGGTGAGTATGAAGCGCACGCCCTCGCCGAGCCTGCGGCTCAGCCCGAGGTTCTCCGTCCAGTGCGCGCCGAACTGCTCGTTGTCTTCGTAGCGCGCGCCGGCGAGCGCTGACCAGCCGCCGAGGTCGGCGTGCAGCTCGCCGAAGCCCGCGCGGGTAGTCCGCGAGGTCACCGCAAACGGGGTATCGCTGTCGACGTGCACGTCCTCGTAGTCGACGCCGCTGATGAGCCTGAGCGCCGCGCCGAGCTTGCCGTCGGCCTGCACACTCGCGCTGTTGCGCACCGTGTCGAAGGTGCCGACGGGTGTGGGATCGAGAAAATCGCGCTCGTCATCCGCGTCGCGTCCCGCCATGAGCTTCAGGTGCCAGCTGCTGCCGAGCGCCTGGTCGAGGTGCGCGCTGAAGACTTTCTCCTGGAAATCCAGCCGATCGTCGAACCCCGCGCCGTCGAAGGCGGTCCAGCCGTGGGTATAGAGCACGTCGGCGGAGGCCGTGAGCTGCCCGGTGAGCTGCGCGCCGACGCTGAGCGAGCCCGAGCGGTTCTGGTGCCCGTCGGGCAGCTGCGGGGCGGCCGGGTCGAAGCAGCCGGCGACCGCCGACGGCAGGCAGGCGGCGATGCCTGCGGTCGTGAGCACGTCGCCGGAAACACTGCCCCAGGCTGCGCGGCCGCGCGCCGCCGCGTAGCCGGTGAGCTCATGCGTGTCGTAGCTGCCGGTCATGGCGCTGCCGCCGAGCGTCGCGCCGGGCTCGCCCGCCTGGCGGGTGAAGATCTGGATGACGCCGCCGACCGCGTCCGAGCCGTAGAGCGTCGAGCGCGGACCGCGCACCACTTCGATGTGATCGATCTGCTCGAGCGGAATGATCTCGAAGGGCGCGATGCCGAGGGTCGCCGAGCCGACCCGCACGCCGTCGATGAGCAGCAGCGTGTGGTCGGAGTCCGCGCCGCGGATGAACACCGAGCTCTGCTGTCCGAGGCCACCGGAGCGGTCGACGTTGATGCCGGCGAGATCGGCGAGCAGATCCTCGACCGAGGACACCTGGCGCGCCTCGATGTCGGCGCGCCTCAGCACCGTCGAGGAGAAGAACGACTGGTCCTCGGGCTCCGGCACGCGCGCGGCGGTGACGATCACCTGCTCGAGCTGCTCGCTGGATCCCGGCTGCGACGGCGGCGACTGCTGGCCCCAGACCGCCGCTACCCGCAAAACCAGCACCAAAGCCACGCTGCTGAGCGCGCGGCGCGAGACCAGGCCTTGAGACATGGCAAGAGCTCCCTAAAGCACACACCCGTGCGCGTCGACACGTCGTGTCAGGAGCTGGCAGGTCTGCGCCGTCGGGCGCACACCGTTCGACCAGCGTCGCCCGCCGCGACGTCCAACGGTGATGCGCAAGGCCGGTCTCCGGGCTCTCGAGCGGAGGCCTGAAGCCTCCTGGTGGATCGCCTTCCCGCACCCATTTCTTGCCGGATGCAGTGGCTCGTGATCCGCCTGATCTCGATTACCGTTGCGGGGGCAGCGCCGGGTTTGGACGAATCCGCACCGGACTTCCCGTATTACCCGTTCCCTCGCGGGACGGGCACCTCACGCCGCGCGAAGCCTGCCTGCAGCCGCGGTGCGTCGTCAAGACAATTCATCGCGCCGCGCCGCGTGGCATCATCGGCCGCCGTGAAGCCGCTCGAAGACGACACCGCACCCGTCAGGCTCGGCACCGCCGCCGAGCTGCTGGGCTATGTGGCGGTGGCGCCGCTCATCGTCTGTCTCGCCGGCGAGGCGGCGCTCTCCGGCTACGCCGGGCGCGAGCTCGCACAACGCGGCGCGATCGCCTGGGGTGCGGTGCTGCTCGCCTCCACCGGCGCCGTGCACTGGGGACTCGCGCTCGCCAGGCGCTTGCCGCCGACGGCGGCGCGCATGACGGCGGCGGCCGCCCCCGCCCTGCTGGCAGCAAGCGCGGTCGTCGTCGGCGGCCAGCGCGCGCTCGCGTTGCTCACCGTCGGCTTCGGGCTCTTCTGGCTCTACGAGCACCGCTCGCTCGGGCGCCTGCTGCCGGGCGCATATCTCGGCCTGCGGCGCAATCTGAGTCTCGCGACCTGCACGCTGCTCGCGCTCACCATGATCGCCTCCGACGCGGCGGGCCTGCAGTGACGCAGGAGCCGCCCCCGGTACCCTGGCCGCGCCGCTTCCTCACCGTGGCAATGCTGGGCGGGCTGCTGCTGCTCGGCTTCCTGGTGCTCGATCCCTTCATCGTGCCGGTGGTGTGGGCGGCGATCCTCGCCTACGTCAGCTGGCCGGGCTACGAGTGGCTGCTCGCCCGCTGCCGCGGCCGCAGCGTCATCGCCGCACTCGTTATGACCACCGTCGTGAGCGCCGCGGTCATCGCGCCGCTCGCGTGGCTCGCGGTCGTGGTGCGCATCGAGCTGCTGCACGTCTACCACCATCTGCAGGAGCTGCTCGCCGGCGGCACGCTGCCGCCGGCGGTGCTCAGACTCCCGTGGATCGGCGACCAGCTGCAGGAGCTGGCGGCGCGCGCCACCCAGGACCCGAACGCGCTCGGAGCGGAGCTGCGCAACGTCCTCGACCACTCCCGCGAGCAGATCGCGCACCTGATCGGCGGCATCAGCCGCAACGCGGCCAAGCTGCTGCTCACCGTAGTGAGCCTGTTCTTCGTGTACCGCGACGGCGCCCAGGTCGCCGGACAGCTGCGGCGCGCGCTCGAGCACGTGCTCGGTCCGCGCGTGCACAACTACCTGACGGCCATCGGCCAGACCGTCAAGGCGGTGGTCTACGGGCTGGTGCTCGCCGCGCTCGTGCAGGGGCTGCTGGTCGGCATCGGCTACTGGTTCGCCGGGGTCGGCGCGCCGGTGTTTCTCGCGGCCCTCACCACCGTGTGCGGCCTCATCCCGTTCGCGGCGCCCACCATCTGGGTGTGCGTGACGGCGTGGCTGCTGCTCGAGGGCAATACCGTCGCGGGCGTCGGCCTGCTCGTCTGGGGCGGCGTCGTCATGGGCTGGACCGACCACATCGTGCGCCCGTTCCTCATCAGCCGCGAGGCGCAGATTCCGTTCCTGGTGGTGCTGTTCGGCGTGCTCGGCGGGCTCGCCGCCCTCGGGCTCGTCGGGTTGTTCGTAGGCCCGGTGATCCTCGCGGTGCTGCTCGCGATCTGGCGCGAGTGGCAGCTCGAGAGCCGGGAGACCTGATGTCCGCCGAAATCGCTCCCTGATGCACAGCCGGCAAAAACCACGCTTTTTGCCGGCGGCCGACGGAGTGATGTCTGCCGAAATCGCCGTCAGGCGATTTCGGCCAATCTAACTAGAAAGGAACATCTTGTACGCCGGGTTGGCGGTCTCCTCGACGCAGGCGTAGTGGAGCTCCCGCAGGTGCTCGAGGAATTCGGCGCGGGTCGCGGGCGGAACCTGGATTCCCGCCAGCACGCGCCCGTAATCCGAGCCGTGATTGCGGTAATGGAACAGGCTGATGTTCCAGCGCGAGCCGATCGCCTGCAGGAACTTGAGCAGCGCCCCCGGCCGCTCCGGGAACTCGAAGCGGTAGAGCAGCTCGTGCCCGAGGCCACGCGCATGCCCGCCCACCATGTAGCGCACGTGCAGCTTCGCCATCTCGTCGTCGGTCATGTCGGTGACGGCAAAGCCCGCGGCGCGCAGCTGAGCTGCGACCGCATCCTTCTCGGCGCGCCCCTGCGATAGCGCCAGGCCCACGAAGATCTGCGCAGCCTCCGGGCCGGCGTAGCGGTAGTTGAACTCGGTGACGCTGCGCTTGCCGAGCGTCTCGCAAAAGCGCAGGAAGCTGCCCGGTTGCTCCGGGATCACCACCGCGAACAGCGCCTCGCGCTGCCCGCCGATGTCGGCACGCTCCGCCACGTGGCGCAGCCGGTCGAAGTTCATGTTGGCGCCGCTGTTGATCGCCACCAGGCGCCGGCCGCGCCAGCCCTCGCGCGCGACATACTGCTTCAGCCCCGCCACCGCGAGCGCCCCGGCCGGCTCGACGATCGAGCGCGTGTCCTCGAACACGTCCTGGATCGCAGCGCAGATCTCGTCGGTGTCGGTGAGCAGGATCTCGTCGACGGTGCGGCGGCACAGCGCAAAAGGCTCCTCCCCGACGCGCCGCACGGCCACGCCGTCGGCGAAGATACCGACGCGCTCGAGCGTGACGCGCCGGCCCGCCCGCAGCGACTCGTACATGCCGGCGGCATCGCGCGGCTCGACCCCGATCACCTTCACGCCCGGGTACAGGTACTTCACGTACACGGCGACGCCGGCCAGCAGTCCCCCGCCGCCGACCGGCACGAAGATCGCATCCAGGCTGCCGCCCGACTGGCGCAGGATCTCCACCGCGATGGTGCCCTGCCCGGCAATGACGTCCGGATCGTCGAAGGGGTGCACGAACACCAGGTTGCGCTCGCGCTCCAGGGCGAGCGCGCGCTCGAGCGCCGAGTCGTAGTCGTCGCCGTGCAGCACGACCTCGGCGCCGAGGTCGATGACCGCCTGCACCTTGATGAGCGGCGTCGTCTCCGGCATGACGATGAGCGCGGGGATCGAGCGGCGGCGCGCGGCGAGCGCCACCCCCTGCGCGTGGTTGCCGGCCGAGGCGCACACCACCCCGCGGGCGGCGGCCGCCTCGCCCAGGTGCGCGATGCGGTTGTAGGCGCCGCGCAGCTTGAAGGAGAACACCGGCTGCAGATCCTCGCGCTTCAGCAGCACCTCGTTGCCGAGCCGGCGCGACAGGCGCGCGGCCGCCTCGAGCGGCGACTCGATCGCGACGTCGTAGACGCGCGCCTTGAGGATCTTCTCGATGTAGGGGCTCGCCACGGGAGGCGAGCTTAGCGAACGCGGCGTGCCGCTGTCAGCGCTTCTCGCCGGTGCGGCGCAGCGCGAAGCGGTATTCGGCGCGCGCGATGGTTACCTGATCGCCGTCGTTGAGGATCTGCCGCGTGACGCGGCGGCCGTTGACCAGCACGCCGTTGGTGCTGTTCAGGTCCTCGATGATGGTGTGGGCGGGGCCGGCCAGGATCACCGCGTGGTGGCGGCTGATGTACTTGACGTCGATCTGCAGATCGTTGTCGTCGGTGCGGCCGATGGTGGTCTTGCGCCCGAGCACGTGCACTACCTCGCGCCCGCCGTCGCTGCGGATCAGCAGGCGCATCGCGCCGTCGGGCGCCGGCTCGCGCACCGCGCCCTCGCCGGCCTGGGCATGCGCCCGCTCGCGCAGCGCCTGGTGGGTGTCGGTGGCCACGTGCGCCGCGCGACTCTCATCGAGCGTCTGGCGCCACTGCTGATTGGCCTTCTCGAGCTCCGCGACGCGCGCGTCGCGGCCGCGCAGCTGCGACTCGAGCCGCGCGATGTTCTCCTCGGCGGCGCGCACGTCCGCCTCGAGCTCGTGCGCGCGTGCGACGGCGGCGTCCGCGGCGGTCTGCAGCGTGCGCCGCATCTCCACCTGCTCCGCCATCCGGTCCTCGAGCTGCTGCACGCGCGCTTCGCCCGCGGCGATGCCGGCGAGGTGACCGATGCGCTCGTGCTGGGCGGTGCGCAGGGCTCCGGCCCATTCCTCGGCCTCGCCGCGCACCCTGGTGAGCTCCTCGGCGCGCTGCGCACCGCTCTCGCGCTCTGCGGCCAGCTCCGCCTCGAGCGCCGTGCCGCGGCTGCGCGCCTCGGCGAGGGCGGATTCGTGCTCGGTGGCGCACGCGCTCGCGGCCTTGCCCGTGGCGCGTGCTGCGTCGAGCGCCGCGGTGAGGGTCGCCTCCACGGCGCGCAGCCGCGCGAGCTCGACGTCGCGCTCGCGGAGGGCCGTGCCGAGCGTCGCTACCTGACCGTCGAGACCGGCGATGCGCGCCGCGCGCTCGCTCAGGTCCGACTCGAGCTCTCCGGCGCGCATGGCGCGGCCGGCGAGCTCGCGCGTCAGGCGGGCGTGGTCGGTCTCGTGCGCGTCGATCTGGTCCCCGAGGTCCGACAGCTGCCCCTCGAACAGCGAGCGGCGCCGCTCGGCGGACTGCAACGATTCGAAGTAGGTTGCGGCGCGGGTGCGCGCCTGCTCGGCGGCTTCGCGCGCCGCGGCGAGCTCCTCCGCGAGGTCGCTGGCCTGCTGCCCGGCCGCCGCACGAGCCCGCTCGAGCTCCTCGCGGAGCTCGGCCTCGCGCTGCCCGGCCGCAGTGCGTGCCGCGGCGAGCT
Organism: Gammaproteobacteria bacterium; assembly: GCA_027307325.1. Classification (GTDB taxonomy): domain Bacteria; phylum Pseudomonadota; class Gammaproteobacteria; order Steroidobacterales; family Steroidobacteraceae; genus 13-2-20CM-66-19. The sequence continues at coordinate 23,257 of DAHUXE010000018.1, read as the reverse complement.
CCGCCGCATGCTGCGCCTCGCCGCGCTCCGCGGCGGCGCGCGCGTCGGCGAGCTCCCCGGTCAGTTGCTCGACGCGCCGCTCGGCGGCCGAGCGTGCGGTGTGCGCCTCTTCGAGCGCATGCTCGACCTCCGCCAGGCGTGCGCCGCGGCCCGCGAGCAGCCCCTGCGCCTCGCGCAGGTTGGCCGCCGCGGTCTGCAGGGGATCCTCGGCGCCCTCGGCTACACCCGGCGACAGCCCGGGCTGCACCCAGGTTTCGGCGAGGGGATCGTGAGCGGCGGCCTCATAAGCCCTGAGGTCCGGAATCGGAAGCTCGTCGGTGCGGTCCAGGTCGCTGCCTGGGCGTAGGGACCCCTCGGGGGGCAGCTTCGGGCGCGGATCCATCTTCAGATTGTCCCCTGTTCTTTATTAAGAAAATTCTAGCGCCGCTCGGGGCCTGGATCCGTGTGCCCCGGTGCAATTGTGTGATCTGAATCGCAAAATGCGCGCCGCGGGCCGCCAGTGCGCCTTCAGTCGCGCAGAAACCCCCGCACCGCATCCGCCACCGCGCCCGGGGCCGACTGCAGCAGGTCCGGCCCATGATCCGGAAGGTCCAGGACACGGACGGCCGGCTGCGTCTCGCGCACCCGGGCGGTCGCGTCCCACCACTCGTCCCTGGGCCGCAGCACGAGCAGCGGCTGCGAGACCCGCCCGAGCCGCTCGCGCAGCGCATAGGCGGCCGCCGCGGCCGCGAGATCGCCCCCCGGCGGGTTTGCGCCTCCCTGCGGGCGCGGGCCGAGCGGAACCGAGACGAGGACGAGCCGGCGCACCTGCGGGCCGCGCGCCAGTGCGAGCTCGGTGGCGAGCACCGAACCGGCTCCGTGCGCCAGCAGATCGACGTGCCGCAGCCGCATGGTATCGAGGAAGTCGCCGAGCACCGCGGTGTACTCGGCCGCGCTCATCTGCTGCGGCGGCCCGTCGGATTCGCCGTAGCCGGGCAGGTCCGGCGCGTACACCGAGCGGTCGCGGCCGAGGAGCGCGAGCAGACCGCTGAACGTGCGGCCCGTGCCCTGCGTGCCGTGCAGGCAGAGGAGCGGCGTTCCCTCCTCGAACCCGCCGCCCGGAGGGATCGCGTTGTGTACGTGCAGCTGGCCGTAGCGGCTCTCGAAATAACCGCGCCGCACCCGCGGCTCCGCTTCCACCGGTTGCGGCCTGGGAGTCGTCCTGGACATGCGCGACATATAGTGCCACGTTCCCCGGGCCTCTTGCGTACGCAGCCTGGGCGCGTAAATTGGCCCTCATGCGGTTTATTGTGGTGCTCGCCGGGTGCTGTGCCCTGCTCACCGGCTGTGGGCTGGCCGAGACCGGCGCCGCGGCGGCGAGCACCTCGGCCGCCGCGGCACAGCAGGCGGCGCAGGCACGGGCGCAGCAGGAGCGGGTGCGGCAGCAGGTCGAAGCGGCCAGCCAAGAGGCGGCAGACCGCGAGCGTGCCGCCGCGGATGCCGCCGGCAGGTAGCCGAGGCGAGAAACCCGCGCCCGTGCACAACCTCCAGATCCGTCTCAAGGCCCTGCCGTCCAGGCCGAGCGACTTCGAGCTGATCGAGGCCGCGCTCCCCACGCTCACCAACGGTACTTTCCTCGCGCGCGCGCTGTGGCTGGCGCTCGACCCGTTCCACGTCGGGCACGGCGCCACCGGCAACCCCGGCTTCGTGCGGCCGGGCGACCTGGTGCCGGCGCGCGGCGTCGGCGAGGTGATCGAGTCGCGTCACGACGTCTTCGGCGTCGGCAGCATCGTGGTGCTCGACGCCGGCCTGCAGCAATTTGCCGTGTCCCGCGGCCAGAACGCCCGCTTCGTGCATCCGGGGCAAACCCCGTCGTCCACGGCGCTCGGCATCCTCGGCGCGCCCGGCATGGCCGCCTACTTCGGACTCCTCGACCTCGCCAAGCTGCGCGCCGGGGAGACGGTGCTGGTCTCGGCCGCCTCGAACGCCGCGGGCTCGATGGCCGGACAGATCGCGATGCTGAAGGGCGCGCGCGCGATCGGTATCGCCGGCACGCGCGAGAAATGCGAGTGGGTGACGCGCCACGCGCGCCTCACGGCCTGCATCAACTACCGCTCGGAGCCCCTCAGTGCGCGTCTGCGGCAGCTCGCGCCGCGCGGCGTGGATGTGTATTTCGACAACACGGGGGGCGACCTGCTCGAGACCGTGATCGCGGAGCGGCACCTGGCAGGCGGCGCGCGCATCGTGCAGAACTCGCTGAGCGCGGCCGATCCGAACCCCGCACTGCTGCGCGCTGGTTACCTGCCGGAGAAGGACGGCATCCAGGTGCTGCGCGCGCGGGTGCGCGACTACGAGCACCGCAGGGGCGAGTTCCTGCGCGAAGCGATCCCCTGGCACGGCGCCGGCCGCATCGCCGTCAAGGATCACGTCGTCGAGGGACTCCCCAAGGCGCCGGAACACCTGCTGCTCGCGATGCGCGGCGACAACTTCGGCCGCCCGCTGGTCAAGCTCTAGGACGCCCGGGAAGCCCCTTAGGCCCCCGCCGGGTGCGCGGCGGGGGCCGACGGGAGACTTCAGCGGTGGCGCCGCGCCGTGCTGCGCTTCGCGCCCTTGCGCGCGCTCTTCTTCGCCGTCTTGCGGCGCGCCACCTTCTTTTTCGCGGCCTTCCGGGCTGGCTTCTTCTTCGCGGGCTTCTTCTTCGCAGCCTTCTTCTTCGCAGCCTTCTTCTTCGCCGGTTTCCTGGCCGCCGCGGGCTTCTTTGCGGCCGCTGCCGGCGCGGAAGCCGCTGCGGGCTTCGGCGCGGGTGCCGCGGCCGGCTTCGCCGGCGGCGACGCGGGCTTCGCGGCCGCGGCGCGCGGCGGTTCCTGTACCGCGAACGCGCCGCCCTGCGGATCCATGAAGAGCGCGATCCAGCTGCCGCCCGGCACCTCGACCGGCCCGTGCAGCAGCCGCCCGCCGGCCGACTGGGCGGCCGCGACCGCGCGGCCCGAGTCCGCCACCTGCACGTAGCTCAGCCACGAAGGCGGCGTCGCCGGCCCCTGGACGTTGCACATGCCGCCGACCATCGAGCCGAAGCGCTCGAAGATCTGGTAGACGCCCATCGCGCCCATGTCATGACCCTGGCCCTTGGTCCAGCCGAACAGCTCCCCGTAGAAGCGCAGTGCGCCGGCGACGTCGGTGGTCGCCAGCTCGTGCCAGGAGAAGACCCCGGGGCCGGGCGCGGGGACGGCCCCGCCGCTCGGCCCCGGCGTGTACAGCGCAAACGTCGCGCCCTGCGGATCCGCGAGCACCGCAAAGCGGCCGACGTTCGGAATGTCGGTCGCGGGCTTCAGCACGCGCGCGCCGAGGCGCTGGGCGTGCTCGGCCGTCGCATCGACGTTCGGGGTGCCGACGTAGATCAGCCAGTGCGGCGGCGTGCCGGCCGCCTCGGGCGGCAATGCCATGAGGCCCCCGACCTGGCTCTGGCCGGCCATCCAGATGGTGTAGCCCGGCATGCTGGACGGCTGGGTACGCCACGGCACCGCCCTCGGGTAGAAGGCGGCAGCGGCGGTCGTGTCCGTCGTCAACAACTCGTGCCAGATGAATCGTCCCCGGATATCGGCATTGCTCATGGCCTTTTCCTCTTGTTTGCAAACCTGTCAGCGAAACGAGCTTCCTACGCTGTCGAGGATCAGCGGCGCATTCTGCCTCGCCGCGGCTGTCACTGCCATGACTCCTGCTGCGACGGGTGCCGCGGTGCATTGCGCTCATGCCAGATGAGGTAGAGCCCGCTCGCGATCACGATGCCGCCCCCCAGGCATACCCGCGCCGACGGCAACACCTGCCAGACGACCCGGTCGATGCCGACTCCCCAGAGGAGCGCGGTGTACTCGAACGGGGAGACGACCGAGGGCGGTGCCGAGCGAAACGCCTCGGTGAGGAGGTACTGCCCCATCGCGGCGAGCACCCCAAGGGCCAGCAGCCATTTCCAGTGCCCGTGCTCGATCGCCACCCACCCCGGGGCGGCCATGGCGCCGGAGAATACGGTCATCAGGCTGATGGTCCAGAAGACGACGCTCACCGTAGTGTCGGTGCGGGTGAGAATGCGCACCGCGATTCCGCTCAGGGCGTAGGCGGTGGCACCGACCAGGGCGGCCACGGCGCCGAGGCTCGCCAGCCCCGAGGCGCTCGGCCGCAGCATGACCAGGACCCCGGCGAGCCCGACGAGAATCGCCAGCCAGTTGCGCCAGTCGAGCCGTTCCCGCAGCAGCGGTACCGACAGCGCCGCCACCAGCAGCGGCGCCGCCAGGAACACCGAGTAGGCGTTGGCGAGCGACAGCGAGCGCACCGCGTAGATGAAGCCCCCGATCACCACGACGCTCAGCGTGCCGCGCAGCAGGTGCATCGGCCAGCGACGCGGCACGAGATCGCGCAGGCGGCCGGCGATCAGTACCGGGGCGAGCGTGAAGGGGAGCGAGGTGGCGCCGCGCAGCGCCGCTACCTCCATGGGCGGATAGCGCATGGCAAAGAACTTCAGCACCCCGTCCATGAAGGAGAAGACCGCGACCGCGACGATCATGGTCGCTATGGCCTTGAGCCGATGCTCGCGCACGGAGACCTGAAGCCGCCGGACTTAAGCCTGCGCCGGGCGGCCGGTGCCGGCCACCGGACGATAGCTGGTGCCGAGCCAGCGCGCCGGCAGCGGGAAAGCGCTGACCAGCGACACGATGAGCGAGGAGACGTAAGGCACGGACTGAACGAGGAGCACGACGATCCAGGCGAGGCGGTCAGGACCTGCGGTCTCGCGCGTGCCGGTGTAGGCGACGCCCCACGCCGACAGCAGCAGCCCCACCACCATCACGGTCTCCTCGCGTGCCGCGGCGAGCGCGCGCCGCAGCCCCGAGGTGCTGCCCTGCTTGGGCGTGCGGAAGAACGGCTCGCTGCGGGTGACGAGGCCCTTGACCGCCGCGGTGCCGATCGTGTGGGTCAGGGCGAGCCCGGCGATCGCCGCCGCCATCGTCTGCCTGGCGCTGGCGCCCACCCGCACGTGGTAGAGGTGGACGAGCTTGGCGAGCTTGAAGGTGAACAGCGACAGCGGCAGCACCGAGTACATGACGAGCGGCGGGTCGACCTTGCCCGGCGCCCATACCATCGCGGCCGACCAGCCGAGAGCCGCCAGGTTGAAGAGCAGGTTGCAGCCGTCGGCCACCCACGGGAGCCAGCCGGCGACGAAGTGGTAGCGCTGGCCCGAGGAGAGCGGGCCGCCCTCGAGGAACAGCGCGCGGGCGTGCGCCTTGAGGATCTGCATCGCGCCGTAAGCCCAGCGGAAGCGCTGCTTCTTGAAGTCGATGAAAGTGTCGGGCATCAGGCCGCGGCCGTAGCTCACCGGCACGTAAGTGGCGTCGTAGCCCGCCTCGAAGATCCGCAGGCCGAGCTCCGCATCCTCGGTGATGCACCACTCCGCCCAGCGGCAGCGCTCGAGCTGCGCGCGCCGCACCATGGTCATGGTGCCGTGCTGAATGATCGCGTTGCGCTCGTTGCGCGTGATCATGCCGATGTGGAAGAACCCGCGGTACTCGGCGTAGCACATGGCCTTGAAGGCGCTCTGATCGGCGTCGCGGTAGTCCTGCGGCGCCTGCACGATGGCGGTGCGCTGGTCCTGGAATGCCGGCGTGAGCTCGCGCAGCCAGCGCGGATCGACCACGTAGTCGCTGTCGATCGCAGCGACGATGGCGGCATCCGGCGCGGTGCGCTCGAGCGCGTAGTTGAGCGCGCCGGCCTTGAAGCCGGCGAGCGGCGCGACGTGGAAGAAGCGGAAACGCGGGCCGAGCCGCGCGCAGTGCGCCTCGACCGGGCGCCAGACACTCTCGTCGCGCGTGTTGTTGTCGACGACCAGCACTTCGAAGTCCGGATAGTCGAGCCGCGCGAGCGCATCGAGGGTCTCGATCAGCATCGCCGGCGGCTCGTTGTAGGCCGGCACGTGGAGCGAAACCTTCGGCTGCTGCTGACCGCCGGCGACCATCGGCGCGCCGAGCCGGAGCCGGTAAGCCACCCAGTGCGCCTCGGCCCACTCGTGCGCCTCGGCGAGCAGCACCAGCAGCACTCCCAGCATGCCGAGCAGCAGCAGCACGCCGGCGATCACGCTCGAGACCGTCATGTACTGCTGCGTGAAGTCGTAGATCACCCACACCGCGATGGTGGTGGCGGCGTACACCACGATCGCGAGGAAGCTGCGGCCGCGGTTGCGCAGCGCATCGCTGGTGAGATACACGATCCCGAGCACCAGCAGCGCGGCCGCGACCGACAGGGCCGCCAGGATGTGCCACTCGGGCACGCGCACGATGGGCTCGGTGAAGGCGAACTTCGGCTGCCGGTTGACGTCGTACACGCCCCAGTAGGAGCCGACCGCTCCCTCCTGGTACGCCTTCCATGGCTGGTCGAACGCCTCCATGACGTAGTACTTGATCTGCTCGCGCTCGGCGCGGGCGAGGAAGCGGCGCAGGAACAGCGCCTCGTTGGCAACCGAGGCGACCGCGGACTCGCGCGTGCGCCCGCGGCTCGGCCAGCCGATCTCGGCGATGACGATCGGCTTGTGCGGGAAGGTCTGCTGCAGGCGCTTGAACTGGGCGAAGGAGTAGGCGATCGCGGCGTCCACCGGGACGCCTTCCCAGTAGGGCAGCAAGTGCACGCCGATGTAATCGACGTGCTGGGCGAGCTCGGGGTGCGCGAGCCAGGTGTGCCAGGTCTCGGCGGTGCCGACCGGCTGGCCGATGGCGGCACGCGCCCGGTCGAGATACTTCTCGAGCTCCTCGAGGGTGAGATCGCCGCGCAGCAGCACCTCGTTGCCGATCACGACGCGCACCACGTTCTGGTGCGTACCGGCGAGGTCGATGGCGATCTTCAGCTGCTCTTCGTTCTTGTCGAGGTGGCTGTCGAGCCAGGCGCCGAGCGCGACGTTGATGCCGTGGCGCTCGGCGAGCTCGGGAACGTCGGCGAGCGACGCGCCAACCGAATAAGTGCGCACCGCGTTGACCTTGCCCTCGAGGAGCGCCAGATCGGCGTCGATCTCGGCGTCGGTCGGCATCTTGAAAGTGGTGGGATCCTCGTTGGCGCGGAACGGCGAGAAGGCGAAGCCCTGGATGCGCGCCGGCCAGGGCGGCTCGCGCGTCGGGCGGTTGAGGGACGCCCACACGGCGAACGTCAGCGTGGCGAACACCGCCGCGATGATCAGGCTCGGGATCGTCTTCATGGACTTGAGGGTCGCGTCCGCCTACCAGCTGCCGGTGTTGGCCATCGACTTCCACGGCTCGGCCGGCGCGAGCGCCGCGCCCTTCTGCAGCAGCTCGATGGAGATGTTGTCCGGCGAGCGCACGAACGCCATGCGCCCGTCCCGCGGCGGGCGCAGGATGGTGACGCCGTGGTCGGCGAGGCGCTGACAGGTCGCGTAGATGTCCTCGACCTGATAGGCGAGGTGTCCGAAATTGCGCCCGCCGCCATAGGCCTCCGGGTCCCAGTTGTGGGTGAGCTCGACCTGCGCGCTCTCATCTCCGGGCGCGGACAGGAACACTAGCGTGTAGCGCCCCTGCGGGTAGTCCTTGCGCGACAGCTCCCGCAGGCCGAGCGCGTCGCAGTAGAAGCGCAGGCTCGCGTCGATGTCGGTGACGCGCACCATGGTGTGGAGGTATTTCATGGCTTGCTCACGGGGTGATGCCGAGCGAGGCCTCGATGCGTGCCGGGTCGTAGGTCCTGCCGCCCTTCATGACCAGGTCGATATGATCGAGGTCGCCGATGCGGGCGCTCGGATCGCCGTCGACGAGGATGAGATCCGCGAGCTTGCCGGCGGCGATCACGCCGCGCTCGCCGTTCGCGCCGATGACCTGCGCCGAGGTGAGGGTGGCCATGCGCAGCACCTCCGCGGGCGCGATGCCGGCACGCGCGTACAGCTCGAGCTCATGGTGCAGCTCGTAACCCGGCATCGAGTCGGTGCCGGGAATGATCGTCACGCCGGCTTCGTGCAGCGCCTTGAGGAGGGCGAGCATCGCCGGCAGCGCCTCGCGATAGGCGGCCTCCTCGCCCTTCGGTATGACGAGCGCGCTGGAGAGCAGCCCGCGCCGCACCTGCGGCGGCATGCGCGGCGCGACCTGCTCGAGTCCCGGCGTGAGGGCCGCCGGGTCGCCGCAGAATTGCGCCTCGAAGATGTTGACGGTCGGATCCAGCACGGTGTGGTGCCGGGCGAGATAAGCGATGAAGTCCCGCACCTGCGGTGCGGCGGGCGGGAAGTCGCGGGCGTGCGCGGCGACCGCGGTGAAGCGGTTCATGTTGCGCGTCTCCTGCACCGCGGGATAGAGGAAGTCGAGCACGATGAAGTTGAGATGCTGGATCTCGTCCGCGCCGGCGCCGACGAACTGCTCGGCGCTCATGAACGCCGGCACGTGGCCGCTGACCCGCAGGCCGCGCGCGTGCGCCTCGGCGGCGATCACCGGCACGATGGGCGGCGGGATCGAGGAATAGATCTTGATCTGCCCATAGCCGTGGTCGGCGTACCAGTCGACGTCGGCGATCGCCTGCGCTGCGGTGTCGATCCGCATCCTGGTCGGCCCGGCGTATGGGCCGGTGCCGTCGATGATACCGGCCTTCCACACCCGCGGGCCGAGCTCGGTGCCCGCATCGAAGCGCGCCACGCGCTCGGGGAACCGCTCGGTGTCGTTCGCCATGTCGCGGGCGCTCGTGACGCCGTTGGCGAGGTCGAGCGCGCCGGCGTTGTCGCCGAAGTGCTGATGGTTGTCCCACAGCCCCGGCATGAGGAAGCGGCCGTGCGCGTCGATCACCTCGGCCCCGGCGTCGGCCGCCACGTCGGCGTCCGCGGCGACCCGCACGATGTGCGCGCCGCGCACCAGCACGCTCATTCCCGGCGTGACCGAGAGATCACGCGGATCGAAGAGCCGCGCGTTGCGGATCAGTACCTCTCCGGCCGGAACATGTGTCAGCTCGCGCGCCAGGCGTGCCGACCAGGCGGCGCCGGCGTGCTCCTGTGCCGCGAGCAGCTGCGGCTGCCGGTCGTGCAGCGCAGCGGGCAGCACCGAGAACCAGCCGGAGAAGGCGATCGAGGCCGCCGTCGTCCCATCGTCCTCGAGCCAGATCGGCGTCGGGGAGAAGTCGAGCCCGCTGATGGCATAGAGCGCGAGTGCGCCGTGCGGGCCGGTCGCGTGCGCCGCATCCTCGGCGGGCAGATCGACCTTCTCGAGCGTGGCCTCGCCCGCGGGCAGGAGCGCGAGGCGATGCCCCGGAGCCTTGAGTAGCGCGCGCGCGAGCACGCCGAGGATCTCGGGCGGTCCGTTCACGGGTACGTAGAACGCCTCGCCCGAGACCGCCGCGCTGCCGCGCTCGGAGCGGTTGCTCCAGGTGGCCTTGCCGGCGGCGAGGCGGAAAGTCTCGGTCACCGGGGCCTTCATGTAGTCATTGCCGCGGCCCTGGTACTCGGTGAGGGCGCCGGCGGCATCGAGCTTCCACGTCGCGACGATATGGTCACCGCGGCCGCGGTCGTTGAAGGAGTATTCCGCGTGCGTGACGCCATCGCTCCCGGTGCGCGCGCTCTGCGCGCCGGCCAGGGTGCCGAGCATCAGGATCTCGTCCTGCCGGGCGACGCCCGCCGCGGGCGCGGCGAGCGTGACAGCGGGTGCCGCGGCGGCGAGCAGGCGGGCAGCGAGAGATGCGGCGCGCGCGGCGGCGGGTCTCATCAGAACATCTCCGAGGGGCCGGGAGTCTTGATCGCGACCTTGGTGCGGGACGGTATGTGCTCGCCCGTGATCATGTCCTCGTAGCACTGACCCGGGCCCACCATCGGATAGACGCCCGCGTCGGGGTCGATCATCACCTCGAGGAAGGCGGGCCCCCCGAAGCCGACGAACTCGGCGATGACGCGCGGCACGTCCGCCTTGTGCTCGAGGCGCACCGCGTAGCGGAAGCCGTCGGCCTGGGCGGCGCGGATGAAGTCCTTCTTGTGCAGCGACCTGTCGCTGGCCGACAGGCGGCCCTTGAAGAACAGCTTCTGCCACTGCTTGACCATGCCGTCGCCGAAGTTGTTGAGCACCATGACTTTGACCGGCAGATCGTAGGTGGTGGCGGTCTCGAGCTCGCCGATGTTCATGCGGATGCTCGAGTCGCCGTCGATGTCGATCACGAGCCTGCCGGGGTTCGCGATCTGCGCGCCGATCGCCGCGGGCAGACCGAAGCCCATCGTGCCCATGCTGCCGGAGGTGAGCCACAGGCGTGGGCCCGCGAAATCGCAGTACTGCGCCGCCCACATCTGGTGCTGGCCGACTCCGGTCGAGATGATCGCCTCGCCGCGCGTGTGACGGTTGAGCTCCTCGAGGACGTAGTAGGGCTGAATCAGGGGACTCGCGCGGTCGTAGTTCATCGCATAGCGGCGCTTGAGCTCGGCAAGCTCCACGTGCCAGGCGCCGAAGTCGCGGCGGAACCCGACCTGCCGCCCGTGCGCGATGAGCGCCTCGAGCGCCGGCGCCAGCAGCCCCACGTGGCTCCACTGCACGCGCTTGACCTTGTTGACCTCGGCGCGGTCCACGTCGAGGTGCGCGATGCGCCTGGCGTTGCGCGCGAACTTGTCGGGTACGCCCGCGACGCGGTCGTCGAAGCGCGCGCCCACCGCGATGAGGAAATCGCAGTCGTCCACCGCGTAGTTGGCGAAGGCGGCGCCGTGCATCCCGAGCATGCGCAGCGCGAGCGGCGCGCGGGTATCGAGCGCGCCGATGCCCATGAGCGTCGTGACGACCGGTAAGCCGAAGGCGCTCGCGAGCTCGGCGAGCCGCTCGGCGGCGTTGCCGTTGATGACCCCGCCGCCGGCATAGATGAGCGGGCGCTGCGCCTCGCCGAGCATCGCGAACAGCCGTCCGGCCGCCGCCGCATCGAGCGAGGAGCGGGTGAGCTCGTCGAGCCGCCGCCGGTAGCCGGGGATCGGCAGCAGCCCCTCTCCCCGGAACGTCCCTTCCCAGTTCTGGACGTCCTTCGGGATGTCGACGACCACCGGTCCCGGGCGCCCGGTACGGGCAATCTCGAAGGCCGTGCGTACCGTCGCCTCGAGCTTCTCGGGCTCGGTGACCAGAAAGATGTGCTTGGCAACGGCTCCCATGACCGCGGGCACGGGGGCCTCCTGAAAGGCATCGGTACCGATCGCGGGCCGGGGTACTTGGCCGGAAATCACGACAATAGGTACCGAATCAGCCATGCAATCGCGCACAGGCGTAACAGTGTTAGTGGCCCCGGGTCCGGAGGTCACGATACACACGCCGACCCGGCCGCTGGCGCGCGCGTAGCCCGCGGCCATGAAGCCGGCACCCTGCTCGTTGGCGGGCACGATCAGGGGAATCTGCGGCCGCCCGCTCCCGGCGCACTCCTCGTTGTAGAGAAAGACCGCGTCGTAGGTCGGGAGGATGGCCCCGCCGCTGTAGCCGAAGATCGCCGTGACGCCCTCGTCCGCCAGCACCTGCATGATCATGCGCGCGCCGCTCATCCGCGCCCCGGCGAGCGGATGGGCAGGCGGGCGGGCCTCGGCAGGCGTGTCGCTGAGGGACGGCGAGCTCATGGGCGGGTTCTTGGCAAAACCTCTTGGGGTAGCGACAGCGACAGAACTTTTGAGCGTAACAGCTTGGGTCCGTGGTGCAAACTCGCGCGGATCTCTCTATTCTGCCAAGGCTTTTTCGAGGCTCTGCGAGGCTTTGCCACCGCCCGACATGCGCCACATCATCGCGATACTGTTGCAGAACGAGGCCGGGGCCCTGACGCGGGTGGCGGGCCTGTTTTCCACCCGCGGCTACAACATCGAGTCGCTGTCGGTGGCCCCCACCGACGATCCCACGGTCTCGCGCCTGACGCTCGTCACGCGCGGCTCGGACGCCGTGATCCAGCAGATCGTCAATCAGCTGAACAAGCTGGTCGACGTCGTCAACGTGCTCGACATGACCCGCGGCCAGCACCTCGAGCGCGAACTGGTGCTGCTCAAGCTGCGCGTCGACCCGCGCCACACCGACATCGTGCGCGGACTCGTAGTGCGCGCCGGCGGCCGCGTGCTCGATCCGGCCACCGAGGGCTTCATCGTGGAGCTGACCGCGAGCGAGGCCGAAATCAACGCGTTCATGGCGGACCTGGCCCGGGGCGCGCAGCTGCTCGAGGTGGTGCGCAGCGGCGCGCTCGGCATCCCGCGCGCCGCCCGCGCGCTGCGGCCCGCGCCGCCCGCCACCGCGGACGCTTAGGCGCCATCCCGCACGGCCAGAAGCGCGCGCACGCGCTACTCCATTCGGCGATAGTCAGGCAACTGCTTAACTATGACCGAAGGGAACTATCCACGCCGCGCCGCGGTGACGCGCGAGGCGCTCGCGGCGCCGCTACAGCGTCAGCACCGTCGAGCCGGTGGTGCGCCGGCCCTCGAGGTCGCGGTGCGCTTCGGCCGCCTCGCGCAGGGGATACTTCTGCCCGATGACGATGCGCACCTTGCGGGCGCGCACGGCGGCAAACAGCTCGCGCGCCGCGGACTCGAGCTCCGCGCGCGTGCCGATGTAATGGAACAGCGTCGGCCGCGTCAGAAACAGCGAGCCGCGCCTGCTCAGCTCGAGAGGCGCGACCGGCGGCACGGGACCCGAGGCGTTGCCGAAGGTGACCATCATCCCGCGACGGCGCAGGCAGTCGAGCGATTCCATGAACGTGTCGCCTCCGACCGCGTCATAGACCACGGCGACGCCCTCGCTCCTGGTGAGCGCCTTGACGCCCGCGACCAGCTCGTCGCGCCCGGAGATGAGCACGTGATGGCAGCCGTGCCGCCGGGCGAGCTCCGCCTTGGCGTCGCTCCCGACCACGCCGATCACCTTCGCCCCGAGTGCGCGCGCCCACTGACAGAGGATCAGCCCGACGCCGCCGGCCGCGGCGTGCACCAGGATCGGGTCGCCGCGCTGAACGCGGTAGGTGCGGCGAATGAGATACTGGGCCGTCAGGCCCTTCAACATGAGCGCCGCCGCCTGCTCGTCGGAGATGCCGCGCGGCACCTTGACCAGCCGTTCGGCCGGCACGTTGCGCAGCTCGCTGTAAGCCCCTGGGTTCGGCCAGACGTAGGCGACCCGCTCGCCGACCCTGAAGCCGCGCACCCCGCGGCCGAGGGCGGCGACGACCCCGGCCGCCTCGCGCCCGAGTCCGCTCGGGAGCGCGGCGACCGGATAGAGGCCGGTGCGGTCGTAGACGTCGATGTAGTTGACGCCGATCGCGTGGTGGCGCACCTGCGCCTCGCCGGGACCGGGCTTGCCTGGATCGACGTCCTCGACGCGCAGGACCTCGGGACCGCCGTACTCGTAGAAGCGGATGGCTGTGGGCATAGCGGGCTGGTCGATGCCTTGCGGGGCTACAACGCCGAGTCGTCGGTCTCGCCGGTGCGGATGCGGATGACGCGGTTGATGTCGGTGATGAAGATCTTGCCGTCGCCGACCTTGCCGGTCTTGGCGGCCTTCATGATCGCCTCGATGACCTGATCGGCGAGCTCGCTGCGCACCGCGACCTCGATCCGCGTCTTGGGCACGAAGTCGACCACGTATTCAGCGCCCCGATACAGTTCCGTGTGGCCCCGCTGGCGGCCGAAGCCCTTCACCTCGGTCACCGTCATTCCCGACACGCCGATGTCCGAGAGCGCCGCGCGCACGTCGTCGAGCTTGAACGGCTTGATGATCGCGGTGATCAGTTTCATGAGGCTTCGGTCTCCATCGCCGGGTGCGGTGTCGTCGATTGTGCAGCTTTCATGCCATGGGCGAAATCAGCGCCGCGACCGCCGCGGACGGCACCGCCCGGGTGCCGCCACCCGCGCGCTCTGCACCATTGCAGAGCAACGCTGCGCGCCGGGCGCCCCGCCCTGGTGCGCCAGGCCGGCAGGCACCTGGGATATTCTTGGCCCCGATGTACGAGCACATCGTGATCGTCGGGGCGGGCCAGGCGGCCGTGCAGGCGGTCGATACACTACGCCGCAGAGGCTTCGCGGGGAAGCTGACGCTGATCGGCGCGGAGCCCTGGCCACCCTACCAGCGGCCGCCGCTCTCCAAGAAGTATCTCGCCGGCGCGCTCGAGCGCGAGCGGCTGCTGATCCGCCCCCCCGGATTCTTCGCCGACCACGCCGTGACCACCCACTTCGGCCGGCGGGTGACCGACATCGCCCCGCGCGAGCGGCACGTGCGGCTCGACGACGGGGTGGTCGTGCCCTTCGACGCGCTGCTGCTCGCCACCGGGAGCCATCCGCGCCGGCTGCCGGTTCCGGGGGCGGAGCTCGAGGGGGTGCACTACCTGCGTACCCTCGACGACGCCGACCGCATTCGCGCCGGCCTCACGGGCGGCGGGCGGCTGCTGATCGTCGGCGGCGGCTACATCGGGCTCGAGGTCGCGGCCACCGCGCGCGAGCTCGGCGTGGAAGTGACGGTGCTCGAGATGGCCGAGCGCGTCATGAGCCGCGTCACCTGCCCCGAGGTCTCGGCGTTCTACGAGGCCGAGCACGCGAGGCGCGGCGTGCGCATCCGCTGCAACGAGCGGCTGCGGGCGCTGCACGGCGACGAGCGCACCGGCCGCGTCCGCAGCGTCCTCACCGAGGAAGGCGGCGAGTACCCCGCGGACGTCGTGCTGATCGGCGCCGGTGTGGCCCCGGCCGACGAGCTCGCCCGGGCCGCCGGCCTCGAGTGCGGAAACGGGGTCGTGACCGAGGCGCACTGCCGCACCTCGCACGAGGGGATCTACGCAGCCGGCGACTGCGCCAGCCACCTGAGCCGCCAGTACGGCCGGCATCTGCGCCTCGAGTCGGTCGACAACGCCTTCGAGCAGGGCACGACGGTGGCGCTCAACCTCATGGGCAACGAGACGCTGCACGACAAGCTGCCCTGGTTCTGGTCGGATCAGTTCGATCTGAAGATGGTAATCGTCGGCCTCGCGCAGGGTTACGACGCCGTGGTGATGCGCGGCTCGCCGGCGGCGCGCAGCTTCAGCGCCTGTTATCTGCGTGGCGGCGAGCTCATCGCCATCGACACGGTGAACGCACCCAGGGACCAGATGGCGGCGCGCAAGCTGATCGCGGCGCATGCGCGGCCGCAGGTCGACAGGCTTGCGGACGCAGGCGTCGCCCTCAAGGACACCGTGTGACCCAAGGCGCGCCGGCTCAGAACGTCCAGGTGAGTCCGCCGGTCACCATATAGGGATTGCCGCCCTGAGCCGCGAAGCGCAGGTACTCGGCCCGCACTTCGATCGAGCGGAAGCGGTACATAACGCCGCCGCCGCCGGCGGCGCCGACGCCGGTGCTGTCGACGGGCAGAGGATTGGCGAGCGGCGGACACACGCCGCCCTTCGGGCAGGTGCCGACGATGGTGGTCGCCGTGGTGTGGAGCTTGGCGAGCCCGGCCTTCATGTAGAAGTCGACGATCGGCGTCGGCAGATAGAGGATGCCGAACACGCCCTCGCCCTTGCGGCTCGCGCTGTTGGTGAGCGGAACGTTGGAATTCTTGTAGAGAGACGTCCCGCTCGAATGGCCGAAGTCGAGGTACTGCACCTCCGCCGACAGCTCCGCAATGGGACGCCAGCCGGCGACGATCGTGTAGGCGGAGCTGTGACTGCCGAAGCCGCTGACGAGCCCGGTCGAGGCATCGATCGTCGCTTTGCCGTAGGTGCCGCCGAAGGAGAAGCCCAGCAGATCGTCGGCGTGCGCGTCGACCGCCGCGCCGGCGAGCAGCGCGGCACACGTGAGGATCGCGCCCGGTCCCGGCCGCCGCGCATCGCTGCGCCGCTCGCGCATCGGTTCACTCTCCGCGTCAGGAGCAACTGCCGACAGCATACAACAAGGGTGTTGGCATCGACCGATGACGCCAAGCACCGACAGGCGCACCCCGGTGGCGGCCGCCCTCAGCGCAGCGCCACCAGCAGATCCTTCACATCCACCGCGTCCCCCGGCTTCACCAGCACTTCGGCCACCACGCCCTCGCTCTCGGCGCGCACCGCGGTCTCCATCTTCATCGCCTCGAGCGTCAGCAGCAGGTCGCCGCGCGCGACGCGCATCCCCGCGCTTGCTGCGACCGTGGTCACCGTGCCCGGCATCGGCGCGCCCACGTGGCGCGCGTTGCCGGCCTCGGCCTTGGGTTGCGGCGGCCGCTGCGCCACCTCGGCGAGGTCGCGCACCCGCACCGAGCGCGGCTGGCCGTTCAGCTCGAAGAACACCGTGCGCGTCCCGTCCTCGTGCGGGTCGCTGGTGGCGACGTAGCGCACGATGAGCGTCTTTCCGCGCTCGAGATCCATGCTGATCTCGTCTCCGGGCTGCATGCCGTAGAAGAACACCGGCGTCGGCAGCAGCCCGAGATCCCCGTGCTGCAGCCGCTCGCGCGCATACTCCTGCCACACCCTGGGATACATGAGGTACGAGGCGAGATCCTCGTCGGACACCGCGCCAGGCAGCCGCTCCGCGAGGCGGGCGCGTTCGGCTTCGAGGTCCACGGCCGGCAGCCGCGCGCCCGGCCGCTCGGTCAGCGGGGCCGTGCCCTGCAACACCTTGCGCTGCAGGCCTTCGGGAAAGCCGCCGTAGGGCTGGCCGAGCTCGCCGCGGAAGAACTGCACCACCGACTCGGGAAAGGCGACCTCGGTGCCGGGGTCGAGCAGCTGCCTGGCCGTGAGCCCCGCGGTGACCATGACGAGCGCCAGATCCCCGACCGCCTTGGACGTCGGCGTCACCTTGATGATGTCGCCGAATAGCTCGTTCACCTCGGCGTAGGCGCGGGCCACCTCCGGCCAGCGCGCCTCGCTGACGCCGAGCGCGCGCGCCTGCTCGCGCAGGTTGGTGTACTGGCCGCCCGGCATGCCGTGCACGTACACCTCGGAGGCGCCGGCGCGCACGTCGCTCTCGAAGGCGACATAGAGCCGCCGCACCTGCTCCCAGTAAGAAGAGAGAGCGCGCAGCTGCGCGGGGTCGAGCCCGGCATCGCGGGGACCGAAGCGCAGCGCCTCGACGATCGAGCCGAGGTTCGGCTGCGAGGTGAGCCCGGAAAGCGCGTCGATCGCGCCGTCGACCGCATCCGCGCCCGCGTCGATGGCCGCCAGCACGCTCGCCGCGCCGATGCCGCTCGTGTCGTGGGTGTGGAAGTGCAGCGGCAGGCCGGTCTCCTCGCGCAGTGCCTGCACCAGCGTGTACGCGGCGCGCGGCCGGATGAGGCCCCCCATGTCTTTGATGCCGAGCACGTGGGTGCCGGCCGCCTTGAGCTCGCGCGCCAGCTTCACGTAGTAATCGAGCGTGTACTTCTTCTCGCGCGGGTCGCTCAAGTTTCCCGTGTAGCAGATCGCCGCCTCGCAGAGCTTCCCCGATTCGAGCACGGCATCGATCGCGACGCGCATGTTCTCGACCCAGTTGAGGCAGTCGAAGATGCGGAACACGTCGATGCCGCCTGAGGCGGCGCGCGCGATGAAGAAACGCAGCACGTTGTCGGGGTAGTTGGCGTAGCCGACCGCATTCGCCGAGCGCAGCAACATCTGCAGCAGGATGTTGGGAATGCGCTCGCGCAGCTGCGTCAAACGCTCCCAGGGGTCCTCACGCAGGAAGCGCAGCGCCACGTCGAAGGTCGCCCCGCCCCAGCACTCGAGGGAGAACAGCTGCGGCACGAGGCCCGCGTACCAGGGAGCTATGGCCACGAGATCCGCGCTGCGCAGCCGCGTGGCGAGCAGCGACTGGTGCGCGTCGCGCATCGCCGTGTCGGTGAGCAGCACGCGCTCTTCGGTGAGCATCCAGCGCGCGAAGCGCTCGGGTCCCAGCTCCTCGAGCTTCTGCCGGGTGCCGGGCGCGGGCGCCGGCGGCACTCCCGCCGGCGGCTGCGGCAGCGCGAGGTGCGCCGGGCGCGGGCGGCCCTGAACCTCCGGGTTGCCGTTGACGATGGTGGCACCGATGCCGGTGAGGAGGCGCGTGGCGCGATCGCGCTTCGCGGGTGAGCGGTAGAGCTCCGGCGTCTCGTCGATGAAGCGCGTGGTGTAGTCGGCGGGCGCGAAGCGCGGGTGCGTGATCAGCTGATCGAGAAAGCGCAGGTTCGTCACCACGCCGCGGATGCGGAACTCCCACAGCGCGCGGTGCATGCGCGCGATGGTCTCCTCGGCCGTCGGCGCCCAGGCGGTGACCTTGACCAGCAGCGAGTCGTAGGAGCGCGTGATGATCGCGCCGGTATAGGCGGTGCCGGCGTCGAGGCGGATGCCGAAGCCGGCGGGGCTGCGGTAGGCGGTGATCTTGCCGTAGTCCGGGGCGAAGTCGTTCTCCGGGTCCTCGGTGGTGATGCGGCACTGGAGCGCGTGGCCCGTCACGCGTATGTCGGCCTGCGCCGGCACGCCGCTCTCGGGCGTGCCGATGCGCGCCCCGCCGGCGATGCGGATCTGCGCCTTCACCAGGTCGATGCCCGTGACCTCCTCGGTCACGGTGTGCTCCACCTGGATGCGCGGATTCACCTCGATGAAGTAGCAGCTGCCGGAGTCGGCGTCCTCGAGAAACTCCACCGTACCGGCGTTCACGTAGCGCGCCGCGCGCCCGATGGCGAGCGCCGCCGCAGTCAGCCGGGCGCGCTGCTCAGCCGAGAGGAACACCGCCGGCGCGCGCTCCACCACCTTCTGGTTGCGCCGCTGCATGCTGCAGTCGCGCTCGTAGAGGTGCACCAGGTTGCCGTAGGCGTCGCCCAGGATCTGCACCTCGACGTGGCGCGCACGGCGCACCAGCTTCTCGAGGTAGACCTCGTCGTTGCCGAAGGCGGCGAGCGCCTCGCGGCGCGCGAGCGGCAGCAGCTCCCGAAGCTGCGCCTCGTCCTCGACCGCGCGCGTGCCGCGGCCGCCGCCCCCCCAGCTCGCCTTCACCATCAGCGGATAGCCGATGCCGCGCGCGCGGCGCGCACATTCGGCGAAATCCTCGGGCAGTGCCTCCGTGGCCGGCATGACCGCGATGCCCGCCGACACCGCGAGCTGCCGCGCCGTGATCTTGTTGCCGAGCGCCTCCATGGTCTCAGGTTGCGGCCCGATGAAGATGACGCCGGCCGCCTGGCAGGCGCGCGCGAGCTCGGGATTCTCGGAGAGCAGGCCGTAGCCCGGGTGGATGGCATCCACCTGCGCCTCGCGCGCGATGCGCAGTAGTCCCTCGATGTCGAGATAAGCTTCGACCGGCTTGAGGCCGCGCCCCACGAGGTACGCCTCGTCCGCCTTGGTGCGGTGAAGCGAGAAGCGGTCCTCCTGCGAATAGATCGCGACGGTACGCACCCCGAGCTCGTTCGCCGCCCGCATGACGCGGATGGCGATCTCGCCCCGGTTGGCGACCAGGATGCTGCGTATCCGCTGCGACGTGGCGGCTTTCACCTTAAGATCTACCGCAGGAAGTTTCCGCGAGGGCGGCGGCGCGCGAGTGCCGCCAGCTCCCTGGATCATAGCTGCTTTGGGGAAAACCATGTCGCGCCCGCACACCCGATCGCTCGTGAGCCTGGCTCTCGCCGCCGCGGCGCTGCTCGCCGGCGCACCGCTGCCGGCGGCCGAGCACCCGATCGTCATCGTCATCCATGGCGGCGCCGGCGTGATCGAGCGCGCGCACATGACGGCGGAGCGCGAAGCGTCTTACCGGGCGGGACTCGGGGCGGCGCTGGACGCGGGCTTCGCGGTGCTCGAGCGCGGCGGCTCGAGCCTGGATGCGGTCGCGGCGGCGGTGCGCACCAGGGAGGACGATCCGCAGTTCAACGCCGGCCGCGGCGCGGTGCTGAACCACGACGGGATCTGCGAGCTCGACGCCGCCATCATGGACGGGACCGGGCCGCGCGCGGGGGCGGTAGCTGGCGTGCACCACGTGAAGAATCCCATTGAGCTGGCGCGCCTGGTGATGGACAAGTCCCCGCACGTCCTGCTCGCCGGCCAGGGCGCCGAGGAGTTCGCGCTCAGCCAGGGCGTAACGCTGGTGCCCGAGAGCTACTTCATCACGCCCGAGCGGGTGCGCGAGCTCGAGGAGGCGAAGCGCACCGCCGCCGAGAGTGCCCCCACCACGCCGCTGCCGCTGCGGCCGCGCGGCATGGGAACCGTCGGCGCGGTGGCGCTCGACGCCCAAGGTCACCTCGCCGCCGCCACCTCGACCGGCGGCATCACCAACAAGCTCTACGGGCGCATCGGCGATACGCCGGTCATCGGCGCCGGCACCTATGCAAGCGAGTCCTGCGCGGTATCCGGCACCGGCCAGGGCGAGTTCTTCATGCGCCAGGTGGTGGCCTACGACATCTGCGCCATGATGCAGTACCAGCACCTGCCGCTCGCCCGCGCGGTCGACCTCATGATCCACGACAAGCTCCGGCGCACCGGTGGCGAGGGCGGGGTGATCGCGCTCGACCGCGACGGCAACTTCGCCATGGATTTCAATAGCGCCGGCATGCACCGCGGGGTGCGCAATTCGGCGGGTAGGCGCGAGATCGCCATGTACCGCGACGCCAACTAGTGGCCAGGCCACCAGGGGCCGGAGGAACCGACATGTACGCCATCGCCATTCACGGCGGCGCCGGCGCGGTGCCGCGCGCGACCCTCGCGGGCGAGCGCGAGCAGCGCTATCGCGCCGGCCTCGAGGCGGCGCTCGATGCGGGCTACGCGGTGCTCGAGCGCGGCGGCTCGAGCCTCGATGCGGTTACGGCCGCGGTGCGCATCCTCGAAGACGACCCTTCGTTCAACGCCGGGCGCGGCGCGGCCCTGACCCGCGACGGGGCGGCGGAGCTCGACGCCGCCATCATGGACGGCCGCCAGCAGCGCGCCGGCGCGGTGGCCTCCGTGCGCCACGTCAAGAACCCCGTGGAGCTCGCGCGCCGCGTGATGGAGAAGTCGCGCCACGTGCTGCTGGTCGGGGCCGGCGCCGAGGAGTTCGCGCTCGAGGAGGGCTTCGGCCTGGTGCCCAATCTCTACTTCCGCACCCCCGAGCGCCTCAGCCAGCTCGAGCACGAGCAGCGCGGCGAGCGCGTCTCGGATCTGGTGCCGCCCGCGCGCGGCACGGTGGGCGCGGTGGCGCGCGACCGCGACGGCAACCTCGCGGCCGCCACCTCCACCGGCGGCATGACCAACAAGCGCCCGGGGCGCGTCGGTGACTCGCCCATCATCGGCGCCGGCACCTACGCCAAGAACGGGGTGTGCGCGGTGTCGGCCACCGGCCACGGCGAATACTTCATCCGCGCCGTCGCCGCGCACCACGTGTGCGCCGCGGTCGAATACCGGGGCCTCACCCTCGAGCGCGCGATGCGTGAGCTCCTGCACGACATCCTGCGCGGGCTCGGCGGCGACGGCGGCCTGATCGGCGTCGACCGCGACGGGCGCATCGTCATGGACTTCAGCACCGAGGGCATGTACCGCGGCGCGCGCGACTCCTCGGGGCGCAGCGAGATCGCCATCTACCGATAGTAAGGACTGCACCAGGATCGCCTCATGAAAACCTGCCTTCGACTGCTGTTCTCACTGCTGGCGGCGCTCGCCGTGGCGCGCGCGGGCGCGGCGCCGGCCTGGACCGAGGGCCACGACTACTTCGTGCTCTTTCAGCCGCAGCCCACCAGCGTTGCGCCCGGCAAGAGCGAGGTGCTGGAGGTGTTCTCCTACGGCTGTCCGGCCTGCAACGCCTTTCAGCCGACGATCGAGCTCCTGAAGAAGGGCCTGCCGCCCAACGCGCAGCTCGCGTACCTGCCGGCGGCGTTCAACAAGGCCGAGGACTGGCCGATGTACCAGCGCGCCTGGTTCGCCGCGCAGGCGCTCGGCATCGCCGACCGCACCCACCAGCCGATGTTCGATGCGGTGTGGAA
The DNA here is from genome assembly GCA_027307325.1 of Gammaproteobacteria bacterium. Lineage (GTDB taxonomy): Bacteria > Pseudomonadota > Gammaproteobacteria > Steroidobacterales > Steroidobacteraceae > 13-2-20CM-66-19. The sequence goes on along the minus strand of DAHUXE010000018.1, from coordinate 1,466 downwards.
GACGGGCGAGCTCGCCAACATCGACAGTCAGACGCACCGCCTGAGGAGTCCGCAGCCGACGATCGAGCAGGCGGCCCGGGCTTACGCGCGCTGGACCGGAATGAAGCCCGAGGATTTCCTCGCGATGGCGAACTCCTTTAGCGTCGACGGCAAAATGCGCGCCGCCGACGAGCAGATCATGGCCATGCAGGTGCCCGGCACGCCCTGCATCATCGTCAACGGCCGCTACCGGATCGCCGACAGCATCCGCGCGGCCGACCAGCTCATCGCGCTGGTGCGCTTTCTCCTCGCGAAGGACAGCGCCCGCTGACGGCGGGGGCGGGGCCTTAACAATCGGCAATATCCCGGGACAGGGGCCGCGGCTCCGCCACCGATGCCGCGGACGCAGCTTCGAGGCTAAACTAGAGGCACGCACGCACGGCATACCGCGCCAGTCTGCGAACAACAAAGGGGGGATGACCACAATGATGCGCTCCAGGCTCAGAATTCCGTTGCTCGCCTCGATCACGCTCTCGGGACTTGCGCTCAGCGCTCTCGCCTGGGCCGCCGACCAGCCGCCGCCCCAGATCCCGACCTGCGACAAGAAGATCGGGACCCTCGCGGTCACCGAGCCCGAGAACAAATGGTGGCTGGCCTACAACCTCGACTCGCCCGAGGCCCTGATCAAGGTGTTCGTGTCGCAGTCGAAGTGCTTCACGCTCCTCGACCGCGGCAAGGGGCTGGCGGCCGCGCAGCAGGAGCGTGCGCTCGCCGGCTCGGGCGAGATGCGCGGCGGCTCGAACATCGGCAAGGGCCAGATGAAGGCGGCCGACTACGTGCTGGTACCGGACGTCGTCACCAAGAACGCCAACTCCGGCGGCCAGCGGCTCGGTGCCATCGTCGGCGGGTTCCTGCCGCACGGCGTCGGGGCGTTGGCCGGCGGCATCAACCTGAAGAGCAAGACCGCCGACGTGGTGCTGACGCTCACCGACGTGCGCTCCACCGAGCAGGTGGCGCTCGAGGAGGGCCACGCCAAAAAGACCGACCTCGGCTGGGGCGCGGGCGGGGGCGCCGGCTTCTTCGGCGGCTTCGCGGCCGCGGGCGCGAGCAGCTACGCCAACACCGAGATCGGCCAGGTCGTCACCATGGCCTACCTCGACTCGTACACCAAGCTGGTGAACGACATCAAGGGGATGAGTCTCAACGCCAAGGCCGACAACGTCTCGCAGTCGGTGACCATGGCGAAGCCCGGCAAGATGTACACGGCGGCGAACATCAAGTCGAAGGTGGTGCGTGACCTCGATCCCGGCATGACGCTCTATCCGAGCGGCGACAAGGACGGGATCTGGTGGAAGGTTACGGACGAGCTGGGGAACGAGGGCTGGGTGCCGTCGACGCTGTTCCAGCTGGCGACGTAGGGGACGCGCGTCCCGGCGCACCCGCCGCCGAAGCCCGGGCCAGCGCCGCGGGCCCGACCCCCGGGGCCC
>DAHUXE010000015.1 GCA_027307325.1 Gammaproteobacteria bacterium | reverse complement strand
GGCAATTCCAACTACCAGGACGACATCCGGCGCGCCGCCGAGCTCACCGCCGCCGGGATCCACTATGTCGACGTCGGTACCAGCGGCGGCGTGCTCGGGCTCGAGCAGGGTTACTGCCTGATGATCGGCGGCGAGTCCGCGACGGTCGCGCGGCTCGAGCCCGTGTTTGCGACGCTGTCGCCGGGCGGGCGGCCGCCCGCGGGCGCCGACGCCGGCCGCGCTGCCGGACTCGGTGCGGCGGGACTCGGCTACCTCCACTGCGGGCCGCACGGTGCCGGGCACTTCGTCAAGATGGTCCACAACGGCATCGAGTACGGCCTGATGGCCGCCTACGCCGAAGGGCTCAACCTGCTCGCACACGCCGACGCGGGACTCGACAGCGCGCGGAGCGAAGCGGATGCGGAGACGGCACCGCTCGCCAATCCGCGCCTCTATCAGTACCGGTTCGACCTCGCGGCCGTCGCCGAGGTCTGGCGCCACGGCAGCATCGTCGCCTCACGGCTCCTCGATCTCACCGCCGCGGCACTGGCGCGCGATGGGCGGCTCGAGGGCTTCGCCGGACGCGTCGCCGATTCGGGCGAGGGCCGCTGGACGGTGCAGGCCGCCATCGACGTGGGCGTGCCCGCCAACGTGCTGAGCGCGGCGCTCTATTCGCGCTTCGCTTCGCGCGGCCGCGGTGAATTCGCCGACAAGGTGCTGTCGGCGATGCGCCTCGGATTCGGGGGCCACCTCGAGAAGAGCGGCTGAGCACCGCTGCCGACCGGAGTTGCCATGGAACGTCGTGACTGCGATGCCGTCGTGCTGTTCGGTGCGACCGGCGACCTGTGTTATCGGAAGATCTTCCCGGCGCTCTATCAGCTGGTACGCCGCGGCATCCTCACGGTGCCGGTGATCGGCGTGGCGCGCCAGGGCTGGAAGGTCGAGCAGTTCACCGCGCGCGTGCGCGAGAGTCTCGCGGCCTTCGTGCCGGCGGTCGAGGAGACGGTGCAGGCGCGCCTCATGAGCCTGCTGCGTTACGTCGACGGCGACTACAACACGCGTGCGACCTTCGATGCGCTGCGCGCGGCGCTCGGCGCGGCGCAACGCCCGCTGCATTATCTGGCGATCCCGCCCAGCATGTTCGCGGTGGTCGCCGAGCACCTGAGCGGTTCGACCTGCGCGCAGGGGGCGCGCATCGTGGTGGAGAAGCCCTTCGGGCGCGACCTGGCCTCGGCGCGCGCGCTGAATGTGACGCTGCACGCGCACTTTCCCGAGCCGAGCATCTTCCGCATCGATCACTATCTCGGCAAGGAGGCGGTGCAGAACATCCTGTACTTCCGCTTCGCCAACTCGTTTCTCGAGCCGGTGCTGAACCGCAACTTCGTCGCGAGCGTGCAGATCACCATGGCCGAGACCCTCGGCGTCGCCGGCCGCGGGCGCTTCTACGAGGAGGCCGGCGCGATCCGCGACGTGATGCAGAACCACCTGATGCAGATCGTGGCGCTGCTCGCCATGGAGCCGCCGGTGAACACCGAAGGCGAATCGCTGCGCGATGAGAAGGTCAAGGTCCTGCGGGCGATCCGGCCGGCGATTCCCGCCGAGCTGGTGCGCGGACAGTTCGCGGGCTACCGCAGCGAGCCGGGCGTCGCCGCCGATTCACGCGTCGAGACCTATGCCGCTCTCGTGCTGCACGTCGATTCCTGGCGCTGGAGCGGCGTGCCGTTCTACATGCGCGCCGGCAAGCGCCTGCCGGTGACCGCCACCGAGGTGGTGGTGGAGCTGCGCCCGCCGCCGGCGCGGGTATTCGGCAACTTAGGACCCGAGCAGCCGAACCATCTGCGCTTCCGCGTCGGTCCCGAGGTGGCGATCGCGCTCGGCGCGCACTCCAAGAATCCCGGACCTGCGATGACCGGCCGCGACGTGGAGCTGTTCGTCGCCGAGGAGCAGGGAGGGGACCTCGACGCCTATGCGGTGTTGATCAGCGCCGCGCTGATCGGCGATACCGCGCACTTCGCACGCGAGGACGAAGTGGAGGCGGCGTGGGCGATCGTCGATCCGCTGCTCCGCGACGCGACGCTACCCCTCGAGTACGCGCCGGCGAGCTGGGGGCCGCCGCAGGCCGAGCGGTTGCTCGAGGGGCCCTGCGGATGGCACAACCCGGGGGCGAAGCCGCAGGACTGGCAGCGCTCCTGCGGGCGCTGAGACGCTGGGGCCGCAGCGCTGGTGCGAGCGGCGGACATAAGCCAAAGGCCCGCCCGCCGACGTCTGGCCTTATCCAGCGCACCATGCTGTACTGTAAGGCGTGATCTCCCGACGAGAGTCGCTCGGTTGCCTCTACCTGCTGGCGGCTGTCCTTTGCTCTGCGCCTGCCGCAGGCACTCCTGAGCCATCCGCGGCCACTCCAGCGGCCCCGCCTCAGGTGGCGGTGCCCGAAGCCCTCACGCAAGGATCTGCACTTCCCGCCGAGCCCCTGCCCGAAGTCAACGTGCAGGGCAATGAGCCGCGCTTCGTGTCGCCCACCCGGCGAGACCGCATCGGGCGGATCTGGGCGCCGGTCATGATCGACGGCAAGGGACCCTTCCGGCTGGTGCTCGACACCGGCGCCAACCATTCAGCGGTCACCGCGGCCTCGGCCCGCACGCTCGGGGCGCCCAATGCAACCGCTGCCACCGTCGTCACCGGGCTCACCGGCTCGGCGGTCGTTCCCACGATCGCGGTCTCGAGCATGGAGGTCGGTGATCTGCTCTTAGGTCCCACCACACTGCCGGTGGTGGCGGACGTGTTCGGCGGCGCGCAGGGGGTGCTCGGCAGCGAAGGCTTCGCCAGCAAGCGGATCTTCGCCGATTTCGCCCACGACAAGCTGGTCATCGCCCGTTCCCACGACCAGCGGGCGGGGGTCGGTTTCAGCGTCGTTCGGCTGCACGAGCTCGAAGGCGGGCTGCTGATTGCCGACGCGCGCGTCGGCGGAATCCGCTGCAAAGCCGTGATCGACACCGGCTCGCAGGAAAGTGTCGGCAACCCGGCGCTGCGCGGCGCGCTCATCCGCCACCCACCGAAGCGCCCGGCGCACGCCGAGGTCATGGGGGTGACGCTCGAAGTGCAGACCGGCGATTACCTCCCGGCGCCCAACATCGAGATCGGCGACCTGGTGGTCCGCGGTGCGCACATCACTTTCGGCGACATGTACCTGTTCGAGCACTGGAAGCTGATGGACAAGCCGGTGCTGCTGCTCGGCATGGACGTGCTCGGCCACCTGGACGTTCTGATCATCGATTACCAGATGCACGAGATGCAGATCCGGCTGGCTCATGACCGCCTGCCCACGTCCGATTAGATGATAGTCACCCAGCGCTTCATCTACCTGCACCTTCACAAGACGGCCGGCTCGTTCATCAACAGATTTCTATTGCGCTTTCTGCCGGATGCCCGCCAGATCGGCAATCACCTGCCGCGCCGCCTGGCGCCCGCAAGCCACGCGCACCTGCCGGCGCTCGGCTTCGTGCGCAGCCCCTGGAGCTACTACGCCGCCTGGTACGGCTTTCAGTCGCGCCGCTATCAGTCGAATGCCGTATTCAACATCCTGAGCGACGGCGGCCGTCTGGATTTCGAGCACACGATCGCCAACATGCTGGAGCTCGGCACGACGGGCGCGCGGCTCGATGCGCTGGTCGCCGCGCTGCCCGGCAGCTACACCAACACCGGGCTGAATCTCCCCGGCTTTGCCCTCGAGCCGATCCGCGCCTCCGGCCGCGGGTTCTACAGCTATCTTTACCGTTACATGTACGATGCGCCCGGCTTTCTGCACATTCGCCGCGTGGACCGCCTGGCGGATGAATGGCTCGCGATGCTGAACGACGTCGGTCAGCCGGTGAGCATGGCGATGCAGCGCTACCTGGAGGAGGCGGCGCGGGCCGGGAAGCCGGCCGAGAGCTCCTACGAGCACCACTACGGCAGCGCGCTGCGCGAGCTGGTAGCCGAACGCGACGCCGACATCATCGCCCGTCACGATTATCGATTCGGCGAGTGAGTATGGCCGTGGATGCCGACACTCTGATCTTCGCACCCGACACGCTGGTGCGATTCCGCCGCGGCAGGATCCTGATACACACGACCTCGAGCACGCTCGCGGCCTTCGAAACCGCTAACACCATGCTGCTCGGATGGCTCGGCCAGTTTGCCGCAGCGACCAGTCTCGACGCCGCCCTGGCGCAGCTGCCGCCGGCGGATCGCGCCGCCGGCGCGCAGATCCTCGACTACTTGCGGCGCAGCGGCGCGCTGATCAGCGCCGCCGCGGCGGGCCCGACGCCGGCGCTGGATGAGCAGGAGATCCAGCATCGGAGCCGCAACCACCTGCGGCTGCTGGCGCGCAGCTTTTACGATGTCGCCTGCGATCTGCACGGTTTCGGTCCTTACGCGGAGCGCGAGCTCGCCGGCCGCAGCGGCATCGGCGTCGAGCGCCGCCTGATGGCGCTGCTCGCGGGCGTCGACGGGCTGCGCCAGGAGCTCGGTGCGCTGCGCGAGGCATACCTCGGCCAGCAGCTCGCGCGGCTGGGTGTCGACAGCGGGGCGCGCGAGCTCAAGCTGCACCTGGGTTGCGGCCGCTCGTATATTCCCGGCTGGATCAACGTCGACGTCTACCCGGCTCCGCTCGCCATGAACATGCTGTGGCGAACGCCTTTCGCTCCCCAGTCGGCGCGCTTTGTGTTTGCTTCGCATGTCCTCGAGCACCTCTTCTATCCGCGCGACGTGAGCGCGTTCCTCGGCGAGGTGCTGCGGGTGCTCTCGCCCGGGGGCGTCGTGCGCGTCGTGGTACCGGATATCGAGCGCTGCATCGAGGCTTACACGGGCAACGACCGCAGCTTCTTCGCCAGCCGCCGGGAAACCTGGAGCTGGTGGCCGGAGAACGCGACGCGGCTCGAGGATTTTCTGGCTTACGCGGGAGCGGGGGCGGAGCCGGCCTACCTGTTCGAATCCCACAAGTACGGCTATGACCTCGAGACACTGACCAAGGTGCTGAGCGAGGCGGGCTTCGTCGCCATCGAACGTTCCACGCACATGGGCAGCCCGCACGAGGCGCTGCGGGTGGATGAGTTCAGTGCGGTTGCCAGCGCGAAGTACGGCGAGCGCCACTACTCACTGTTCGTCGAGGCGCGCAAGCCCGGATGACGAGCAGCCGCGGGAGTGACGCTCCGCTCCCGCAGGCGACGCCAGACGGGCTCGACCAGCGGCAGCACGCGCTCGATCTGTGAGCCATCCTCGCGCCACTTGTCCGCGCGCGGTGGAGTGAGCGTAAAGGCCGAGTAAGGCAGGGGTGCGGCGAGGCGCGCGGTGAGTGACGGATCGCTGCCGATGCCAAGGAACGCGCACAGGGCCGTGATCCGGCCCCTGGGGTCGGAGACGAAGTCGCCGTAGCTCAAGCTCGTCCAGCGCCCGGGCGAGAGCGCCGCGAGATCGTCCAGCACGATGCGGTTGGTGACCGACCACTGGTGGGCGGCGATCTCTTCCAGCGGCTTGCCGCGCAGCTCCCGCCAGCCGGGCGGCAGCAGCAGCGACCAGGGTCCCGGGAATCCCTCGAGTCCGTTGTAGGTCTTCCACTTTCCCGAGCGCCAGGCCCGCATGATGCTGGCGATGTTCTCGCGCGGATCGCGCCACAGGAACACGAACGACGCATCCGGAAAGAGGCGATCGAGGAACGGGATGCGCAGCGAGTTCTTGGGCGTCTTCTCGAGCAGCCGCAGCTCGGCGCGGTAAGGCACTACGGCGTTGTCCGCGTCGCGGATGTTGGCGGCGATCGACGCGTAGATATGCGCCGCGCGCTCCTCCGTGAACTGCTCAGCGGTGAGACGGTTGGAGTCGACGGCCGGCGCGCCGGGGCGCAGCTCCTCGAGGTCCTCGACCAGCCAGTGCGCCTCGCCTCCGAGGGTATGCAGCCGCCGGCTGACTGCGAGCGTCTCGAACAGCAGAGTGCTGCCCGAGCGCGGCGCC
>DAHUXE010000011.1 GCA_027307325.1 Gammaproteobacteria bacterium | reverse complement strand
GCCGGGCGGGCGGCCTTGCGCGCCTCGAGCGGCTGGCTGGGCGGCGCCGGGGTATGAGCGGCCGGCTTCTTCGGCGGGACGGGGGTCTTGCGGGTGTGGGCCGCGGCGCGCCCACGCGCGGCCTCGGTCTTGCGCGCGGCGGCGATTTTGCGCACCGCAGGCCGGCCGGGCGCCTTCCTGCCCTTCGCGGACTTAGGCGCAGTCTTCTTGGCCGGCATCAAGCGCTCCTCGACGGGTCAGGGGTCTTTGAAGAACGCGCGATTATACCGGCCGACTTTGGCGTGTACAGACGCAGCCGTTTCAGGGCGTGGCGCGGTGCGGCACGGCCGGATTCAGGGCAGAGCGACCGGGGGTGCGGGCTGCCAGCCGGGCTGTCGGCGCTCTGCGACAACGGTGGTGAAGATCCCGCCGCGCACGTTGAAGCGCGCCGTGAGGCGCAGGTAGCGCGCCTCGACCGCGGCGTGAACATGATCGGCGATCTCGTTGGTCACGGCCTCGTGGAAGGCGCCCCGGTCGCGGAATGACCAGATGTAGAGCTTCAGGGATTTGAGCTCGACGCAGCGCCGATCCGGAACGTACTCGAGATCGAGCGCCGCAAAATCCGGCTGGCCGGTGCGCGGGCACAGGCAGGTGAATTCCGCGATGTGCATGCGGATCGTGTAGTCGTGCCCGGTCTCGGGATTCGCGAACGTCTCGAGCTGCGTGGTGGGCGTCGCGGGCATATTCCACTACACTACAGCATTGGCCGGAATCGCCTGCGGCGAGTCCGGCGGACATGAGCTTCGTTGCCGCCGGCGAAAGGCGTGACTTTCGCCGGCGGCCTCGGAGCGTCGCGCGGGGGTAGAAGGCACAGATGCGGCTGATCAAGATCAAGCTCGCCGGCTTCAAGTCCTTCGTCGATCCCACCACCATCAGCTTTCCCAGCAATCTCACCGGTGTCGTTGGCCCCAACGGCTGCGGCAAGTCGAACGTCATCGACGCCGTGCGCTGGGTCATGGGCGAGCTCTCGGCCAAGACACTGCGCGGCGACAACATGGCCGACGTGGTGTTCAACGGCTCGACCGCGCGCAAGCCGGTCGGCACCGCCGCCGTCGAGCTGGTGTTCGACAACTCCGACGCCAAGATCGGCGGCCCCTACGCGAGCTACGGCGAGATCTCGTGCAAGCGCCAGGTATCGCGCGACGGCCAGTCCGCCTACTTCATCAACGGCGTGCGCTGCCGGCGCAAGGACATCACCAACCTGTTTCTCGGCACGGGGCTCGGCTCGCGCAGCTACGCCATCATCGAGCAGGGAATGATCACGCGCGTCATCGACGCCAAGAGCGAGGACATGCGCGCGTTCGTCGAAGAGGCGGCCGGGATCTCCCGCTACAAGGAGCGGCGCAAGGAGACCGAGGCACGCGTCGCCGAGACGCGCGACAACCTCGAGCGGCTGCAGGACGTGCGCGATGAGGTCGAGAAGCAGATCCGGCATCTGCAGCGCCAGGCGGCCACCGCGCGCCGCTATCAGGCGCTGAAGGACACGGAGCGGCGCCTGGTCGCCGAGCTCATCGCCCTCAAGCTGCGCGATCTCGACAGCGGCGCCGAGGTGCACGACGCCGAGCTGCGCGGCCGCGAGCTCGCGATGCAGAGCGAGCTCGCCGGGCAGCGAGCCGCGGAGGCGGCGCTCGAGAAGCAGCGCGTCGCGCAGACCGAGCACAGCGAGCGGCTGAGCGCCGTGCAGGCCCGCTACTACGAGGCGGGCGCCGACATCTCGCGCCTCGAGCAGACGATCGAGCACACCCGCGAGCTGCGCGAGCGCCAGCGCGACGATCTCACCCAGACGAGCGCCACGCTCGGCGAGCTCGCCACTCACATCAGCCGTGACGAGGAGCAGCTCGCAGCGGTGCGCGCCGAGCTCGCACAGCTCGCGCCGGCGCTGACGGCAGCGGAGGTGGCCGAACAACGAGCCGCCGCGAGGCTCGAGGCGGGTGAGCAGGCCCTCAACGCTGCACAGCAGCGCTGGGAGCAGCACACGCTCGCGGCCGCCGCCGCCGAGCGGACCACGCAGGTCGAGCGCGCCCGCATCGGCGAGCTCGAAAATCAGCTGCGGCGGCTCGATGCCCGGCTCGCACGCCTCGCCGGGGAGCGCGCCACGCTCGCCACGCCGGGCGCCGGCGGTCAGCTCTCGCTCCTCGAGCGCGACGAAGCCGAAGCGCGCGCCGCGGGCGAGGCGCGCGGCCTCGAGCTCACCCGCGCACAGGAGCACGTATTGCTCGCTCGCGCCGCGCAGCTCGCCGCCGAGGCCGGGCTCGAGGCGGCGCGCACGGCACGCGAAGGCGCGCGGGCCGAGCTCACCTCGCTCGAGGCACTGCAGAGCGCCGCGCTGTCGGAGCGCGCCGGCGAACCGGTGTGGCGCGCGAGTCCGGGTCTTGCAGGCCGTCCGCGCCTCGCGGCGGGCCTCGAGGTCGAGTCCGGATGGGAGCGCGCCGTCGAGACCGCGCTCGGAGACTATCTCGAGGCGGTATGCGTGCCGCGGCTCGAGGAGATCGAGGCAGCGGTGGCGGACCTCACCGCCGGACGCATCACCGTGGTGGAGAGCGGCGCGGCGGCGCGCGGTGCGGCACACACCCTCGCCGGGCACGTGCAGGGCCCGCCCGCGGTGCTCGCCCGCCTCGCAGGCGTGCGCACCGCCGAGTCGCTCGGCGCGGCCTTGCGCAAGCGCGGCGCGCTCGCGGCGGGCGAGTCGTTGATGACCCGCGAGGGCGAATGGGTGGGCCGCGAGTGGCTGCGGAT
>DAHUXE010000006.1 GCA_027307325.1 Gammaproteobacteria bacterium | reverse complement strand
ACCTACGTGTATGTCGTCAACGCGGACCAGACCGTCAGCGTCCGCAAGGTGACGCTCGGCCCCGGCGATGCCGCCAACGTCTCCATCACGCAGGGACTCGCGCCCGGTGAGACGATCGTGGTAGACGGCGCCGATAAGCTGAAGGACGGCGCCAAGGTGCTGGTACGCCAGGGAGCGGGTGGCGGCGGCGGCGCCGCGGGCCAGGCGCCGGGCTCCGGGCAGCGGCTCCATTCGGGCCCGGGTCAGTCGGGCCAGGGGCCCTCAGGGCAGGGTCCGGGCGCGCATCGCCGCCAGCAGCAGAGCAATCAAAGCGGCCCGGGCGGCGGCTGAGCAGGCCGCCGTTACACCGCCTTCCAGGGCCCACCGATGAATCCGTCCCGCATCTTCATACTGCGGCCGGTCGGGACGTCGCTCCTGATGGTCGCGATCATGCTGGCCGGGCTGGTCGCGTTCGGATTCCTGCCGCTGTCGGCCCTGCCGGAAGTCGACTATCCGACCATCCAGGTCCAGACCTTCCATCCCGGCGCGAGCCCCGAGGTGATGACTTCCTCGGTGACCGCGCCGCTCGAAGTGCAGTTCGGGCAGATGCCGGGGCTCAACCAGATGTCCTCGACGAGCTCCGGGGGCGCCTCGGTCATCACGCTGCAGTTCAGCCTGAACCTGAGCCTCGATATCGCCGAGCAGGAGGTGCAGGCCGCGATCAACGCCGCCGGCAATCTTCTGCCCTCGGACCTGCCCGCGCCGCCGATCTACGCCAAGGTGAATCCCGCCGATGCGCCCATTCTCACGCTCGGCATCACCTCCAGGACGCTGCCGCTCACGCAGCTCGAGGATCTCGCCGATACGCGCCTGGCGCAGAAGATCTCCCAGATCGAGGGCGTCGGACTCGTGAGCGTGAGCGGCGGACAGCGCCCCGCGGTGCGCATCATCGCCAACGTGCGCGCGCTCGCCGGCTACGGCCTCAACATCGATGACCTGAGAACCACGATCGCCAACGCCAACGTCAACTCACCCAAGGGCACGCTCGACGGTCCGGCGCGCTCCTGGACGCTGAACGCGAACGACCAGATCCAGAGCCCCGAGGCCTACGAGGGCATCATCGTCTCCTATAAGAACGGCAGCCCGGTGCGCCTCTCGGACGTAGCGCAGGTGGTCAACGGCGCCGAGAACGCCTACCTCGCCGGCTGGGTGAACAACACGCCGGGCATCATCCTGAACATCCAGCGCCAGCCGGGCGCCAACGTCATCCAGGTCGTCGACCGGATCAAGAAACTGCTGCCGTCGCTGTCGGCATCGCTGCCGGCCGCGGCGGAGGTCACCGTCCTCACAGACCGCACCACGACGATCCGCGCCTCGGTGCACGACGTCGAGCTCGAGCTGACTCTCGCCGTCATCCTCGTGGTGCTGGTGATCTTTCTCTTCCTGCGCAGCGTACCGGCGACCGTCATCCCGAGCCTCTCGGTGCCCCTGTCGCTCGTCGGGACGCTCGCCGTCATGTACCTGGTGGGCTTCAGCCTCAACAACCTGTCGCTGATGGCGCTCACCATTGCCACCGGCTTCGTGGTCGACGATGCGATCGTCATGATCGAGAACATCTCGCGCTACATCGAGGAAGGCATGGCGCCGCTCGACGCGGCGCTGAAGGGCGCGGGCGAGATCGGCTTCACCATCGTCTCGCTCACGGTATCGCTGATCGCGGTGCTGATCCCGCTGCTCTTCATGGGCGATGTGGTGGGAAGGCTGTTCCACGAGTTCGCGATCACCCTCGCCATCACCATCGTGATCTCGGCGGTGGTGTCGCTGACCCTGGTGCCGATGATGTGCGCCAAGCTCCTGCACCACCAGAACCCGGGGGAGGAATCGGGAATTGCCCGCTGGGCCAATCGGAAGTTCCAGGCACTGATCGATCGCTATGCGCTCGCGCTCCGCTGGGTGCTCGAGCATCAGCCGCTCACGTTGCAGGTGGCGATCGGCACGCTCGCCCTCACCATCCTCCTCTACGTCTTCATCCCCAAGGGCTTCTTCCCCGTGCAGGACACCGGCCTCATCCAGGCGATCACCGAGGCGCCACAGTCGGTCTCCTACGGCGACATGGCGCTCCGCCAGGCGGCCATGGCGGCCGCGATCCTCAAGGACCCGGACGTGGTGAGCCTCTCCTCTTTCATAGGCGTCGACGGCAGTAACATCACGCTCAACAGCGGCCGCATGCTCATCAACCTCAAGCCGGTCAACGACCGCTCCCCATCCGCCAGCCAGATCATCCGCCGCCTGCAGCGCGAGACCGCCGACGTCACCGGCATCTCGCTCTATATGCAGCCGGTGCAGGACCTGACGATCGACACCGCGGTGAGCCGCACGCAGTACCAGTTCGTGCTCGAGGACTCGAACCCGGCGGAATTCAACACCTGGGTACCGAAGCTGGTCGACCGGCTGCAACAGGTGCCGGAAATCGAGGACGTGGCGAGCGATCAGGAGAATCAGGGGCTGTCGGCGTATCTCACGATCGACCGCGACACCGCCGGACGCTTCGGCATCACTCCGGCAACCATCGACAACGCGCTCTACGACGCCTTCGGCCAGCGCATCGTCTCGACGATCTTCACCCAGTCGAACCAGTACCGCGTCATCCTGCAGGCGGACAGCTCCCTCATGGCCTCGCTCGACTCGCTCGGCACTCTCTACATCCCATCGGCGACCGCGGTGGGCGGCCAGGTGCCGCTGTCGGCGCTGGTGAAGGTCTCGACGCGCAACGCGCCGCTCTCCGTCGACCACCTGGGGCAGTTCCCCTCCACCACCGTCTCCTTCAACCTGGCGCAGGGCGCCGCACTCGGGGATGCGGTGAATGCGATCAGGAAGGCGGAGGCCGAAATCAACATGCCGCCGAGCGTCATAACGACTTTCCAGGGTGCAGCGCTCGCCTTCCAGGCCACGCTCGCCAACGAGCTGTTTCTCATCATCGCCGCGATCGTCACCGTCTACATCGTGCTCGGCGTGCTGTACGAGAGCTTCATCCATCCCGTCACGATCCTCTCGACGCTGCCGTCGGCGGGTGTGGGTGCACTGCTCGCGCTGCAGATGGCGCGCAGCGACCTCGGCGTCATCGGCATCATCGGCATCATCCTGCTCATCGGCATCGTGAAGAAGAACGCGATCATGATGATCGACTTCGCCCTGGTCGCCGAACGCGAGCAAAATATGACGGCCCGCGATGCGATCTATCACGCCTCGCTGCTGCGCTTCCGGCCGATCCTCATGACGACGATGGCCGCGCTGCTCGCCGCGCTGCCCCTCATGCTCGGCACCGGCACGGGCTCGGAGCTCCGCCATCCGCTCGGCATCACGATCGTCGGCGGATTGATCCTTTCGCAGCTGCTGACGCTCTTCACCACGCCGGTGATCTACCTCTACTTCGACCGCCTCGAGCAGCGCGTTGCCGCGTGGGGCCGGCCGTCGGCAAGCGGCTCGTCCTCCGGGTGAGCGGCGCGCGATGAGCCTCTCGGAACCCGCCATCCGCCGCCCGGTCGCCACCACGCTGCTCACGCTCGGCATCGCGCTGGCCGGCGGCATCGCCTATTTCCAGCTGCCGGTAGCGTCGCTCCCGCAGGTGGACTTCCCGACGATCTCGGTGAACGCCTCGATGGCGGGCGCGAGCCCGGACGTCATGGCGGCGACCGTCGCGACGCCGCTCGAACGGCACCTCGGGCAGATCGCCGACGTCACGGAGATGACCTCCTCGAGCTCGACCGGAGCTACCCACGTGACGCTGCAGTTCGGCCTCGACCGCGACATCGACGGCGCGGCGCGCGACGTCGAAGCGGCCATCAACGCGGCACGCGCCGACCTCCCGACCGCACTGCGCAGCAATCCGACCTACCGCAAGGTGAATCCGGCCGATTCGCCCGTCCTGATCCTGGCCCTCACCTCGAAGACGCTCACGGCCGGTCAGGTGTACGACGCCGCCGAGACCATTCTCTCGCAGAAGCTTTCGCAGGTGAGCGGTGTCGGCCAGGTACAGGTCGGCGGCAGCTCGCTGCCGGCGGTGCGCGTCGAGTTGAATCCCAACGCGCTCTTCAAGTACGGCATCGGGCTCGAGGACGTGCGCGCGGCGCTGTCCGCCGCGAATGCCAACACGCCCAAGGGCTCGATCGACGTCGGTGGGCGGCGTTACCAGATCTACACCAACGACCAGGCGACCACGGCAGCCGAGTACCAGGGCCTGGTAATCGCCTACCGCAACGGCGCAGCGGTGCGGCTCTCCGATGTGGCGCAGGTGCTCGACTCGGTCGAGAACGTGCGCAATCTCGGACTTGCCAACGGCCAGCCGGCGGTGCTCGTCATCCTCTACCGCCAGCCGGGCGCCAACATCATCGAGACCGTCGACCGCGTCGTCAGCCTGATCCCGGCGCTCAAGGCCTCGATCGCCACCGACATCGACATGAAGGTGGCCATGGATCGGACCACGACCATCCGCGCCTCGCTCACCGCCGTGCAGCGCACGCTCGCGATCGCAATCGTGCTGGTGATCCTGGTGGTGTTCCTGTTCCTGCGCAACCTGCGCGCGACCGCAGTGCCCGCGGTCGCGGTGCCGATCACGCTGCTCGGCACCTGCGGCGCGATGTACCTGCTCGGCTACAGCCTCGACAACCTGTCGCTCATGGCGCTCATCATCGCGACCGGGTTCGTCGTGGACGACGCGATCGTCGTGCTCGAGAACGTCACCAGGCACGTCGAGGCCGGCATGCCGCGCTTTGCGGCGGCAATCCAGGGCGCCCGCGAGGTCGGCTTCACCGTACTGTCGATGAGCCTGTCGCTGGTCGCGGTGTTCATCCCGATCCTCATGATGGGCGGCATCATAGGACGGCTGTTCCGCGAGTTCTCCATCACGCTGTCGGTCGCGGTACTCGTGTCGCTACTCGTGTCGCTCACCACTACTCCGATGATGTGCTCGCGCCTCATGCGGCGCGTCGAGCCCGCCGGGCAGGGAGCGCTGTTCCGCTGGAGCGAGCGGATCTTCGAGGGGATGCGCGACGTCTATGCGCGCTCGCTTCGCTGGGCGCTCGACAACCGCGGCGTGATCATCGTGCTGCTGCTCGCTACCGTGGTCTTCAATATCTACCTGTGGATCGTGATCCCCAAGGGCCTCTTCCCGCAGCAGGATACCGGCCGCCTGGTCGGCGGAATTCAGGCCGACCAGGCGATCTCCTTCCAGTCGATGGAGGGGAAGCTGCGCCAGTTCGTCGGCATCGTGCAGGCGGACCCGGCCGTCGACAGCGTGGTCGGCTTCACCGGCGGCGGCTCGCAGGGCGGCGGCCAGGTGAACAGCGGCTTCATCTTCGTCTCTCTCAAGGCCAAGGCGGATCGCAAGCTGTCCGCCGATCAGGTCATCGGGCGCTTGAGGCCGAAGCTCAACCAGGTGGCGGGGGCGCGCCTCTTCCTGCAGGCGGCGCAGGACCTGCGCGGCGTTGGCGGCCGGCAGAGCAACGCCCAGTACCAGTACACGCTCCAGGGCGACAGCGTGGCGGAGATCTACCAGTGGGCGCCGAAGCTCGCGGAAGCCCTGCAGCACGAGCCGTTGCTGACCGACGTCAACTCCGACCAGCAGCAGAACGGCCAGGAAATCGACATCACCATCGACCGCGATAGCGCCTCGAGGCTGCAGCTGAACCCCACGGCGATCGACAACAATCTCTACGACGCCTTCGGACAGCGCGCCGTCTCCACCATCTACAGCGCACTCAACCAGTATCACGTCGTGATGGAGGTCGAGCCCAAGTACTGGCAGAGCCCCGACACGCTCCGGGACCTGTGGATCAGCACCGCCGGCGGCACCGTGAGCGGCAGCCAGTCGACCAATGCGGTCGCAGGCACCGTGACCTCGGCGGCGACCGCGGGCAGCCATACCGCAGTCAGCCTCGCGGCCGACACGGCGCGCAACCTCGCCGCCAACAGCCTCGCCAACACCGGGCGCGGTGCGGTTTCGACCGGCTCGGCCGTCACCATCGCCGCCGAACCCACCATCCCGCTCGCCGCCTTCGCCCACTACGCGCCGGGCAGCACCCCGCTCGCCGTCAACCACCAGGGCACCTTCGTCGCCACCACGCTCTCGTTCAACCTGGCGCCGAACGCCGCCCTGAGCGATGCCTCCGCGGCGATCAGGCGCGCGGTGAACGAGATCGGCATGCCCGCGACGATTCACGGCAGCCTGCAGGGCACTGCGCGTACTTTCGAGGAGTCGCTCGCCAACGAGCCCATACTGATCGTGGCGGCGCTCGCGGCCGTCTACATCGTGCTCGGGGTGCTGTACGAGAGCTACATCCACCCCATCACCATTCTCTCGACACTCCCCTCGGCCGGCGCCGGCGCGGTGCTGGCGCTGCGCCTTTTCGGGCAGGAGTTCGGCATCATCGCGCTCATCGGAGTATTCCTCCTCATCGGCATCGTGAAGAAGAACGCGATCATGATGATCGACTTCGCGCTCGAGGCGCAGCGCGAGGGACGCTCGGCGGCGGATGCGATCTACAGCGCCTCGCTCCTGCGCTTCCGGCCGATCATGATGACCACCATGGCGGCAATGTTCGGCGCGTTGCCCCTCGCCTTCGGCAGTGGCGACGGCGGCGAGCTGCGCCAGCCGCTCGGCATCTCCATCGTGGGCGGCCTCGCCGTGAGCCAGGTGCTGACGCTCTATACGACACCGGTCATGTATCTGTATCTCGATCGATTTGGCGCCTGGTGCAGCCGGATGTGGGCGCGGATCCACCCGCATGCGCCGGCTCCCCCGGCCGAGGCCGCGCAGGTATGAACATGAAGCAACATGAATGGATTCACGGCGGCCCCGGAAGGCAAGTTTTGCAATCGGGACTGCCAGGCACGGCGTGTGCAGCATTGATAATCGCGGCCCTGGCGGCCGGCTGCGCGGTCGGCCCGAACTATCAGCGCCCGTCGGCCCCCGTCCCGCAGCGCTTCAAAGAAACGGAGGGCTGGAAACCGGCCGAGCCGCGCGATGCGGCCAGCGGCGCCGCCTGGTGGTCGGTCTACGACGATGCGACGCTCGACTCGCTCGAGAAACAAATCGACATCTCGAACCAGACGCTCAAGGCGTCCGAGGCCGCGTGGCGGGAGGCCGTGGCGCTAGTCAGCCAGGCGCGCGCCGGGCTCCTGCCCGTGATCGGAGTGACCGCGAACGGCACACGCTCGGGCGGTCCGGGCGCCGGCGCGAACGTCGGCGCCGGCGCCGCCGCGGCGCCGGTGTCGCATCCGCGCAATCAATTCGAGCTCGCCGGCACCGGCTCCTGGGACATCGACATCTGGGGCAGGATCCGCCGCACCATCGAGAGCGACGTCGCCAATGCCCGGGCGAGCGAGGCGGACCTCGCGGCGGCGCGCCTCTCGGCGCAGGCCCAGCTCGCCATCGACTACATCGAGCTGCGCGTCGCCGACGAGCAGCAGCATCTCCTCGACGAGACGGTCGAGGCCTACAAGCGCTCGCTCGAGATCACTCAGAATCAGTACAAGGTGGGCGTCGTCGCCAAGGTCGACGTGATCACCGCCGAGACGCAGCTCGATGGCGCCGAGTCGCAGCGGATCGCCATCGGCGTCACGCGCGCCACACTCGAGCACGCGATCGCCGTGCTGACCGGCAAGCCGCCGGGCGACTTCGCGCTCGCGCCGGCGACCCTCGGCGCCACGGTGCCGGTGGCGCCCATCGGCGTGCCGTCTGCGCTGCTCGAGCGGCGGCCCGACATCGCGGCCGCCGAGCGCCGCATGGCGGCGGCCAACGCCCAGATCGGCATCGCGGTGTCCGCCTACTTTCCGAATCTCACCCTGAGCGGCACCTTCGGCTACGCGAGCAGCGTCGCCTCGGGCCTCGTCAAGGCGCCGAACAATCTCTGGTCGTTCGGCGGCACCGCCGCGGACACGTTATTGGATTTCGGCGCGCGCCCGGCCCAGGTGCGCCAGGTGCGCGCGGCTTACGACGCCGCGGTCGCCAACTACCGGGAGACCGTGCTCGTGGCGTTTCAGCAGGTCGAGGACCAGCTCGCGACGCTCCGTATCCTCGAGCAGCAGGTCCGGGTGCAGGAGGAGACGGTCAAGTCCGCGAACCTCGCCGTTCAGCTCACCCTCAATCAATACAAGGCGGGAACCGTCGCCTACACCTCGGTCATCACCGCGCAGACGATTGCGCTCGCGGACTCGCAGACGCTGCTCAACATCCGCCAGAGCCGCCTGAACGCCAGCGTGACTCTCATCGAGGCGCTCGGCGGCGGCTGGAACGCGGCCTCCCTCGGGGCGTCCGGGCCGTCGCCGGGCGCGGCGGGCGTCAGCACGCAGCCGGCCGCCTCGCCCGACCGCTGAGCCGCGGTCCCACCGCGACTCGTCGCTCCCTCTCGGTTCCCCTGATCCGGCGTTGACCCGGGCTCATGGCTGTGCCTATGATGCGAATGAGAATGATTCGTATCCGCATACATAATATCAGCTGCTTAGGCCTGGCAGCGCTCCTCGCCGCCCCTCCCGCGCTGCCTGCGACGGGCGCGTCGCCTGCGCTCACCGAGGCCGCCGCCCTCGAGGCGGAGGCCGGCGCCGGCGACCTGAGGACGGTCGTCATCGAAGCCGCTTCGACCGCAGGGCCTGCGGTCTCTCCCGCCGGCGCCAATCAGTACGGAGCGAGCGGCGAGGACATCGCAGCGGCGCCGAGGGGCAGGACCGCTCCCCTCACCGACGTACTCGCGCAAATGCCCGGCGTCTCGATCGATCAGAACCAGCAGATCCACATCCGCAACACCGAAGGACCCCAGTTCCAGTATCAGATCAACGGCGTGCTGGTGCCGCTCGACATCAACACCAACCCGTCGTTCCTCTCGATGCTCAACCCGACGTTCATACGACGCCTGGATTTGCTCGACGGCGTGCTGCCCTCCCGTTACAGCTATGCAACAGGCGGTGTCGTCAGCATCGAGACCCGGGACGGCTGTAGCGACCCTTCAGGGGGCAGTGCGAGCCTGCGCGCCGGTCAGCGTGCGACGCTCGCGCCGAGTTTCGAGTACGCGGGTTGCCACGGCTCGCTCGGGAGCTTCGTCAGCGCGCTCTACGAGCAGAGCAACACCGCCTTCAGTCCGGCGACTCCCGGACCCACGCCGTTTCACGACTTCACCCGGCAGGGACAGGTGTTCGGCTTCTTCTCGTACCGCGTGAGCCCGACCGACACGCTGAGCCTCCTCGTCTCTGGCGCGAAGAGCAGCAACGAGCTGCCGAACGTCCCGGGTCTCGCGCCGCAGTTCGCTCTGGCCGGCGTGCCGCTGCCACCCTCCTCCGCCGCCATCGACTCGTACCTCGACTTCAGCGATGCGCTCGCAATGCTGTCCTTGAGCGGCTCACTCGGCCCGGACGTCTCATATCAGATCGCCGCCACGCAGCACTCCATCTCGCAGCGCTTCGAGCCGGACCCGGCAGGCGAGCTCATCTTCCAGGGCGTTGCCTCGACCGCGAGCCACGTGGATCACGACTCGACGCTCGAGGGCGAACTCTCCTTCGCGCTCAACTCCCACACGCTCGAAACGGGCTTTTATCTTGGGCAATACCGCGTCACCGCCAACGACTCATCGTTGGTTTTCCCGGCCGACGCCGCCGGCAACCCGCTGAGCGATGTCCCGCTCACCGTCGTGAACAACGACCACGCCGACAACCTGGTCGCGGGCATCTATGTCAGCGACCTGTGGCGCATCACGGCGCCCCTCAGCGCCTCGATCGGACTGCGCTGGGATCGTTTGAGCGGCTTCACATCGGGTGAGCAGCTCAGCCCGACCGTCAATCTCGTCTACCGGCCTGACGGCCTCACCACGCTTCATGCAGGCTTCGCCCGCTACTTCCAGGTGCCCTCGCTCCTCGGCATCTCCCCCACCGCCCAGGCCGCCTTCTCCGGCACCACCGCCGCCGGCCCGCCCGGGATCCCGACACCCGCTGCCGAGGACGACCGCGAGTGGGACTTAGGTCTGGTGCACGAGCTCGCGCCCGGCGTCACTGTCTCCGCGGACGCGTACTACGAGGCGACCACACGCTATCTCGACACCGGCCAGTTCGGCGCGGTACCGATCTTCGCGCCGTTCAACTACGGCACCGGTCACCTGTGGGGAGCCGAGCTCGCCACGCGCTACCAGGGCGGCGCTCTCAAGGCCTATGCCAACCTCACGCTCGGCCGCAACTGGCAGCGTGGCGTCATCACCGGTCAGTTCAACTTCGATGCCGCGGAGCTCGACTACATCGACAGCCATTCGATCGTGATCGATCACCAGCCGCTCACCGCAGCTTCCGCCGGCGCCAGCTGGCGCTCCGGCCCCTGGGCGCTCGCCGCAGACGCCCTCTACAGCAGCGGGCTGCGCTCCGGGTTCGCGGACCTCGAGCAGCTGCCGCACGTCGTGCAGGTGGACCTGAGCCTCGAGCGCGCCTGGGACACGCCGGGAGCCACGCTCCTCACCCAGCGCCTTGCGCTACTCAACGTCTTCGACCGCGTGAACCTGATCCGGCCGGCCGCGGGCATCGGCATCTTCCAGTCCGCCTACGGCCCGCGCCGCACCTTGTACTACACACTCGCCCTGCGCTTCTGAGAGCGCTGCACCTCAGGCCGGATTCTCCAGGCTGAAGACCTGAGCGTGGTCGTCGTAGGCGAAGACTTCCGCGTACCGTCCCCAGCTCACGATGGTGCGCAGCGTCTGCTCGGCGGCCTCCTGCGCCATATAGTCCTCGAGCTCGTCGAAGAAGCGGCTCTTGGGAGCGGAGTGGCTGGCACGCTCGTCGAGCACCCGGCGGACGTGCGCCGCGAGCGCCACGTAGGTGATCAGGTGCCGGGCAAAGAGCTTCTTGCGCTCGTCGGTCTCGCTGCGGGCGAACTCGAGCCCCGCATCCGTCAGGCGGATGTCGCCGCCTTCGACTTCCGCGAAGCGCAGCATCTGCAGCGCTTCGGCCGCCGGAAATAGCTCATCCACCTCGAGGTGCTGCTCTTCGGCGATCACCGGCAGATCCGCCTTGCCGTCGTAGGGCGTGGCAGCCACGGTCTCGATGAGACCGATCAATACGTTCGAGGAGACGTGGGTGAGCACCGTGCCGATGCCGGTGCCGGGGAAGCGCTCCTTCGGTCCGGTGCGTACCTCGCCGCGAGGTCTGGCGGTCATCTCCACGTACACCCGGTCGATGAGCGCCCGGAAGCGCGGATCCTCCGCGTTGCGCGGCTGCGAGAGGTCGACGACGATCTCGCCGACCACCCGCCCCGGATTGGTGGAGAAGATGAGCAGGCGGTCGCACATCTGCACCGCCTCCTCGATGTTGTGAGTCACGAGCAGCACCGACTTGATGGGCAGCTGCCCCTCCCCCCAGAGGTTGAGGAAGTCGCCACGCAGCGTTTCGGCGGTCAGCACATCGAGGGCGGAGAACGGCTCGTCCATCAGCAGCAGGTTCGGGTGCACCACGAGCGCGCGCGCGAAGCCGACCCGCTGGCGCATGCCGCCGGAGAGCTCGCGCGGATAGGCGGACTCGAAGCCATCGAGCCCGATCAGGTCGATCGCCTGCAGCGAGCGCTTGCGCTTCTCGTTCTCGGCTACCCCCTGCGCCTCGAGCCCGAGCTGCACGTTCTCGAGCACGGTGAGCCAGGGGAAGAGCGCGAAGCTCTGGAACACCATCGCGATCCCCGACGCAGGGCCCGAGACCGGGTGGCCGAGATAGCCGACGACGCCGCTGGTCGGCTCATCGAGGCCCGCGATCAGCCGCAGCAGCGTCGACTTGCCCGACCCCGAGCGCCCGAGGAGCCCGACGATCTCGCCCGGGCGCAGCTGCAGATTGACGTTCTCGAGCACGACGAGCTGATCCCCGTCGGGCTTGCGGAAGGATTTGCATACCCCCTGCACTTCGAGCAGCGGCGCGAGATTCAGCGCGGGAGCGGTGGCGTTCACGGGCCTCTCCTCGGAATCCCCGAATGCTCAGCTGATTCGGAACTTGCGCTCGGCGCGCGCATACAACGGCCGCCAGAATACCCGGTTGAGGATCACCACCAGCAGGCTCAGCACCATGATGCCGAGCACGTTGCGCTGGAAATCCCCGGCCGCCGTGGAGTCCGCAATGTAGGCTCCGAGCCCATGCGCCCGCACGGTCTCCGTGCCCCAGGCGGCCACCTCGGCATTGACGCTCGCGTTCCACGAGCCGCCCGAGGCGGTGATCGCCCCGGTGACATAGAACGGAAACACGGCGGGCAGCGCGATCCGGCGCCACCAGAGCCACCCCCGCACGCCGAGATTCTCCCCCGCGTAGCGCAGGTCGGGCGCGATCGCCGAGGCTCCCACGATCACATTGAAGAGAATGTACCACTGCGTGCCGAGGATCATGAGCGGACTCAGCCACACGTCCGGCGTGAGCTTCAGGAGCACGATGGCCGAGACGACGAGCGGAAAGAACAGGTTGGCGGGGAAGGCGGCCAGGAATTGCGCGATCGGCTGCACCACGCTCGCCACCCGCGGCCGCAGTCCCACCCACACCCCGATCGGCACCCAGATGAGGCTCGCGAGCGCGATCAGCACCGCCACCCGCAGCAGCGTGAAGAGGCCGTAGAGGAGCACGCGCACGATCTCCGCCGGCGGCACCTCTTCGAGCACGAAGCGCGCGATCCTCCACACCGCGCCGATGCCGACGACGATGAGCAGCGTGTACCAGGCGTAGTCCACCCAGCGGGCGCGCCAGACCTGCGCCGCGCCCGCCGGCGGCGCGCCGTGCGTGCTGCGCGGCTTCATGCCGAGGCGCAGCAGCGCGGCGAATCCCTCGCTCACCAGTCGCAGGAACCTCGAGCGTCGCATCATGGTGAGCGCCCACGAGCGGCTCGTCGTGAATCCCGCTTCCTGATCGAGGCGGAACCAGTCGGCGCTCGCGTTCAGCGGGCGGAACAGCAGCTGATCGAACAGCAGGATGACGACGAACATGGCGGCGATGGCCCAGCCGATGGCGGCGAGGTTCTTCTGCTCGATGGCGAGCGCGATGTAGGAGCCGACGCCGGGGAGCGAGACCGTCGTATGTCCGACGGTGATGGCCTCGGAGAACACCAGGAAGAACCAGCCGCCGGACATCGACATCATCATGTTCCAGATGAGTGCCGGCATAGCGAACGGCACCTCGAGCCGCCAGAAGCGCATCCACGGCGACAGCTGGAAATTGCGCGCCGCCTCCACCATCTCGTCCGGGATGCTGCGCAGCGAGTGGTAGAAGCTGAAGGCCATGTTCCACGCCTGGCTGGTGAAGATGAGGAAGATGGCGGCGAGCTCGGCCCCCGCCACGCGCCCGGGCGTGAGCTGCAGAAAGAACAGGATGGTGAACGAGAAGCCGAGGATCGGCACCGACTGCAGGAAGTCGAGCAACGGCACCAGGATCACTTCGGCGCGGCGGCTCCTGGCGGCGAGCGTCGCGTAGGTGAACGTGAAGATGAGCGAGGCGACCATGGCGAGCACCATGCGCAACGCCGTCCGGGCGGAGTAGCCGATGAGGGCCCATGGGTCGAGCGAGATCGGCGTCGCCTGCAGCCGCGCGAGCGAGCCGGTGAGTCCGTGCGCTGCCTGCGCGCAGTAGATGAGGAAGACAAACACCAGGGCGAACGCCAGCACGTCCCAGCCGCCCGGGACGTAGCGGGTGCGAAGCACTGCGATGGGCAGGCGGTCGAAACGCATCCGGCGAAGTTTGCCCGAATGCCCTGACGATTGGCACCGCAACTGGTGGTCCAACCGTGCGGCCGCGCGGCGACTGTCGTACGATACTTCCCCATGAAAGCAAACCTGATACTCGCAGCCGCCGCGACGGCGTTGGTCCTGGCCGCCGCCGTACCCGCCCACGCGCAGGAGCCCCAGGGCTCGGGCGTCAAGGAGACGATCAAGGAGGATGCGAAGACCGCCGGTCATGCGGTCGCCGACGCGTCCCGGAAGGTCGGACACGAAGTCGCCGATAGCTCGCGCAAGGTCGCACACGAGGTCGCCGCCGAGTCCCGCAAGGTCGGGCACGAGGTCGCGGCAAAGACCGCGCCGGCACGGGCGGCGGTGCGCGAGGACTCGAAGAAGGCCGGCGCGGCGATCGCCCACGGCGCCAAGACCGTCGGCAAGAGCGTCGAGCACGGCGCCGAGAAGGCCAGGGACGCCGTGACGCCGAAGAGCGACGACTCGAAGCCGGGCAAGTGACTCAGGGGTCGCGCGGCTGATGCACGCAGCAGGCGGGCTGCGCCTGGACTATCTGTCGGCGGCGGAATACCGCTCCGCCGGGCGCGCCGACGTGCTCGGCGTCGCCGCCTTCAGCGGCCCGCCGGCGCCGGCCGCCGGCACGGGCGAGATCCCGGTCGCCGAGGTCAATACCCCGGTGCTGCTCGGCACCGCCCACGTCTACGAGGTGTGGCGCGCGGACCAGCCCGCCGAATCGGGCCGCCGCAACCGGGTGCGCTTCCGC
This sequence comes from Gammaproteobacteria bacterium, assembly GCA_027307325.1. Taxonomy (GTDB): domain Bacteria; phylum Pseudomonadota; class Gammaproteobacteria; order Steroidobacterales; family Steroidobacteraceae; genus 13-2-20CM-66-19. The sequence goes on along the minus strand of DAHUXE010000006.1, from coordinate 5,289 downwards.
CGCAGCGAGAGCCTGCTGTTCGGCTGCATCGCGCTCGCCGAGTCGGAGGCGGCGGACGGCCTGCCCGCCGCGCTCGCCGGCCCCTCGGCGCTGCACGCTGCCACCGAGGAGGCCTACCGCGAGATCCGCGCCACGCTGGATGCGCTCGGCTACCCGCACCTGCTGCGGGTGTGGAACTACCTGCCGGACATCAACCGCGACACGGACGGCATCGAGCGCTACCGCCAGTTCAACCGCGCGCGGCAGGAAGCCCTGCACGCCAGCGGCCGCACCCTCACCGGCAACGTCCCGGCCGCCTCGGCGCTCGGCGCGGTGAGCGGCAGCCCGCTCACGGTGTACTTCCTCGCCGGGCGCAACGCACCGGCCTTCATCGAGAATCCGCGCCAGCTATCCGCCTACCGCTACCCGCCTCAGTACGGCAGCCACCCGCCCGTGTTCTCGCGCGCGACGCTGCTGCGCCAGCGCGACAGCCTGACGCTCTTCATCTCGGGAACCGCGAGCATCGTCGGGCACCGCTCGATTCACGTCGGCGACACCGCGGCCCAGACCCGCGAGACGCTCGCCAATATCGCCGCCCTGCTCGAGGAAGCCAACCGCGTGGAGCGTGCCGCGCGCTTCTCGCTCGGCTCGCTCGCCTGCAAGGTCTACGTGCGCCGCCCGGCCGACGTGGCCGTCATCCGCGCCGAGCTCACTCGGGCGCTGGCGCCCGGCTCGCGGGCGATATACCTGCAGGCGGACATCTGCCGCCAGGACCTGCTGGTCGAGATCGAGGCGACCGCAATGTGCCCGCTCAAAGCCGACGCGTGAGCAATCGCCGCCGCGGAGTCGGGCCTCGCGTCCTGCGGCGGGCCGGGCGCACCATGGCGCTCATCGTGCTCGCAGCGCTCACCCCGCGCGCGGCGCGGCCCGCAGAGCAGCCGCTGTGGGAGCTCGGCCTCGGCGCCGGGGCGCTGGTGTTCAACGACTACCGCGGCGCCGACACCACGCACGCCTACCCCGTGCCGGTGCCCTACTTCATATATCGCGGCAAGATCCTGCAGGCCGACCGCGACGGCCTGCGCGGCAAGCTGTTCCGTCAGGACCGCATCGAGCTCAACCTGAGCGTCAACGCCACCACCCCGGTGCGCAACAACTCAGCCCGCGCGGGGATGCCGGATCTGCGCCCTACGGTCGAGATCGGGCCGTTGCTGAATGCGCACCTGTGGCGCTCGGCGGACTCACGCGCCCGGCTCGACCTGCGACTGCCGGCGCGCGCCGCGTTCACCATCGAGTCCCATGCGCACGGGATCGGCTGGTTCTACGCACCGCACCTGAACCTCGACCTGGCGCAATACGCGGCGCCGAACGGCTGGAAGCTGGGACTGCTCGCCGGCCCCCTGTTTGCGCAGCGCCGCTACGACGATTACTTCTACGGCGTCGCGCCGCAGTACGCGACGCCCGCGCGCCCCGCCTATGCGGCATCCGGCGGCTACGCCGGGACGCAGGCGCTGGTGTCGCTCACCCGACGCTTCCCGGAGCACTGGATCGGCGCCTACCTGCGGCACGACTCGCTCGCGGGCGCGGCCTTCGCGGGGAGCCCGCTGGTGAGGCGCGACAGCTACTGGACCGGCGGGCTGGCCTTCGTGCGGATGATCGGCAGGTCGCAACGCCTGGTCGAGAGCGACGATTGATGACCTCGGCGACTCACCTGGTGCTGATCCCGAGCTACAACCCCGGAGTGCGGTTGTCGGCGACGGTGCGCGCGGCGCGCGCGCACTGGGATCCGGTATGGGTGGTCGTCGACGGCAGCACCGACGGCTCGGCGGCGCTGCTCGCCGAGCTCGCGCGCGGCGACCCGGGACTGCGCGTGCTGGTGCGCGAGCGCAATGGTGGCAAGGGCGCGGCGCTCCTCGACGGGCTGCGCGCGGCGCGCAGCGCCGGCTACACCCACGTGCTGGCGATGGACTCCGACGGACAGCACCCGGCGGAATGCATCGAGGAGTTCATGAGCGCCTCGCGGGCGGCGCCCGGGGCGATGATCCTCGGGGCACCGGTGTTCGACTCGAGCGCGCCGCGCATCCGCCTGCGGGGGCGCCGCATCGCCAACTGGTGGACCAACCTCGAGACCTTGTGGGCGGGGATCGCGGATACGCTGTTCGGCTTCCGCGTCTACCCGATCGGGCCGCTCCTCGAAGTCATGCAGCGCACGCGCTGGATGCGGCGCTTCGACTTCGACGCCGAGGCGGTGGTGCGCCTCAGCTGGCGCGGCGTAGCGGCGCACAACCTGCCGGCGCCGTGCCGTTACTTCTCGCGCGCCGAAGGCGGCGTGTCGCACTTCCATTACTGGCGCGACAACCTGCTGCTCACCTGGATGTACACGCGCCTGTTCTGCGGCTTCCTGGTGCGCCTGCCGCTGTTGGCGGCGCGCCGCATCGCGCGCTGAGCGCCGCGCACCCGCCCGCCGCCCGTGGCCGACGCGGCAGTTCCGGCCGGTGGTTGCCGCGGGATGCGGCCTTGTATAATGCCGCCAACAGTGTCAACTCCTTCGGTTCCCAATGTCCGACAACGTATCTTCGCTGAGACAGCCGGCTGATTCCGCCGGCGTCGCCGCCCTGACGCGCGAGCTTGCCGGCCTGATCGTGGCGGCGCTGAACCTCGAGGTTCCGGCCACCGACATCGGCCCGGACCAGGCCCTGTACGGCGAGGGCCTCGGGCTCGACTCGATCGACATCCTGGAGGTCGCGCTGGTGGTATCCAAGCAGTACGGCGTGCAGCTGCGCGCCGACAGCGAGGACAACGAGCGCATCTTCGCCTCGCTCCGCCACCTCGCCGAATACGTCAACACACACAGGACGAAGTAATCCACTGGCCGCCCTGCCGCTGATCGCGCACGCATCGGCCGACGCGGTGCTCGCCTACCGCGCCGGGACGCCGATCCGCGCCGGGCAGTTCCTTGCCGACGTCGCGCGCGCCGGCGCCGCCCTCGGCAGCGGCGGCAACGTCCTCAACGTCTGCACCGACCGGTACCGCTTCGCGGTGGGTCTGGCGGCGGCGCTCGCTACGGCCAAGGTGAGCCTGCTGCCCTCGACGCGCACCCCGGAGGTGATCGCACACCTCAGGGGCTTTGCCCCGGACGCCGTCTGTCTGACCGACGAGGACGGGTGCGACGTCGACTTGCCGCTGGTGCGCTTCCCGGACGCCCCGCCGGCGGCACCCGGGGAGCCGGCTGCCATCCCGGACGAAGCCGACTTCACCGCGCGCGTGCCGCGCATCGAGGCGGGCCAGCGTGCCGCCTGGGTGTTCACTTCCGGGTCGACCGGCACCCCGGTCCCGCACGAGAAGACCTTCGGCAGGCTCCTCGAGTGCATGTGGGTGGAGGCGCAGCGCCTCGACCTGGTCCCCGGAGTCTCGCACACCATCGTGGCGACGGTACCGCCGCAGCACATGTATGGCTTCGAGGCGAGCGTGCTGCTGCCGCTCGCGAGCGGCAACGCGCTCACCGCCGAGCGGCCCTTCTACCCGGCGGACATCTGCGCCGTGCTGGCCGCGGCTCCGCGGCCGCGGGTGCTCGTCACGACCCCGATTCACCTGCGCGCGCTCCTGGCCGCGGACCTCGCGATTCCCGCCACCGACCTGATCGTGTCGGCCACGGCGCCGCTTTCCGGGCAGCTGGCGAGTGAGGTGGAGCAGCGCTGCGGCACGCGCCTGCTCGAGATCTACGGCACCACCGAGACCGGCTCGATCGCCGTGCGCCGCACGACGCAGACCCCCGAGTGGCTTCTGTGGCCCGCGGTCACGCTCGAGCCGCGTGGCGGCGAGACCTGGGCCCGCGGCGGCCATGTCGAGCAGCCGACCCATCTGTGCGACGTGATAGAGGTGACCGGCCGCGACCGTTTCCTGCTGCACGGTCGCGTGGCGGATCTCGTCAACATCGCCGGTAAGCGCAGCTCCCTCGCCTATCTCAATCATCAGCTCAACGCCATCCCCGGAGTCCTCGATGGCGCCTTCTTTCACTGTGACGCGGCCGCGGCGGATGCCGCCGTGAGCCGCGTCGGAGCCTGCGCCGTGGCGCCGGGGCTCGACGCGGCGGCAATCACCATGGAGCTGCGCCGGCGCATCGACCCGGTGTTCCTGCCGCGTCCGCTGCTGCTGGTGGCGAGCCTGCCGCGCACCAGCACCGGCAAGCTCCCGCAGGAAGCGCTGCGCTCGCTCGCGGCCGCGCCCCCGAAGCCGCCCACTGCGGCGTGAGTCGTGGGCGCGACCAGCACCTTCACGATCGACCCGCAGCATCCCGCGCTCGCGGGCCACTTCCCCGGGGCTCCGATACTGCCGGGCGTCGTGCTGCTCGATGAGACGGTGCGGGCGGTCGAGCAGTCGCACGGCGGCGCCGGGCAGCACTGGACCGTGGGCGCCGCCAAGTTCCTGAAGCCCGTCCAGCCGGGGGAGACCCTCATGCTCGATTGCGAGCCGCTGCCGAACGGCTCGATACGCTTCAGCGTCTCGAGCGCCGGTCAGGCGGTGGCTAGCGGCGTGCTGCGTCCGTCGGTTGCGCTGCGCACCGCGGCGGCCGGCCCCGCGGCCGAGCCGCGCGCGAGCGATGCCCACTGGGCCAGCGCGCGCGAGCGCGGCAGCGCCACGCTCACTCGCATCATGATCTTTCTCTCGCTCGCCCTCGGCCGGCGCGCTGCCCGCGTGCTCCTCTGCGGCATCGTCGGCTATTTCTTCCTGTTCGCGCCGCGCGCGCGGCGCTGTGCGCGCGAGTACCTGGGCCGGGCGCTCGGCCGCCGGGCGACGGCGGTCGACGTCTTCCGCCAGGTGTTCACCTTCGCCGCGACCATTCTCGACCGGCTCTACCTGGCGCGCGAGCGTTACGAGCTCTTCGATGTCAGCATCGAGGACGAGCCGCTCTTGCGCTCGATCGTCATGGGGGGATCAGGCGCCCTCCTCCTCGGCGCCCACCTCGGCAGTTTCGGGATTGTGAGTGCCCTCGGCCGCCGTCAGCCGGGACTGCGCGTGGCGATGGCCATGTACGAGGACACCGCCACCAAGCTGAACGCGCTCACCGCGGCCAATCCGGCCGCGGCGCCCGAGATCATCCCGCTCGGACACCTCGAGGCGATGCTGCGCATCCGCGACTGCCTCGACGCGGGGAGCTTCGTCGGCATGCTCGCCGATCGCACCATCGGTGAGGCGCCGGCGCAGCGGGTGAGCTTTCTCGGTGAGCCGGCGCTCTTTCCGTCCGGCCCGATGCGGGCCGCCGCGGCGCTCAGGCGCCCGGTGTTCTTCATGGCGGGCCTCTACCGCGGCGCC
>DAHUXE010000187.1 GCA_027307325.1 Gammaproteobacteria bacterium | reverse complement strand
TCCCCGGAAGCGATGCGCTACGACCCGCAGCTCTTCAAGCGCGCGCTCCCGGAGCTGTTGCGCGGCAGGTCCCGCACACCGGGCAGCGCGCATGACGTCGTGGACGTCGCACGGCAGACGCTCGCCAATGAAAGCCGCGCGTTGCTGCCGCAGATCAAGGCCGCATACGATTCGAGGGACCGCCGCCGCTTCGCGGCGCTCAGCGCGCGCTGGCTGCATCTCATGGACCTTGAGGACGAGCTGCTCGCGACCGACCGCGCATTCCTGGTCGGCGCATGGCTCGGCCAGGTCGACGCCTGGGCGTCCTCGCCCGCGGAGCGGGTGCGCCTTGACTACGACGCGCGCTCGCTCCTCACCACCTGGGGGGACCGCAAGGCGAGCGAGGACGCGAAGCTCCATGACTACGGCAACCGGGACTGGGCCGGACTCACCCGCGACTACTACCGCGCCCGGTGGCAACGCTACTTCCGCTCGCTCGATGAGGCGCTGCGCACCGGCCGGCCGCCTGAACCGATCGACTGGTTCGCGATGGGCGAGGCGTGGAATCGCGGCACGCAGCATTACAGCGATCGCCCCCAGGGAGACCCTTACGCCGTCGCGCAGCGCGTGGCGAAGGAGCTCGGACTCAACCCGTGACGCACCTCGGTCCCCACTACAATCGCCCTGCGATGGCTCACGTGACCCAGCGGTTCCGGGCGATCGACGTGCTGCGCGGTCTCACGGTCGCGCTGATGATCGTCGTGAACATGCAGATCGGTCCGGGCAAGTCCTACGCACCCCTGCTGCATGCAGCCTGGAACGGGCTGACACCCACCGACGTGGTGTTTCCGACGTTCATGTTCGTGGTCGGAACCGCGCTCAGCTTCACGCTGGGGAAATACGCGGCGCTGGGAGAAGCGGCAGTTCTGCGCAAGATCGCGACGCGTACTGCGCTCATCTTCCTGTGCGGCTACCTGCTGTATTGGTTTCCATTCCTCACGGTCGACACGAACGGGCACGTCATCCTCGCGCCGCTTGGTCACACCCGGATCCTCGGCGTACTGCAGCGTATCGCCCTCGGCTATGGGGCGGCGGCGCTCCTCGTGCACTACGGAGGACGCGCTGGCGCGATCAGCTTCTCGGTTGGCGCGCTGCTCGGCTATTGGTGGCTGATGCACGCCTTCGGCGATTACTCGCTCGCCGGCAACGCGGCGATCAGGCTCGACAAGCTGCTTCTCGGCGAGGCTCACATGTACCACGGCGAGGGCGTGGCCTTCGATCCGGAGGGCATTCTGAGCACCCTGCCCGCGATCGTGAACGTGCTTGCCGGCTACCTTGCCGGACGCTTCATCCGCGATCACGGCACGAGCCGCTTCACGATCATCACTCTGGTGTTGGCGGGCGTCGTTTGCCTCGCCCTGTCGCTGTGGTGGAATGCAGCCTTTCCGATCAACAAGAAGCTCTGGACCAGTTCCTTCGTGCTGTGCACGGTCGGAATCGACCTGTGCGTTCTCGCAATCCTGATTTACGCAGTTCCTCAGGCCAGGGAGCGCCGCTCAACGTACTTCTTCGAAGTGTTCGGCCGCAACACGCTGGTCATCTACCTCCTCAGCGAGGTGGGGCAGACGATGCTCAATAGCATTCACATAGGCCAGCAAAGTCTGTTCGACTGGATCTACGCGGTTGGCTTCGCTCCGTGGGCCGGCGACAAGCCCGGCTCGCTGTTGTATGCAGTCGTGTACATGCTGGGCTGCTGGATCGTTGCCTATGCGATGGACCGCAGGGGCATCTACTTGAAGCTCTAGTCAACCGGCGAACGTCATTCGCACGCAGCTCACCGAGCCGTTTCCCGCGTCGCTTGAATTGCCGCTGGGGTCGACGAACTGGGCGTGAAATGTGCCCGTCATGGCCGTGCGCGACGGGTCCATGACCAGGGGCTGGGAGTAGAAATAGGTCCCCGCCCAGCTCCCGTCCGGATTGAACGCAAACTGTCGGGCGACCAGAAAGTAATGCAGCGGGTCGGTGCGCTGCCAGACTCCCACGGTGGGTGACTCCTGGAAGGTGATGTTGTCGAGTTCCATCATGGTGCCCTCGGCGGCGAAGGTCTTCATGACCTTGAAGGGCCCCGGCTCTCCGTCACACGTCCAGACGCCCACGATCCCATCCGGCCCGTCGGCCGCAGCGACGGGCAAGGGCGCAGTAACACCGAGAAAAGCAGCGCTGACGAGCATCGCGAACACTGCGGGCTTATGAGGACTCATGGTGCAGCTCCATTTGGCGATAGGCGCATCGATCTCCGCCACCGACGCTCGCAGCCCGCCCGCCTGCGATCAATGCACTGGGATGCGAACAAAATGTCCCCGCCTAACTAATGGATTTCATTGATATAAGCTGCCTCGTATTCCCGGGTCTCGAGCGCCCTTGCAGTAAGGCGCGCGCGGGCACTATCGTTTGGGTCGTAAGCCACCCCCAATCGAGCGACAAGAGGTGGACAGACCTGCCAACGCTCCGCTGCGATTCGGCGTGTTCGAGCTCGATCCACGTGCGGGCGAGCTCCGGCGCAGCGGGCGCCGCATTGCCTTGCAGCCGCAGCCTCTGGAGGTTCTGCGGGCGCTCATCGAGCGGCCCGGCGAGGTGGTTACTCGCGAGGAGCTGCGCCGCCGTATATGGAGCAACGGCGCCTATGTCGACTTCGATCGCAGCCTGAACAAGGCGATCGTCAAGCTGCGCGACGCGCTCGGCGACGACGCCGAATCGCCGCGCTACATCGAGACACTGCCCCGGCACGGCTACCGTTTCATCCCGCTCCCGGAGGCGCACGCTCACGTCGAGGACGCGCCGGCCTGCCCCGAGCCCTCTCCACCTTCGAGCGTGCAGTCGGCGAGTACGCGCCGCCCGTGGTATTGGGCGGCGCTGGGCATCACGCTGCTCGCACTGGCCGCGTGGCTCACCCCCAGCTGGTTCCGCGTGGACGCGCCTTCGCACCCGGGACCGCCCGCGGACGCCGCACCCGCCGGCGCGGTTGCCTTCACTCCGCCGCCGCACTCCATTGCCGTGCTGCCGTTGGTCAACTTGAGCGGCGACCAGGAACAGGAATATTTCTCTGACGGACTTACCGAAGAACTGCTGAGCTCCCTTGCCCGCATCAACGAGCTGCAAGTCGCTGGTCGCACTTCTTCGTTCTATTTCAAGGGCAAGAATGTCGACCTCGGCACCATCGCACGCCGGCTCAACGTCGCGGCCGTCCTCGATGGCAGCGTCCGTCGCTCGGGTCACACGGTGCGTGTCAACGCACGCCTGACGGATGCGCTCACGGGTTTCAACCTGTGGTCTGCCACCTACGACCGGGACTTGGGCGATATCCTCGGTCTGCAGAGCGAAATTGCCAATGCCGTCGCGGCGGCACTGAAAGTGAAGCTGCTGGGCAACACGGCCGCGAGGGTCGAATTGGGTGGTACGCGCAATCCGGCCGCGTTCGACGCCTACCTGCGCGCCTCGAGAATTTTCTGGTCTGCGTCCGATGAACGGTCCATGAAGGAGGCGGCCGCTGGCTTCACCGCGGCGGTGGCTCAGGATCCCGATTACGCTCTCGCGCGGGTGGCACGCTCGATTGCCCTCAATTCGATCCAGCTATTCGACCCGGGTCCCGCCGCGCGCGACAACCTCGAGGCAGCGCAAGCCGAGGCGCTGAAGGCGGTAGAGTTGGCTCCCGAGCTGGCCGACGGTCATCTGGCGCTGGCCCTCGTGGCTGCGACCTCCCTTGACTACGCGCGCGCCGAGAGTGAGTTCGAACGTGCCGTGGCGCTCGCGCCCGGCAGCGAGCGGATACTGCGGGACTACTCGGGGTTCACCGCCGCCATGGGCCACGTCGATTCGGGAATCGCCGCTGCGCGGCGCGCGGTGGAGCTCAACCCCCTGGATCAGCAGAGTTATGCGTGGCTGGCCTTGGCGCTGGAAGGTGCGCGGCGCTACGAGGAGGCGATCCAGGTGCTGAATGCGGTCGTCGCCGCCGCTCCCAACCCAAGCTTGCAGGCACAGCTCGGAACCCTCTACTACGAGGCCGGTAACCTCGAGCGCGCCCGCTCGGAGTGCGAATTGGGGCGCGAACACTTCCTTGCGCAGCTATGCCTGGCGGCGACCTACGAGAAGCTCGGGCGGCACCGCGATGCACAGGCGGAGCTGGCCAGGATTCAGGCTTCCGCGGGCGACGCCGGGGCCTATCTATACGCGGAGATCTACGCGCAGTGGGGTCGGCCGGCCAAGGCGCTCGAGTGGCTCGAGACCGCAGTGCGTGTCCGCAGTCCGTTGCTGACCGGCCTCAAGACGGACGTGCTGCTTGATCCGCTGCGCCAGGAGCCGCGCTTCCAGGCCATCGAGCGGGCGCTGAAGTTCCAGGCCGACCCAATCTGAAAGCCGGCTCAGACCGTGCGGTGGATGCGAACGAGCCGCTGGCGGCGGCTACACGTTGAAGCGGAAGTGCATGACGTCGCCTTCCTGCACCAGGTAGTCCTTGCCCTCGAGACGGAGCTTGCCGGCGTCGCGGGCGCCCGCCTCGCCCTCGCCCGCCAGGTAGTCGGCGAAGGCGATGACCTCGGCGCGGATGAAGCCGCGCTCGAAATCGGTGTGGATCGCTCCGGCAGCCTGCGGCGCCGAGGCGCCGACGCGCACCGTCCAGGCGCGCACCTCCTTGGGTCCCGCGGTGAAGAACGTCTGCAGTCCGAGCAGCGCGTAGGCGGCGCGGATCACGCGATCGAGCCCCGGCTCCTTGAGGCCGAGCTCCGTGAGGAACTCGGCGCGCTCAGGTTCCGGCAGCTGGGCGATCTCCGCCTCGATGGCCGCGCACACCGGCACCACACCCGCACCCTCGGCCGCCGCGCGGCGCTCGACGGCCGCGAGCAGCGGGTTGTCGTGAAAGCCGCTCTCGGACACGTTGGCGACGTACATCACGGGCTTGGCGGTTAGCAGCTGCAGCTCTCTGAGGTCGCGGCGCTCCTCGTCGGTGAGCGCGAGCGCGCGCACTGGCTTGGCCGCGTCGAGCTGCACCTTGACGCGCTCGAGGAGCGAGCGGCGGCGCAGCGCCTCCTTGTCGCCGCTCTTGCCCGCCTTGATGGCGCGCTCGAGGCCCTTGTCGAGCGTCGCGAGGTCGGCGAGCGCGAGCTCGGTGTCGATCGTCTCCATGTCCGACAGCGGATCGACCTTGCCGGCGACGTGGATGACGTCGCCGCCGGCGAAGCAGCGCACCACGTGGGCGATAGCATCGACCTCGCGGATGTGCGAGAGGAACTGGTTGCCGAGCCCCTCGCCCTGGGAAGCGCCGGCCACCAGCCCCGCGATGTCGACGAATTCGACCGTCGCCGGCATGATCTTCTCCGGGTGCGCGATCGCGGCGAGCTGCGCGAGGCGCGGATCGGGCACCGGGACCACGCCGACGTTGGGATCGATGGTGCAGAAGGGGTAGTTCTCGGCGGCGATCTGCGCGCGCGTCAGCGCATTGAAGAGCGTCGACTTGCCGACGTTCGGGAGACCGACGATGCCGCAGCGGATCGGCACGGGGTCAGGGCAGGTCCGCGGGCTGTGCGGGGGGCTCGCGGCTGTGCAGCAAATTCATCGCGATCTGCGCGCCCTCTTTGAGCAGCACCGGCACGGTGTCCGCCGCGGCGAGGATTGCCGCGCGGATCAAGGGCCCATCCTCGGCCGACGGCCGGCCGAGCACGTAGTCGAGCACCTGCGAGCGGTCGCCCGGGTGGCCGATCCCGATGCGCAGCCGCCAGAAGGCGTCACCCATCTGCGCGATCACGTCACGCAGCCCGTTATGTCCGGCGGCCCCGCCGCCCTGCCGCAGCCGCACCACGCCCGCAGGAAAATCCAGCTCGTCGTAGGCCACCAGGATCGACTCGGGCGGCACTCTATAAAAGGAGGCGATGCTCTGTACCGCATCGCCGCTGTGATTCATGTAGTTCATGGGCTTGAGGAGCCACAGGTCCGCATCCGCGATGCGCGCGCGCGCCAGCTCGGCACGGTGGCGCGGCTCGGGCCTGAACGTGGCGCCATGGCGCGCGGCCAGCTCGTCCGCGAACTGAAAGCCGGCGTTGTGCCGGGTGCGCGCGTACTCGGTGCCCGGATTGCCGAGCCCGACGATCAACTTGAGCGCTTCACCTGCCATTGTGTCGGGCATCACCGCAAAAGCCGCCGGCCGCCGAAGAGCGCCTCTTGGCTCCCGCGGCGGCCGGCGATCGAAGTGCCTCTCGTGCGGCGGCTACTTCTTGCCGCCCTCCTTCTTGCCGGCGGCCTCCTTCTTCTCCTCGCCCTTCCTCGCGTCGGCGGCGGCGGCGGGCGGTGCGCCCGGCGCACCCGCGGCGGCGGGCGCCGCACCC
>DAHUXE010000181.1 GCA_027307325.1 Gammaproteobacteria bacterium | reverse complement strand
CGCCGGCAAAAAGCGTGGTTTTTGCCGGCTGGGCATCGGGGAGCGAGTTCAGCAGACTAGGCGAGTCGGCGGCGGGGCCACAGCCGTCCCGACAGCAGCGCCAGCATGAAGAGCCAGTAGCCCGCGCCGATCGCCACCTTGGCGCCGAGCGGAATCTGCGGGTCGGGTGAGACGAAACCCTCGATGAAGCCCGCGCCCACCAGCAGCACGGCGCAGGCGAGCAGCACCGCGCCCGAGCGCAGCGCGGCGGCACGGAACGCGGCGATGCGCCCGCGGCTGCCGGGCCGCATCAGGGCCTCGCCCACCGCGGCGCCCGCGGCGCCCGACAGGCACATCACCGACAGCTCGACGCAGCCGTGCGCCACGATGAACGAAGCCAGCGCGCCGCCGAGCCCGTGGCGGGCCACGTACGCAAAGATCGCTCCCAGCATCAGGCCGTTGAGGCCGAGGATATAGAGAGTGCCCAGGCCGAACAGGAAGCCGCTGCAGTAGGCGAACAGGCTGACGACGATGTTGTTGGCGAGGATCTGCACCGAGAGCACCGAGGAGGGCGCGATGTTGAGCAGACCCTCGGTCCAGAGCTTGCCGCTCTCGACGCTCGCGATCAGGTCGGGAGAGGCGAACAGCGCGATCAGCTCCGGGAAGCGGTCGACGAGTGCGTAACCGGCGGCCGCGGCCAGCACGAACAGCGCCGTGGTCCACGCGAGGTACGGCGCGAGCCACGCGACGGAGGCGGGGATCTCGTCGCGGAACAGCCGCTCGAGCGTCGCGCCGAGGCGCCAGCCGCCGTGGTTGAGCGTGGCGTGCACGCCTGCGTACACGCTCTCCAGGTACTCGCGCGCCCGCGAGCGCGGCAGCAGCGCGCGCGCGCGCGCCAGGTCGTGCGCCAGCAGACGGTAGTCGTCGGCCACGCGCGCCGCCTCGGACGGGTCGTCCGAGCGTCCGCGCCGGAAGCGTCGGGCGCGCGCCTCGGCCTCCTGCCACAGCGGCACCCGCTGCAGCAGCGCGTGGGCGAGGGCGCTGCGGCGGGCGTCCACGCTCAGCTCGCCAGCGGCGCGACGCGCGTCGCATCGAGGAGCGCCTGCCGCAGCGCTGCCTCATCGAGCGCCGCGAGCTCGTCGGCGTTGCGGCCGCAGCGCCCGAGCAGGGCCCGCGCGAGTTGGGTGCGTGCCTGCACCGCCAGCAGCGGCCAGCGCGCCAGCAGCTCTGCGATCAGCTCCGCGGTGGCGACGTCGAGCGCACCCGCCGTGGCCGCGGGAGTCACCGCGAACCCGAGGCTCGGGGACTCGTAGACCAGCAGCGTCCCCGCCGCCATGTCGCCGCAGCGTATGTGTTCGCGGGTGAGCGCCACCAGCGTCAGGCCGAGGCCATAGGCGAACGGCAGACTGTCGATCAGGCGGAACACGTTGCGCACCAGCAGCGCGCCGGCGCTCGGAGCGCCGCCGTCGCGCGTGACCACCCGTACTCCGGCCAGGCGCTTGCCGGGAGTGCTGCCGCGCATGAGCAGCTCGAGCACCGGGTGATAGAGGAAGTACAACGCCAGCGCCGGCACCAGCACGGCGCCGAACCAGCGCGCGTCATTGGCGGGCGGCGGCGCGACCGACAGGCGGCCGTCGCGCAGGTAGTTATAAAGGAGTCCCGCGGCGCCGTACCAGGCGAGCCCCAGCACCAGGCGGATGTGCCAGTCGGCTACGAATGCGTAAGAGCGGGCGCCGGCGCCGGCCAGCGCCAGCGTGACGTCGATGCCGGTCGCGCTGTCGACGCTCAGCTGCGGCGCCGCCTCGCTCATGCCTGTTCCGCGAGCAGCTCGGCCTGGTGCTCCTGCTGCAGTGCCTGGACGAGCTCGTCGAGCTCACCGTCCATCACCTGCGGGAGCTTGTAGAGCGTCAGCTCGATGCGGTGATCGGTGACGCGCCCCTGCGGGAAGTTGTAGGTGCGGATGCGCTCGGAGCGGTCGCCGCTGCCGACCTGGAGGCGGCGCGACTGTGCCTGGGCGCTGTGCTGCTGCTCCTCGGCGGCGGCGAGCAGCCGCGCCCGCAGCAGCGCCATTGCACGGGCGCGGTTCTTGTGCTGCGAGCGCTCGTCCTGGCATTCCACCACGATGCCGCTCGGCAGGTGCGTGATCCGCACCGCCGAGTCGGTCTTGTTGACGTGCTGGCCGCCGGCGCCCGAGGAACGGTAGGTATCGATGCGCAGCTCCGCGGGCTTCAGCTCGATCTCGCCGACCTCGTCGGGCTCAGGCAGGATCGCCACCGTGACCGCCGAGGTGTGGATGCGTCCCTGCGCCTCGGTCGCCGGTACGCGCTGCACGCGGTGCGTTCCGGATTCGAACTTCAGCAGCGAGTACGCGCCCCGGCCGGCGATGCGGCTGATGATCTCCTTGTAGCCGCCGTGCTCGCCCGGACTCTCGCTCAGCACCTCGGCGCTCAGGCCCTTCGATTCGGCGTAGCGCGCGTACATGCGGTACAGCTCGCCGGCGAAGATCGCGGCCTCGTCGCCCCCGGTCCCGGCGCGCACCTCGAGGAAGATGTTCTTCTCGTCGCGCGGATCCTTCGGCAGCAGCAGCTGGCGCAGCTCCTCCTCCGCGGCGCCGATCTGCCCGCGCACGCGTGCCGTCTCCTCGGCGCCGAGGGTGCGCATGCCGGGATCGGCGTCGGTCTCCATGTCGGCCGCGGCCTTAAGATCGCGCTCGAGTCCCCGGTACGCGTGGTAGCGCTCGGCGAGCGGCGCGAGGCGGGCGTATTCCACGGACAGGTCGCGGAACTGCGAGGAGCCGCCGGCGACCTCGTCGGTGGCGAGGAGCCTGCCGACCTCCTCGAAGCGATCGGAGAGCTTCTCGAGCCGTTGGCGGATGGTGTCTTTCATGAGGCTTAGGGTGCAGCGGGCAAGAGGGCCGCGGGCCCCTTTCGGCCAAGTGCCAAGGCGGGCAAGAGCCACGCCCTGAGCCTTAGGCGCGCGGCATTCTCCGGGATGTCCGCAGTTTGTGACAAGTTGCGCAATGCGCCCCCCCGGGGAAGGCTCTATAGTGATACAGATGCGCATAATCCATCGCTTCCGGCAGTCATGGACGCCTTGCCTGATGCTCGCGGCGCTGCTGGCCGGCTGCGCCGGCATGAAGCCGCAGCCGGCGCCGGCACCCGCCGCCACCGACCCGACGGCGCTCACGCTCACCGCCGAGGCGGCACTCAAGCGCGGGGATTGCCGCGCCGCCGCCGAGGACTATGCCGAGGCGACCGCGGCCGGGGACGCGCGCCTCGCCCGCCGGGCCACCGAGGTGGCGCTCGCCTGCGAGCACCTGCCCGCCGCCTGGAAGGCGGTCACCCGCTGGCACACGCTCGCGCCCGCGGACCATGACGCCAACGCGCTTTACGCGCTCGTGGCGCTCAAGCTCTACCGCACCGCGGACGCGCGCGCCGCCGTCGGGGATTACTGTCGCGCCGTGCTCGCCGAGACCGCTCCCGAGGGCGCGCCGGCCAAAGGCGCGCGGCGCTCCCGGCCGGGACAGACCCAGGGTCTGCGCGCTCTCGCTGATCTGGTGTCTCTGCTGCTCGAGGAGACCGACGCCTCGGCGGTGCTCGCCGCGATGAGTGCCGTGCCGGAGCCCACCGCGGGCGAGCCGCAGGTGCTCGCGCTGTTCGGCGAGCTGGCGCTGGCTGCTTACGACGGCAAGCGCGCCGAAGAGTTTGCGCAGCGGGCGCTCGCCCACGACCCGAAGGATCTGGCGGCCCTGCATGTGCTGGCGCGCGCCTACGTGCTGCGCGGCGACGCCGATCACGCCATCGCCACCGCCCGCTCGGCGGTCGCGTTAGATCCGGTGCGCGGCGGATTCGAGCTGGCGGAGGTCCTGGCCGCGCTCGACCGCGTCGAGGAGGCGCATCAGCAGCTCGAGAACCTGCGCGGCACCGGCGGCGTTGCGATCGCCGAGATCGACCGGCGGCTCGCCCTGCTCGCTTACCAGTCGGGAGACCTGAAGGAGGCGCGGCTGCGCTTCGGGGCACTGCTCGCGAGCGGCGAGGGGAACGAAGCCACGCAGCTCTATCTGGCGGACATCGCCGCCCGCGACGGCGACCCGGAGGGCGCCCTCGCCGAATACCGCCGGCTGTACGATTCCTCGGTCGCGGTGCCGGCGCGCTCGCGCGCTGCGGCGCTGCTGTTCGAGCGCGCCGCCCACACCGACAACGCGCGCACCGAGGCGCTCACGCTGCTCGATGACTACGCCGCCGAGCATCCGGAGGACGAGCTGCGCCTGACGCTCGCCAAGGCCCATCTGCTCGCCGATCACGGCGAGGCGGACGCGAGCCTCAAGGTGCTCTCGACCGCGCTCGAGCGCCATCCGCAGCACCCGTCCATCGAATACGACCGCGCGGTGATACTCGAGCAGGCGGGGCACGTGCACGAGTCGGTGAGCGCGCTCGAGCAGCTGCTCGCTCAGCGGCCCGACGATCCCTCGCTGCAGAATGCGCTCGGCTACACGCTCGCCGATCACTCGCTCGAGCTGCCACGTGCCGAGGGGCTCATCCGCCGCGCGCTCAACGTGATGCCCGATAATCCCGCGGCGCTCGACAGCCTCGGGTGGGTGCACGTCCGCCGCGGCGACGCCCGCGCAGCCGCCGGTATGCTGGCGCGCGCCTACTCCATCGATCACGATGCGGAAATCGCCGCGCACTGGGGCGAGGCCCTGTGGGCGAGCGGTGAGCAGGGCGAGGCGCGCAGGGTGTGGGCGGCGGCACTCGCCCGCGAGCCGGAGTCCAAACCACTGAAGGCGACGCTCGAGCGGTTCATCCCGGATGCGAAATAGGCGGGCGTGGGGCGCGGCAGCCGCAGCGCTCGTGGTGCTGGCCGGCTGCCGCACCGCGCCGGTTCCCGCACCGGCCGCGCCTCCCTGGGCCGCGCGCCGCGCCGAGCTGCAGGCGCGCGAGCACTTCGGGCTCAAGGGACGCGTAGCGGTCGCCGCCGCGGGTGCGGGCTTCAACGCCCGGCTGCGCTGGGCGCAGGACGGCAATCGCGCGCGGCTCGCGCTCGAAGGTCCGCTCGGCGCCGGCGCCGTGCACGTCGACGCCGAGGGGAGCAGGCTCGATATAGTCACGGCGAGCGGGGCGCGCCTCACGAGCGATGCGGCGCATGCCGAGCTCGATACGCGCTTAGGCTTCGACCCGCCGCTCGCGAGTCTGCGCTACTGGATCCTCGGCGTCCCGGATCCGGCACTGCCTGACGCCGAGACCCTCGATCCCCCGCGGCAGCGCCTCCTGCGCCTCGAGCAGGATGGCTGGCGCATCGACTACGGCAGCTACACCGCGGTGGGGGGCGAGTGGCTGCCGGCACGGCTGACGCTCGAGCGTGGCGACGTGCGCGTGAAGCTCCTGGTGGAAGACTGGCAATCGTGAGGCGCCTGGTGAGCACGGACGAGAGCTGCTGGCCGGCGCCGGCGAAGCTCAATCTCTTCCTGCACGTCACGGGGCGCCGCGCCGACGGCTACCACGAGCTGCAGACGCTCTTTCAGCTCATCGACCTCACCGACACGATCGCGATCCGCGTGCGCGCCGATGGCGCGATCGAGCGTGCCGAGGGTCCGAAGGACGTGCCCGCGGAGTCGGATCTCGCGGTGCGCGCCGCGCGCGCGCTCAAGGCCGCGAGCGGAACACCCCTCGGGGCAGACCTGCGGGTGCTCAAGCGTATCCCGCAGGGCGGGGGCCTCGGCGGGGGGAGCTCGGATGCGGCGACGACCCTCGTTGCGCTCAACGAGATCTGGGACTGCGGGCTCCGCACCCCCGAGCTCGTCGCCCTCGGGCTACCGCTGGGTGCGGATGTGCCTGTTTTCATTGGGGGTTTATCGGCCTGGGGGGAGGGGATCGGCGAGCGGCTGACACCGGTCGAGCTTCCCGAGCGGTGGTATCTCATCATTCATCCCGGCTGCGCGGTGAGCACCCGTGAGGTGTTCCAGAGCCCTGAATTGACACGAAATTCCCCCCTCATCACAATACGCGCCTTTTTTGACTCGGGTGGGCGCAACGATTGCCAGCCGGTCGTGCGGCGGCTCTTCCCCGAGGTGGGCGAGGCGCTCGACTGGCTCGGCCGCTTCGCCCCGGCGCATCTCACGGGCACGGGCTCGTGCGTGTTCGCCGGGTTCGGGAGCGCCATCGAGGCGGAGCGCCTCGCGGCGCGCGTTCCGGACCGCTGGAAGAGCACGGTAGCGCGCGGGCTGAACGCCTCGCCGGTACTTAAACGGTTGCGGCAGGGGCACGGCCCGTGAGGCGGCTGTAAGATGCCCGCCACCTTTGCGCGACTCGATCATGCTGGGGTGTCGCCAAGTGGTAAGGCAGCGGGTTTTGATCCCGCCATTCGGAGGTTCGAATCCTTCCACCCCAGCCAGTTTTTCGATTGTCCGTTCCGACGTCCCGAGGATCAGCAGCGCGCAACGCGTATAGAGCATGAGTATCAGCGACACACTGGCGCTGTTCGCCGGCAACGCGATTCCCGCGCTGGCGCACGACATCGCGCGGAGCCTGCAGACGCCGCTCGGCCGTGCCTACGTGGGGCGCTTCAGCGACGGCGAGATCAACGTCGAGCTGATGGAGAACGTGCGCGGGCGCGAGGTATTCATCGTGCAGTCGACCTGTCCGCCGGCGAACGACTCGCTGATGGAGCTGCTGGTGATGGTGGACGCGGCGCGGCGCGCTTCGGCCGCGCGCATCACCGCGGTGGTGCCGTATTTCGGCTACTCGCGCCAGGACCGGCGGCCGCGCGCCACGCGCTCGGCGATCAGCGCCAAGCTGGTGGCGAACATGCTCGGCAGCGCCGGGGTCAATCGCCTCCTGACCATCGACCTGCACTCGGATCAGATACAGGGATTCTTCGACATCCCGGTGGACAACGTGTACGCCTCGCCGGTGCTGCTCGGCGATGCCTGGAAGCAGGCGTATCGCAACGTCATCATCGTGTCGCCGGACGTGGGCGGCGTGGCACGCGCCCGCGCCTTCGCCAAGCGCCTCGATGATGCGGATCTCGCCATCATCGACAAGCGCCGTCCGCGACCGAACGAGTCGAAAGTGATGAACATCATCGGCGAGGTCGAGGGCAGGACCTGCCTGCTCGTCGACGACATGGTCGATACCGCAGGCACGCTGTGCCAGGCGGCGCAGGCGCTGAAGGACGAGGGGGCCGCGCGGGTAGTCGCCTATATCACTCACCCGGTGCTCTCGGGCGGGGCGGTGGAGAAGATCTCCAAGTCGGCGCTCGATCAGCTGGTCGTGACCGATACGATTCCGCTCAGCGCCGAGGCCCAGAAGTGCGAGCGCATCCGGCAGCTGTCGGTCGCGGAGCTGCTGGCGGAGACCATCCGCCGCATCCTCGACGAGCAGTCGGTGAGCTCGTTGTATGTTGATTAGGCCGAGATCGCTTGCTGCGATTTCGGCCTGTTGAAGTAGGTGTGCCGGCCTGGTCGCGGGCCGGCATCGTTTGAGCAACTAATGGAGATCTGACATGCGTATTTCATTCACCGTCGGCGCGGAGCTCCGCGAGACGCAAGGCAAGGGTGCGAGCCGCCGCCTGCGTCACGCGGGCAAGGTTCCCGCCATTCTCTACGGCGCCCACCAGGACGCCCAGGCGCTCACGCTCAATCAGCAGAGCCTGCTCACCATGATCGCGGACGAGCGCTTCTATTCCTCGATCGTGCAGCTGAAGATCGGCGAGCGCGCGCAGGAAGCGATCATCAAGGACGTGCAGATGCACCCGGCGAAGAACCTGGTGGTGCACATCGACCTGCAGCGCGTGGTGGCGGACGAGAAGATCCGCATCCGCCTGCCGATTCACTTCAAGGGCGAGACCATTGCGCCCGGGGTGAAGAACGAGGGCGGCGTCGTGTCGCACATGCGCGCCGACGTCGAGGTGAGCTGCCTGCCGAAGGACCTGCCGGAGTTCCTCGAGATGGACCTCTCCGCAATGGCCCTGAACGACACCAGGTTCCTCGCCGACATTCCGCTGCCCGCGGGGGTTTCCATCCCGGAGCTGACGCAGCGCAATGCGCCCGTGGTATCGATCCACGCGCCGCGCGCCGAGGAGCCGGAGCCGGTGGCCGCCGAGGCCGCTGCCGCGGTACCGGCCGAGGGTGCGGCGCCCGCCGCCGGCGCC